>NZ_JBIVXW010000024.1:0-122856 GCF_044769405.1 Streptomyces sp. NPDC090442
CGCCTGCCGGTGAGGGGGCGGTGTCGGTGAGTGCGGTGGACCCGGCGGGTGAACCCGTCATCTCCATCGACTCCCTCCGCACCCGCACCGTGACCTCGGAACAACTCCGAGCCGCCGAGGGCGGAAGCGGCGCGTTCCAGGACTCCCTGTTCCACGTCGACTGGACGGAGATCCCGGCCTCGCCCGCGCCCTCGTCCCCGCCGGCGTCCGCGGCCCTCGTCGGAAGCGACCCCTTCGGTCTCGTCGAGGCGCTCGCGGACACCCTGACCATGGTCGCGGAACCCGGCGGCCTCACGGCACTTGCCGCGTCCGAGGGCCCCGTGCCGAACGTGGTCCTCGCCCCGATCACGGGCGTCTCGGCCGATGAGGGTTCCGTGGACGTGCTCGACGCCGTGCGGGAGAGCACGGCACGGGTGTTGGAGCAGATGCAGCAGTGGTTGGCGGACGACCGGTTCGCCGGGGCGCGGTTGGTGTTCGTGACCTGTGGTGCGGTGTCCGTGAACGGGAGCGGAATCACCGACCTGGCGGCCTCGGCCGTCTGGGGCCTCGTCCGCTCCGCACAGTCGGAGAACCCCGGCTGCTTCGGCCTGATCGACCTCGACCCAACGGCGCATGCGATCACAGGGACAGGCACAGTCACCGCAACCACCCCTGCCCTCCTCACCTCCGCCCTCCTCGCCACCACCACCGAACCGCAACTCGTCCTTCGCGGTGCGGCGTTGAAGGCCGCCCGGCTGGCGCGGGCCGCCGCACCGGAGGTCGTCGGCTCGTCCGGCGTCGAGGAAACGGCCGCCGACGAGTCCGCGGTCGAGACGAACCGGCGGCCCGGCACCGTGCTGATCACCGGTGGCACCGGTGGTCTGGGCGGGCTGCTCGCCCGGCATCTCGTTGCCGAGCGGGGCGTGCGGAGCCTGGTCCTCGCCAGCCGCAGCGGGCTCGCGGCCGACGGGGCCGAGAAGTTGGTGGCCGACCTGGAGGCGCTGGGTGCCGAGGTGTCCGTGCGGGCCTGCGACGTCGGCGATCGGCAGGCGGTCGCGGAGTTGGTCGCCGGCGTCCCGGAGGGGCGTCCGCTCACCGGGGTCGTGCACACGGCGGGCGTGTTGGACGACGGCGTGATCGGCTCGCTCACCGCCGAGCGGCTGGCCACCGTCCTGCGGCCGAAGGCGGACGCCGCCTGGCATCTGCACGAGGCGACCCGCGGCCTGCCGTTGGACAGCTTCGTGGTCTTCTCGTCCGCGGCCGGTGTGCTCGGCGGTGCCGGGCAGGCCAACTACGCGGCGGCGAACACGTTCCTGGACGCGTTGATGGCGCAGCGCCGCGCGGCCGGACTGCCGGGCGTATCGCTGGCGTGGGGTCCGTGGGACCGGGCCGGCGGCATGACCGGGACGCTGTCGGACGCCGAGGCCGAACGGCTCGCGCGCGCCGGCATGCCGCCGCTCGCGGTGGAGCAGGGGCTCGCGCTGTACGACGCGGCCGCGGCCGGGGAGCGGGCGCTGATGGTGCCGGTGCGGTTGGAGTTCGCCGCGTTCCGCGGGCTCGCGGAGGTCCCGGCGTTGCTGCGGGGCCTGGTCCGGGCGCCCGCCCGGCGCGCCGCGGCGGCCGGTGCGGCGCCCTCCGCCGACGCGCTCACCCGGCAACTCGCCGGGCTTGGCGCGGCGGAGCGGGACGAGGTGCTGCTCACGCTGGTGCGCGGCCAGGCCGCGGTGGTGCTCGGGCACGCCGACGGTTCGGCGGTCGGTGCGAACCGGCAGTTCCAGGAGCTGGGCTTCGACTCGCTGACCGCCGTGGAGTTCCGGAACCGCCTCAACGCGGCCACCGGACTGCGCCTGCCGGCCACCCTGATGTTCGACTACCCGACGCCGACGGACGTCGTGCGGCATCTGCGCGGCCGCCTCGTGACCGAGGAGGCGACGGGCGCGGGCTCGGTGCTCGCGGTGCTCGACAACCTGGAGGCGATCCTCGCCGGTCTGTCCCTCGACGACGAGGGGGAGCACCAGTTGGTGGCCGGCCGGCTGGAGGTCCTCAAGGCCAAGTGGGCCGAGCTGCGGCACACGGGGGCGTCCGCGGGCGGCGGCGAGGACCTCGACATCGAGGGGGCGACCGATGACGACATGTTCGCCCTGCTGGACGACGAACTCGGGCTGAACTGAGCGGTTCCGCAGCGGGAACGCCACGGCGCGGTGGCCGGATGTGAGGTTCCGGCCACCGTGCGGCCCTTGCCGGTCTGGTCCGATGCCCTCACCGGCTCTTCTCCGAAGAAAGGCAAAGAACTAGGGAATCACCCACAGTCCGATCATGTCCAATGAATTCCGCGGCTCGGAAAACCCGTTGCGGGCCGCAGAGTTACGGTGTGCTCATGCGTCCGCGCCGCAGCGGCGGTGCACCACCCGCGACGCCGCGGCAGGTCCCCGCCGCGGCGTTCGGCCGCTGTTGCCGGGAGGCGTGTGCCGCTCGGTTCGTCCCTAGGAGGTCCCCCCATGACGACGCCCACCGAGGAGAGCCTGTGGGCCCGGTGCTTCCACCCGGCGCCAAACGCCCCCACCCGGCTCTTCTGTTTCCCGCACGCGGGCGGCTCGGCCTCCTTCTACTTCCCCGTTTCCGCCCAACTCTCCTCGGTCACCGAGGTGTTCGCGATCCAGTACCCGGGGCGTCAGGACCGGCGCAAAGAGACCGGTGTCGGCGATCTCGCCACCCTGGCCGACCAGGTGTACGAGGCGCTGCGGCCGCTGCTGAAGGAGCGGCCGAGCACGTTCTTCGGGCACAGCATGGGCGCGACCCTGGCCTTCGAGGTGGCCCGCAGATTCGAGGCCGAGGGCGGTGAACTGGCCCACCTCTTCGCCTCCGGCCGCCGGGCCCCCGCGCGGGTGCGCGAGGAGGCCGTCCACCGGCGGTCCGACGACGGCATCGTCGAGGAGCTGAAGCTGCTCGCCGGGACGGACACCGCGCTGCTCGGCGACGAGGAGATCCTGCGGATGATCCTGCCCGCGATCCGCAGCGACTACCAGGCCATAGAGACCTACCGTTGCGGTCCGGACGTCACGGTCCGGGCGCCGCTGACCGCCCTCACCGGGGACCGCGACCCCAAGACCACCCTAGACGAGGCCGAGGCGTGGCGCGGCCACACCACCGGGGCCTTCGACCTCAAGGTGTACCCCGGCGGTCACTTCTTCGTCAGCTCCGCCGCCCCGGAGGTCCTCGGGCTGCTGCGCGAGCACTTCACCGCCCACGGTTAGCGGGCGGCGTTCCCCGTTCCCGGCGGTCGGCAGCGGCCGGCCCCGGGACGGATTTCACGTGTCTGGCGGGTGATGCCAGGCACCCGATGACCCGCGCCGTGTCGACCCGCGAGGATGCGGCCAGGGCGCCTGGCGCGCGGACCGATCCGTTCCGTTTACCGGGTGGACCTTCGACATTCTGTACGGAGTCCGTCAAATGTCAGACAGGTCCGGCCCGTTCATCCCTCACAGCATCATATGATCTTGTGGTGGGGCATTACCGAGCGTGCTGCCGGCACGCTCGGTGAGTGACACCCGGGCGGTCCGGCCGTGCGCGCAACCGGGGCGCCACGGACCTGGCAGTGACGGCGCGAGGTCGGCTCCTGTTCTCACCCCAGGGGGAGGAACGCGTGACGCGGAATCAGCCCGGTTCGCCCGGCTTACTGACCACGCTGGTGGGACGGGACGAGGAACTGCACACCCTCGCCCGGCACGCCGAGGCCGCCCGTGCCGGACGGGCCGGCCTGATACTGCTGCACGGTCCCGCCGGCATGGGCAAGACCAGCCTGCTGCGGGCCTTCACCGCCGGCGGCGCCTGCCGCGGCATGACCGTTCTGCACGGCACCTGCGGCGAGACCGTCGCGGGCGCCGGGTACGGCGGCGTCCGCGAACTCCTGGGCGGGCTCGGCCTCAGCGATGAGGAGGCCCGGCACTCGCCGCTGCTGACGGGGCTGGCCGCGCGCGCCCTGCCCGCCCTCACCGACGACCCCGCCGGCCACGACGTCGCCACCGCCGCCTACCCGGTACTGCACGGCCTGTACTGGCTCGCCGCCCGCCTGATGACCGAACGGCCGCTCGTCCTCGTCCTCGACGACGTGCACTGGTGCGACGAACGCTCCCTGGCCTGGATCGACTTCCTGTTGCGGCGCGCCGAGGACCTGCCCCTGCTGGTCGTCCTGGCCCTGCGCAGCGAGGCCGAGCCGGTCGCGCCCGCGGTCCTCGCCGACCTCACCGCCCAGCGCCGCCCGACCGTCCTCGGGCTGGATCCGCTCGGCCCGGACGCCGTACGGGAGTTGGTCCGCCGGGTCTTCCCCGGCCCGGCCGCCGCGTCCTTCGTCGAACGCGTCGGAGCCGTCTCCGGAGGCAACCCACTGACCCTCGCCCGCCTCCTCGACGAGCTCCGCACCGAGGGCGTCGCTCCGGACGACGCCGGGGAGCGCCGCGCCGCCGAGGTGGGCGGTCACGTCCTCGCCCGTTCCGTGCGCAGCCTGTTGGCGGGCCGACCGCCCTGGGTGCGCGACGTCGCCCGCGCGCTCGCCGTACTGGGCGAGGAGTGCACCGAGCTGCTGGCCGCCCTCGCCGGCGTCCCCGCCGCCACCGCCGACGAGGCCCTGTTAGTGCTCCGCCGGGCCGGCATCCTGGCCACCGACCGCATCGACTTCGTGCACGACGTGGTCCGCTCCGCCGTGCTCGACGACATCGCCCCGCCCGCCCTCGCCGAACTGCGCACCGGCGCCGCACTGTTGCTCAGCGACGCCGGCCGGCCCTCCGAGGAACTCGCCGGCCAACTGATGCTGCTCCCCGAGCTCGACCAGCCCTGGATGGCCGGGGTGCTGCGCGACGCCGCCGCCCAGGCCGAGAGCCGCGGCGCCCCGGAGGCCGGCGTGCGCTGCCTCTACCGGGTCCTGGAGGTGGAACCGGACAACGTCGCGGTGCGCATCCACATGGCCCGCGCGCTCGCCGAGATCAACCCGCCGGAGGCCATCCGCCTCCTCAAGGAGGCCCGTTCGCTCGCCACCGACGTGCGCACCCGCGCCCAGGTCGCCGTGCAGTACGGCTTCACCTGCCTCGCCGTGCAGGAGTCCCCGTCGGGCGCGCGCATGCTGGCGGAGGCGCTCGACGAGTTGGAGGCCGCGCTCGGCCCCGAACCGGGCCCCGCCGACCGGGAACTGCGGACCCTGGTGGAGTCCGCCCTGCTCATCGTCGGCGCCGACGAGAAGGCCACCATCGGCACCGTCCGCGAACGGGCGGCCCGGCTCACCGCGCCGCCCGGCGACACCCCCGCCGAGCGACAACTGCTGACCATGACCACCGTGTTGACCGCCATGGACGGCCGGGACGCCCGGGCCACCGCCGACCAGGCCCGGCGCGCACTGCGCGCACCCGGCGTCGAACGGGAACCCTGGTCGCTGCTCCCCGCCTCCTTCGCGCTGGCCCTCGCCGACGAGATCACCGACGCCCAGTACGCGCTGGACCTGATGCTCCAATACGGCCAGGACAACGCGGCCGTCTGGACCTATGTCCTGGCGCTCTCCACCCGTGCCCTGCTCCACCACGACGTGGGGGCCTTCCCCGACGCCCTCGCCGACGCCCAGACCGCCATGGAGATCATCGGCGAGGAACGCTGGGGCGACAGCGCCGTGTTGCCCCGCGTCGCCCTGGCCACCGCCCTCGTCGACCGCGGCGAGCCCGAGCGGGCCGAACGGGTCCTCGACGGCATCACCCGCGACCGGCTCGAACGCTTCGTCATCGAGTACCACTGGTACCTGATGGCCCGGGCCCACGCCCGCTGGGCCAGCGGCGACCTGCACGGCGCCCTCGCCCTCTTCCTCGCCTGCGGCCGGTCCCTGGAGGAGGCCCGGGTCAGCAACGCGGCGTTCGTGCCGTGGTGGGCCGAGGCCGCGGCGCTGTCGGCCGTGCTCGACCGGCACGGCCAGGCACGGGAACTGGCCGCGTTCGGCCTGGAGTCGGCCGAGCGCTGGGGCACCGCCAGCAGCCTCGGCCTGGCCCGCATGGCACAGGGCGTCGCCCGGCCCGACGGCGCCGGCATCGAGCACCTCACCGAGGCGGTCGCCCTGCTCGCCGACTCGCCGGCCCGCGGCATGGAGGCCCGCGCCGAACTCCTCCTGGGAAACGCCCACCTGCAGGCCGACGACCAGCGCGCCGCGCGCGAACACCTGCGCGCCGCCGCCGACCTGGCCCAGCGCTGCGGCGCCGTGTCCCTCGGCGACTCAGCCCGGAAGCTGCTGGTGAGCGCCGGCGGCCGGGTCCGCAGAATGGCCACCTCACCGCTGGACATGCTCACCGGGATGGAGCGCACCGTGGCGGACCTGGCGAGAACCGGGGTCAGTAACCGGGACATCGCCGAGACCCTGTTCGTCACCGTACGGACCATCGAAACGCATCTCACCAGCGTCTACCGGAAGCTGGGGGTCGCCGGCCGGACGGAGCTGTCCACCGTACTGGAGACCAGGATCACCTTCGGCCCACAGTCGCCGGCCTGGGTCTCCCAGGCGCGCGGCCGCGGTTGAGACGAACAGGACGAGAGGTAGCGGTGCACCGGAGCAAGGCGCGGAACGATCCGATCACCTGCAAGCCGCAGTGCCCACCGGACGCTCACGGCGATCCCACCATGCTGCTCGAATGCGGCCGGGAGCAGAGACTCGTCCGCGACCTCCTGCACCGCCTCGGCCAGGGCGCCGGAGGCGTCCTCACCCTCACCGGACGGCCGGGCCATGCCCAGAACGCCCTGGTCCACTGGGGCGCGTGCCGCGCCGGACACAACGGCCTGCGCGTCCTGCGGGCCCAGGCGACACCCGCCGAACGGGAGTTGCGGCACGGCGCGGTCCTGCAACTCCTGGCCGCCCTGCCCGGCCTCGACGACGTCCAGGACGCGCTGATCGACCCCGACGACCACCGACCAGCGCCCGGGATCGATCAGGTGCTGCGCGCCGCCCGCACCGCGCCCGCCCTGATCGTGATCGAGGACGTCCAGTGGCTGGACCCGGCCTCGCGGAACTGGCTCGGGGTCCTGTTGCGGCGCCTCGACCCGCAGGTCCCGCTCGCGGTGCTCGCCAGCAGTTGCGGCGCGGCCCTCGTCCCCGACGGGGACGCCGACCCGACGTCCCGCACCGCCGCCCCCGTCCAGCGCGTCGTGGTGCCGCCGCTCACCGACCGGGGGGTCGCGGCCACCGTCCGCGCCTGCTGCGGCGTCCCGGGCGACGAGGAGTTCGTGGCCGCGCTGACCTCCGCCACCGCCGGGAACCCGGCCGTCCTGCGGGACGTGCTGCGCGAGTTCACCGGCCACGGCCTGGCCCCGGTCGCCCACCGCCTGCCCGAACTGCACGCCCTGGCCGCCGGCGTCGTCGGCGACCACACCGTGCGCGCCCTCGACGGACTGCCCACCGAGGCGAGCGCCGTCCTGCGGGCCCTGGCCGTCTGCGGCGACCTGCTCGACTTCCCCCGGGTCCGCGCCCTCGCCGGCTCCCGCGCCATGCCGGAGGACCGCATCCGCACCCTGCTGGAAAACGTCGGCCTGACCGTCTCCGTAGGCGACAAGGTGCACATTCGCTTCCCCGCCTCCAAGGCGCGCGTCATCGAGGACATGCCCGCCGCCGAGCGCGCCGACCTGTACTCCCGCGCGGCCCAACTCGCCCACGGCTCCGGCGCCAACGACGAGGACATCGCCCATCTGGTGCTGCGCTCACCGCGGCTCGGGGCGCCCTGGGTCGTGTCGCTGCTGCGCCGCAGCTTCGCCGCCGCGCTGCGCAGGGAGGACCACCACCGCGCCTGCGCCTGCCTGTCCCGGGCCCTCCAAGAACCCCTCGACGCCCGCGCCCGCAGCCGGCTGACGCTGGAGCTGGCCGCGGTCGAGGCCGTCGCCCGGCCGGAAGCCAGCGACCGGCGCCTGGGCGAACTGGTCCGCAGCGCCGAGACCACCGAACTCCCGCCGCAGGACGCGGGGTTGTGCGCCCGCGCCATCGACCTGGGGTTCGCCCGGGGCAACAGCGAGTGGGCGCGCCGCACCGCGGGCGAGACCCTGCCGGGCGCCGCCCCCACCGACCGCGAGGACCTGGTCGCCCTGTTCTGGCTGGCCACCCCCCAGGACGACGACGAGCCGATGGTCCCCGAGGTGCCCCCGTTGCCCGACCGCCCGGTGTCCCCGGCCCAGGCGGGCGCCCGCGCCTGGCAGCTCGTCACGGTGGGGGAGGGCGCGGACAAGGCCCGGAAGTTGGCGCGGATCGCCCTCACCGGGGACGCCCGGGAGGCGCTGCTGATGCCGCGCCTGGCCGCCTGTGCGGCACTGCTGACTACCGACGACCACGACGAGGCGGGCGACGCCCTCGACGCGCTGCTGGCCACCGCCCGCCACGCGCACCTGCGCAGCATCGCCGCCCGCGTGCTGGCCCTACGCGCCCGACTGCACCTGTGCGCGGCCCGGCTGGAGGCCGCCGAGCGCGACCTGGACAGCGCCGAGCGCGCGCTGCCCCCGGGCAGTTGGCACTCCCGCGCGCTGCCCAACCTCATCGCGACCCGCATCGTGGTCAGCATCGAGTCCGGGCGCGCCGACCGGGCGCGTCAACTCGCCGAGACCCCCGTGCCCGCCGACGGCGAGGAAGGCGCGTGGTGGCCCTCGCTGCTCTTCGCCCGCGCCCGACTGGCCGCCGACGACGGCGACTGGGAGGAGACCCTGCGGCTGTCCCGGGAGTGCGGGCGCCGGCTGCTGCGGCGGCGGTGGACCAACCCGGCGCTGCTGGGCTGGCGCCCGTTGGCCGCCGAGGCGTGCCTGGAGACCGGCGACCGGACCGAGGCCCACCGCCTGCGCGACGAGGAACTGTCCCTCGCCGACCACTGGGGCACCGCCGCCGCCCGCGGCAGCGCCCTCCTGTGGACCCAGCGCCTCTTCGACGACGACCGCGACCGGGCCGCCCGGCGCGCCCGCGAGACCGCCGCCCTGCTGCGCGACTCGCCGGCCCGGCTGGCCTACCTCTGGAGCCGGCTGCGCCAAGTCGGCGCCGAAGCGGCCCACGGCGACAGCGCGGCGGCCGCCCGTTGCCTGGAGGAGGTCTCCCGCACGGCCGCCGTCCACCCCGCCAGTCGCCTCGCCACCGCCGTCCGCGCCCTGACCATCCCGGCCCTCGCCGTCCCCGCCGTGTCGCCCGCCGTCGTCCCACCCGGATGGCGCGCCCTGACCGAGGCGGAGAAGAGCACCGTTCTGCTCGCCGCCCGCGGCCACGGCAACCGCCAGATCGCCGAGCAACTCGCCGTCAGCAGGCGCACGGTGGAGCTCCGGCTGAGCAACGCCTACCGCAAGCTCCACATCGGCGGCCGCAAGGAGCTCTACCGACTGCTGGAGGCGTTGGAAGGGCCGGTCGCGGATGCTTCTTGAACGGGAGGACGCACTAGCCCGGTTCCGGGCCGCCCTCGACGCGGCGCAGCGGGGCGTCCCCTCGCTCCTCCTGATCACCGGCCCCCTCGGCAGCGGACGTTCGGAACTCCTGCGTCGACTGCCCGAACTCGCCGGCGACGACGCCCGCGTCCTGCGGGCCAGCGCCGCCTGGCGGGAACGCGACTACGCCTTCGGCGTCGCCCGCCAACTCCTCGACCGCCTCCCGGACACGGCCGACGACACCGGACACCCCGGATGCCTCGCCGACGCCGAGTACACCAGTCGCTCCATAGGCATCGACAACCACCTGGACACCCCCGACCCCGCGGTCTCCGAAGCCGTTCTCCAGGCCGCGCACGCGCTGCTCACCGACGCCGCCCGCAGCCGGCTGCTGTTGATCCTCGTCGACGACCTCCAGTGGGCCGACGCCCCCTCCCTGCGCTGGCTGGCCCACCTCGCCCGACGGCTGCACGGCCTGCGCGCGCTCCTCGTGTACACCCTCGCCGACGGCGACCACCGGGCCCGCCACCCCCTGGTGCGCGAGGTCGCCGGCGCCGCCCGCGCCGTACTGCGCCTGGCCCCACTGTCCCGGGACGCCACCCGCGCCCTGCTCGCCGGGCCGCACGGCCGCCCGCCGCAGGACGCCCTGGTGCGGGCCCTGCACGACGCGTCCGGCGGCAACCCACTGTTCCTCACCGCCTTCCGCAGCGCCCTGGACGCGTCCCTCCTGCCCGGCTCCCACGAACTCGCCCTCACCGTAAGGAAACTGAGCCCGCCGGCGCTGCGCGACCGGATCGCGGGTCACCTGCGGATCCAGTCGGAACCGGTCCGCGGCGTCGCCAACGCCGTTGCCGCCCTCGGCGACCACATCGACCCCGCGCTCCTCGCCCAACTCGCCGGCGTCGACGAGATCGGCTTCTCCGGTGCCCGCCGCGCCCTGGTCGAGGCCGGCCTGCTCGCCCGCGGACGGGACATCCGCTTCGTCCACGGTGTGGTCCGCGACGCCGTGGACTCCCTCCTCACCCTCGGCGAACGCGAGCGCTCCCACAACGCCGCCGCCGATCTGCTGTACCGCTGCGGGCGCCCCACCGAACAGGTCGCTTCCCATCTGCTGGCCGTGGTCCACCCCGGCCGGCCCTGGTCGGAGACCGTCCTGCGCGCCGCCGCCCTCAACGCACAGCGCGCCGGCCGCCCCGCCGACGCCGCCCGGTACCTGCGGCGGGCCCTGCTGCACCACCGCACCCAGGACGACAGCCGCGCCCGGCTCCTGATGGACCTGGCCACCGCCGAACGCGCCCTCGCCCCCGACGCCTGCGAGCGCCATGTCAGCCAGGCCGTGGCCCTGTTGGGCACCCCGCGGGACCGGGCCGTCGCCGCCCTGCACCTCCCGCCGAACCTCCTCGCCGCCCCCACCCCGTCCGCCGTGGAACTCCTGCGACGGGCCGCCGCGGCGCTCGACGGACCGGGTGGGGAAGAGGAGGAGGGCTCCGGCGACCTCGCGCTGCGCCTGGAGGCGCGGCTGCGGCACGCCGGCCACGAGAACCCCGTCGAGCTGGCCGCCTCCGTCGCACGCCTGCGGGGCATGGGGCCGACCCCACCGGTGGACACCGTCGCCGAACGGGAGCTGGTCTCCGTCCTGTTGTGCGCGGGGGCCCTGAGCGGCCGGCTCGGCGCCGAGGAGGTCTCCCGGACCGGCAACCGCATCCTCGAACGCGAACCGGCCACCGCCGCCCACGCCCACACCACCCTGCCACTGGTGATGATCGCGCTGTTCGTCGCCGAGTCCGTGCGGGGCGTCGCGTGCTGGCTGTCGAGCGAACAGCGCACCCGGCGCCTGTACTCGACCGGCGCCGACGAGGTGCTGTTGACGGCGGAGCGGGCCTTCGTCCTGATGGCACAGGGCCGACCGGCTGCCGCCCGGGAACACGTCGAACGCGCCCTCACCAAGGACGCGGACGCCTGGTCGGAACCGGCGGCGTTGCTGCACGCCTCGGTCGCCTTCGAACTGCGCGACCAGGACCTGAGCGAACGCCTCCTGGAGCGCACCCGCGAGCGCCGGCCGGCCGGGCTCGCCCTCACCGCCACCCGGGAGATCCTCCGCGCCGGCCTCGACACCCAACGTGGCCTGGGACGTGAGGCGTTGGACGGGCTGCTCGCCTGCGGTCGCCGCCTGGAGACCGCGGGCTGGTGCAACTCCGCGCTGCTGCCCTGGCGGCCGTACGCGATCGACCTGCACCAGCGGCTCGGCGAGAGCGAGGCCGCACTGCGCCTCGCCGAGGAGGAGCTGGGCTGGGCCCGGGACTGGGGCGCGCCGGCGGCCCTGGGCCGGGCGCTGCGCCTGAAGGGCTGGCTGCTCCAGGGCGACGGGCTCGACCTGCTGCGGGAGGCCGTCGCCGTGCTGCGCACCTCGCCGTACGAGGTGGAACTCGCCCGTACCCTCGTGGTGTTGGGGCGCCGATTGCGCAGCGGAACGGAGGCCGAGGCGGCGTTGCGGGAGGCCGCACGGATCGCCGCGACCTGCGGTGTGCCCTGGCTCGCCGAACGGGCCGAGCACGGCCTGGGCAGCGCCGCCACCACGCCGCCGGCCGCGGCCCTCACCCCCAGCGAGCGGCGGGTGGCCTTCCTCGTGGGCCGCGGTCTGACCAACCAGGCCATCGCCACCGAACTCGGCGTGAGTTCCCGGGCCGTGGAGAAGCACCTCACCAGTGCCTACCGGAAGCTGGGCGTCTCCGGCCGCCGTGAATTGGTGAACGCGCTGCCCGCCCGGTGATCGCCCGGCGGCTCGTTCCGTCCGTCGTCGTATACCGGTACCGCGTCCGTACGGGCATGGCGCAACCTCAGGGAAACCTCAAGCGGAAGCGGAGTGCACGCTTTCCCGCGAACGGTCATGCCCGATGTGTCGCCTTTGGTCCACCGCAGCTTCGTTCCTGCGGACCGAACCCCGAGAAGTGCGGACCACGGATTTAAGGGTGCGGAGATGCGCCACGTTGACGCGCCGAGCAGCGTCTAACTACGCTCAGTTTCAAGGAAATCGGAACTCTGCGACATGGTGCGCATCGAACTTTGAGCGAATTTCAGATTCCGTTTTCCTGGAAACGCGCAAAATGACGGGGGTTATCCGAAAGGATGGCAGTTCTCGTGACCATCGCTCACCTCACTGAATCGACTAACAGTACGAACGGCGGGGTGATATCCGCACCGGCCGGGGGGCCCGGGAGCCCGGGGCTGATGGCGTCGCTCGACCGCGACCTCACCATCAACCAGGCCAACCAGGAGTTCCGTCGCCGCTTCGGCAACTCCGCCGGTGACGTCTGCGGGCGCAGCTTCCGCGAGCTGATGCACCCCAGCGTCCAGCAGCCGCTGATGCGGCAGTTCTCCCGACTGATCGAGGGCAAGCGGCACCGCTTCGCCTCGCACGTGGTCGCCGTCGGGGCCGAGGACGCGGCCTTCGCCGGCACCCTCACCGCCTCCGCGGTCACCGGCGCCACCCCGGACGTCGCCGCGATCCTGGTGCTCATGGACTCGCCCGACGAACCGGGTTCCTCCGACGCCGGGGTCGTGACCAGCCAGAAGAAGTTCCTCACCGAGATCGACGCACGGATCCTGGAGGGCATCGCGGCCGGGCTGTCCACCATCCCGCTCGCCTCGCGGCTCTACCTCAGCCGCCAGGGCGTCGAATACCACGTGACCGGTCTGCTGCGGAAGTTGAGGGTGCCGAACCGCGCCGCTCTGGTCTCCCGCGCCTACTCGATGGGCATCCTGAACGTCGGCACCTGGCCGCCGAAGGTCGTGGACGACTTCATCAAGTGATCCCGACGGGCCCACCGCCCGCCGCACCATCCCGCCCGTGTCGTCGGACACCGCCTCTCTTGGAGCGGCGTCCGGCGACACGGGCGTGTTGTTTCCCCGGTATGCGTTTATCCATTCCCGCGTTACGTGCCCGCAATAAAGAAGCACTCTCCCCTGGGTCGCGCCGTCCGGCGCCGCCCAGGGGTGACCGTCACGCCCTTTCCGCTGACCGTTTGCGTGGCCTCCGGCACCGCCTTCGCGGCCCGATTCCCGGGTGCTGAACGCGGCCCTTGGCGCCCGCACACAAATACCCACGGTAACCCCCTTGCTTCCTGGTGCAATTCATCGCTGCGCGCATTTTTACGCACCTCTTGCACCACAGTTCGCCTTCTTTCCCTTGCGCCGCCGTGTGTTTTGTGTCGCGACGAGGCCCGGCCGGGACGCCCGAAGCGCACTCGACGGCCACCGCAGTGAAGCGGAACGCTCCGCCCGATGTCCTCACCGCCTCACCGGATGTGTACTTGGTGACCGTTTTCACCAACGGGTGCCAACTCCCCCTGCAGAGCGGCCTGTTCGGGCCAGGCGTGCACTGCTCCGGTGGGGTCGCTTGCGCCGAGCCGCCCCGTTGAATGATGTGATGCATCGTCAACAGGGCCCGGATGCCCGACAATCGCGGCGTGAGGTGTGCGCGGGTGATAGAAGCGGAGGTCAACTCGCTGCAATAGCATGGATGTTGAGGCGGCAAGCCTCATCGCCGTCCATCCCCGTCTGGGGGCCACCCCGAAGCCTCACCCGCGGCTCGGCCCGGTCGGCTCCGTCTCCTCCTCGTCCCACAGCGCCAGAGGCGTCGCTCCCACCCGGTAGCCCTCCTCGTCGAGGAGATGGCCGCTGTGCTTCATGCTCCACAGCGCGACCGCGCGGTCGGTCACGGCCAAGTCGGGTGCCCGTTCGGCGAGTCGGACCTCGAAGCGCTGGGCGTCGTCGAGCGAGCGCACCCAGGCGACCAGATGCAGGTTGTGGCGGCTGATGACGCTGGCGCACAGCCGTACCTCGCGCATGCCGGTCACCCGATGGGTCACCTCCCGCAGCTTGGCCGCCGGCACCTGACCCCACAGGGACACCGTGACCGGCCACTCCGACAGCGGGCGGGCGACCTCGCACCGGGCGTGCAACATGTCCGCCGCGAACAGCCTGTTGACATGGCGCCGCACCGTGTCGGGACCGGCACCGCACTGCTCCGCCAGCGCGCGATAGGTGGCCCGACCGTCCACCGACAGCGCGGTGACCAACCGTCGGTCGAGGCCGTCGAGGGTGAAGGCGGGGGTGTCGGTACGCGTGCGGGGCGCGGCCGCGGCGAGTCGGGCGACCTGCCCTCCGTCCAGGGCCCGCAGCCGCCAGCGACTGCCCTCGGTGTGCACCGGCCCGGCCAGGTGGGTGTGGACGCCCAGGACCCCGTCCAACGGGGCGAGACCGCGGGTCACCCAGCGGGAGAGCGCGGCCAGATCCCGGGCCATCACGTTCAGATGCAGGCTCCGGTCGCCGCTGACGTGCGAGAGCGCGGCGACGTGCGGGGCCGCGGCCAGCGCGCGGGCGACGGGGTGGAGCCGGTCGGGGGCGCAGTCGACCTCGACGAACGCCAGACACCCCTGGCCGGAGGCGGCCAGCACCGGCGCCGGATGGCAACTGATCCAGGCGGCGCCGGACTCGGTCAGCCGGTGCCAACGCCTGGCCACCGTCACGGCGTCCAGTCCGAGGACGGATCCGATCCGGGCCCAACTGGCCCGCGGCGCGATCTGCAGGGCGTGCACCAGGGCCTGATCGACATGATCCAGGGTCCGGGGTGTCCGCCCGGAATCCTGCACGATGAGCCCCTCCTTGCGTGTTTCCGGCGAATTGCGGCCGCAGGTCGGCAAAAGCCACAGCCTGGACCGGGTACGGCCGGACCGTACCAGGCAACCCCCGAGCAACAGGAATGGGAATGGGCATGTCGGCAGTGGAACGCGCCAAGGAACTGCAACCCGAACTGGAGCGGCTGCGCCGGTCGCTGCACCGGCAGCCGGAGTTGGGGCTCACGCTGCCGCGCACCCAGGAGAAGGTGCTCGCGGCCCTCGACGGCCTGCCACTGGAGATCAGCCTGGGCAGGGACCTCACCTCGGTGACCGCGGTCCTCCGGGGCGGCCGGCCCGGAGGCGCGGTGTTGCTGCGTGCCGACATGGACGCCCTCCCGGTCACCGAGGAGAGCGGGGTGCCGTACACCTCCGAGACCCCCGGCCGGATGCACGCCTGCGGACACGACCTGCACACCGCCGGACTCGTCGGCGCGGCCACGCTGCTGGCCGACCGCCGCGAACTCCTGCACGGCGACGTGGTGTTCATGTTCCAGCCCGGCGAGGAGGGCCACAACGGGGCCGGCGCGATGATCGAGGAGGGCGTCCTGGAGGCGGCCGGCAAGCCGCTCGACGCCGCGTACGCGCTGCACGTGGCGTCCAACCAGGTACCCGGCGGGGTGGTCATCACCCGCGCCGGCACCATCACCTCCGCCTCCGACCTGCTGACGGTGACGGTGCGCGGCAAGGGCGGCCACGCCTCCACGCCGGCCGCGGCCCAGGACCCCGTCCCGGCGGCCTGCGAGATGGTCACCGCGGTGCAGAGCTGGGTGACCCGCACCTTCGACATCTTCGACCCGGTCGTCGTCACCATCGGCAGCTTCCACGCCGGGACCCAGGCCAACGTCATCCCCGACACCGCCGAGTTCCACGCCACGGTGCGCAGTTACTCCGAGCGTGCCCAGGAACAGCTCGCCGCGGGGCTGCCCCGCCTGGTCCGCTCGATCGCCGCCGCCCACGGCCTGGACGCGGAGGTCGAGTACCAGCGCCACTACCCGGTCACCGTCAACGACACCGACGAGACCGCCTTCTCCCTGACCGCCGCCCGCGACCTCTTCCCGCCCCACGAGGTGTGGGAGTCCCCGCAACCCACCAACGGCTCCGAGGACTTCGCCCACGTCCTGCGGCGCGTGCCCGGCGCGATGCTGCTGGTGGGCGCCGCCCCCGAGGGGGCCGACTGGCAGCAGGCGCCGATGAACCACTCGCCGCGGGCCGTCTTCGACGACCGCGTCCTGTACCGCCAGGCGGCCCTGCTGACCGAACTCGCCGACCGCCGCCTGACGACCACGGCGGCGACCGCCGGGCCGGCCGCGGGCTGAGCCGCCAGGAGCCGTCGTCCCCTCCGCGTCGGGGCCCGCACGCCGCGGCGTACGGGCCCCTGGCCTACGACGATCGGGCCAACTTGTCGCGCATCACCGCTACTTCGACGCGGGGCACTGCTTCCACGCGAAGTGGTACAGGGTGTTGATGCTGCCGTCGGTGGAGTCCATCGCCATGTAGCTGGTGGTCTTGGGGTCCGCCGCGGACCCGTCCAGCCGCAGCTCGGTGTTGATGTTGAGGTAGCGCTCCTCGCCGCAGGGCGCGTAGACCAGGGCGTTGAGGTCGGTCTCGTCCGAGGTCTGCCAGTTGTCACCGTACGGACCGGCGAACGTGTGCGCCTTGTGGGCCGTCTCCGGCTGGCCCTGGAAGTAGTAGTTCGCCTGCTCCAGGCCCTTCGCACCCTGGGCGAGCGAGGCGTAGCCGCGGTAGTCGGCCCGCGCGATGGCGTAGGTGAAGCCCTGCGGGACGTGCACGTTGAGGGCGATCTGGCAGTTCTTGCGGGCGTCGGTCGGCTTGCTGGCGCCGCCCACCTGGGCGAGGTACTCGCTGTAGGTGACGGTGAAGGCGGTGTTGTCGGGGGCGACCGCCACGGCGGCGCTGCCGGGTCTGCATCCCGAGCCGTTGACCGTGGCCACGTCGATGGTGATGTTGCCGGTCGGCGGGTCGTCGCCGAACCGCGCCGGTGTGGTGGGGGATGCCGATCCGAGGAGCAAGGCGGCCGCTGCGGCACCGGTGCTGAGGGCGCTGAGCATGGGCTCTTCCTTCCGGTCGTCCTGGACCCGCGGTGCGGGCACACCAGGAGTGGATGACGACCGCATGCCAGCACGGGAACCTCGGCTTGCACAGCTCCGCTCCCGAGGATTGGGGCGAAACTACGCCTTGATTCGGACGTCCGGCGGGGGAGTGGGGCGCACCGGGGTGCGCGGGTTGCCGCCCAGGTGACCGCGGTGCGCCCGTCGACCCGCGCTCATCCGCGCCGGGGCGTTAGGTTGAGGGCGCAAGCCGCCTCCGCGCCCTAGGACGGTTCTGGTGAGTGACGCGCCCGTCGACTACAGCAACGGCATCGACCCCGAACGTGCCCTGAAATACGCCATCCAGCACCTCAAGGACGACCGGGCGGAGATCATCGAGGGGGTCATCGACGCCGTGCCGCCCGACTGGGACCACGAGGCCGTCGCCGACGCCCTGCGCGAGCAGATCCGCGCCCGGGCGCGGGAACTGGGCTGTGTGATCGGTTCCGGCGACCTCGACCTCCCCGGCTCGGCGAACTGGTACGTCCCCGACCTCGCCGTCGTCCCGGCCGCCGCTGCGAAGGGCGGCGCTGCGCTGCTGCCGGCCGACACCCTCCTCGTCGTCGAGGTCACCTCGGGCGCGGACGAGGACACCGACCGGGTCGTCAAGCGCCAGCGGTACGCCGAGTACGGCGCGCCGCTCTACCTCCTGGTCGACCGTCAACAGCGGTCCCTGACCCTCTACTCGGGACCGGGCCGCCTCGGCTACGCCCGGACCGACGGCCCGCACCCCTACGGGGCACCGCTCCGCATCCCGGACCCCTTCGGCATCGACCTCGACACCGGGGGTCTGTGAGCCCGTGCTGGGGAGGGGGAGAGGGCGTCGGGGCACTACCGCCCCAGGCCCGCCGCCTTGCTGGCCCGTAGAGCGAAGACCTCTTCCCGACGGGCCGTCATCTGCCGTAGTGCGTCCCTGCGTTCGCGCGCGGCGAGCCGGTCGAGATAGGTGTGCCCCATGAGGTGCTCGGTCTCGTGCTGGAGGCAGCGGGCGAAGTAGCCCGTGCCCTCGATCACCAGCGGTCGGCCGTCCTTGTCGAGACCGCGGGCCACCGCCCGGTCGGTGCGCGGGACGTCCATGGTGGCACCGGGGACGGACAGGCACCCCTCGGCGTCGTCGATGAGCCGACGCCGGCCGGGCGCGGGGAGTTCGAGGACCGGGTTGATGAGGTGCCCGACGTGCCGGGTGCCGTGGTCGTCGGGGCAGTCGTAGACGAAGAGCCGGAGGCCGACCCCGACCTGGTTGGCGGCCAGGCCGGCGCCGTCGGCGATGTGCATGGTCAGGAACATGTCGTCGATGAGCGTGGCGAGTTCGGGGGTACCGAACTCGGTCACCTCGCGGCACGGACGGCTCAGGACCCCCTCGCCCACCTCCGTGATCCGGCGTACCGACCCGCGCTCGGCCTCCGGCGGCAGGGCGGGACAGGAGTCGACCGGGGCGCCCTGCACCCGGACCCGGACGCGTCGGTCGAGGGCGCCGGACCGGTGATCGAGGGCGGTGGGTCGGTGGTCGTGGTGCGGCATGGCGGTCCCCCTGGTGTCGGGCCGTGCGGATCTCGCGTTCGGCGGTCCTCAGGTGCCGCGCGGGTGCCGAACGGCCGGGCTTGCGCGGTGCTTTGCAAAGTAGCAGACTTTGCAAAGTGACCGAAGAAGACCTGGACGCTCCGCCCGGCAGGACCTCGCCGACCGGGGAGGGATTGCCCCAACACGAGGTCCGCACGGCCCTGTTGGAGTTGCTCGCCGAGGTGGGCACCGTGACGGCCACCGAAGCGGCCGCCCGGCTCGGCTACAGCTCCGGCCTCTGCTCCTTCCACCTGCGCCAACTCGCCCGCCACGGCCGGATCGAGGAGGCCCCGCACCACGGCGGCCGCGCCCGCCCCTGGCGACTGCGGCGGTCCGCCCCCGAGGACGGCCCGGCCACGGAGGAGTTCGGCGACCTCGCCCGCGGGCTGGAGGACGAGAGTTGGCGGCGCTGGCTGGAGCGGCGCGACGAGGCGCCCGCCGCCTGGCGCCGGGACGAGTCCTTCAGTGCCATCGCCTATCTGACGCCCGAGGAGATGAGCCGGGTCGCCGACGCGGTCCACAAGGCGCTCGCCCCGTACCGCGAGCGCGAACAGCGGCCGCTGGCCCGGCCCGACGGCGCCCGCCCGGTCGCGCTGATCACGCGGCTGTTCCCGCTGTGCGACGAGGCGGCCGGGCGGCCGACGGGCGGCCCGGACGAGGACCGGTGACCGGGCCGACCGCCACGCACCGCGGGCCGCTCAGGAGTTGAGGTCCTCCAGCGTCCGCCCCTTGGTCTCGACGGCGAACAGGGCGATGACCGCCCCCACCGCGGCCACGCCCGCCAGTTGGGCGAAGACCACGGCCAGGCCGCCGCCCGCCGCCAGGATCGCCCCGACGACGATGGGCCCGAGGATGACGCCCGCCCGGTTCCACAACCCGCCGAAGGCCGCGTCCCGGGCCCGGTTGCGCGTCGGGTACAGCTCGGGGGAGTAGAGATAGAGCGCGGCGTTGATCGCGAAGACGAAGAGGGTGGTGCCGGACGCGAACACCGCGACCTGCCCGCCGGATCCGGCCCCGCTCAGCGCGAGGATCGCCAACGCCAGCGCCGCTCCGGCGAACCCGACGATCAGCGCCGCCCGCCGGCCGACCCGGTCGATCGTCAACGCGACCACCAACGTGCCGAGCAGGCCGGTGACATTGCCGATCAGCGTGTAGACCAACGCGGCGGTCAGGCCCAGGCCGAAGGTCCTGGTGTAGAGGGACGGCAGCCAGGTGGCGGAAAAGACACCCATGACGCACATGCGGACGACCCCGGCGACAACGCCCGCGCGCTGGGCCTGCCCCTACGCTCCCGCCGCCAAAAACTCGTCGAACGTGCGCGGCGCCCGCCCCGTGAGGTCCCGTACGGCCGTCGTCACCTCGGACATCCCGCCGGACGCCAGATCCGCGTAGAGCCACAGCAGGTCCTCAACGAACCAGTCAGGAAGCCCCTTTGCGCGGAGTTCCGCGGCGGCTGTCCGAGGCGGCAGATCGCGGAACGGCACCCCCAACTTCCCGGCGATCTCCTCGTGCGTCAGGGCCTCCGCACCGGTGAGCGCATACGTCGCGCCGCCCCTCGGCGGGCCCGCCAGCAGCGCGGCGGCGCAGGCGGCGACGTCATAGGCGTCGATGTACGCCACCCGCCCCGTGCCGTACGGGCCCGCCACGGCACGCCCGTGCGCGAAGCCGCCCTCGCCGGTGAAGAAGTTCTGCATATAGCCGGTGGGTTGCAGCATCGCCCACCCCAATCCGGATGCCTTGAGGTGTTCCTCGATCTCCCAGTGCGCCCGCACGGAGAGCTTGGCCGCCGGACCGGGCCGCCACGCCGACACCTTCACCACCTGCGTCACGCCGGCGGCTCGCGCCAAGTCGATGGCGGTGGTCTGCTGCCGGACCATCGGCTGCCGCCCGGCGACGGGCAGCGCACCGCCACTGTTGAGCAGCAGCCGGTCCACGCCGCGCAGCGCGGCTGCCACCGACGCCGGATCGTCAAAATCCCCGACGGCGAACTCGCAGCCCAACTCCCGCCCCTTGGCGGTGTCCCGCACCAGCGCGCGAAAGCGGGTGCCGGACTCGGCGAGCGCCCGCACGAGACGCCGGCCGATGGTGCCGGTCGCACCCGTCACGAGGATCATCCGTCCTCCAATGGCCCGAAGGAGCCCGAGAAGCCGTCATGGCCCGCGGCCCGGGCCGCGGGCCACCGACATTACCGGAGGGACCCTCCAATTGTCCGGGCTGCCGCGGATTTCCGCGGCGGGGGAGGGGCGCGGGCCGCGCGAGGCGAACCGGTCTACAACACCCGGTCCGCGCGCGGCAGGCGCCGGACGACGTACGCCAGAGCCCAGCACAGCGGGAGCGCGAGCACGGCGACGACCGCGAACTTCGCCACCGCCGGGGCGTGCAGCCAGCCGAAGGCGTGCCCGAGCACCACGAGCACCGGCGCGTGCAGGACGTACACCGCGAAGGCGTGTCGGGAGAGGAAGGCGGCCGACCGGCCCCGGCGGTTGAGGCGTTCCCGGAACACCACGGTCAGGCCCAGGACGATGCCCACCGCGAAGGCGGACTCCCAGGCGGCGCCGGCCAGCGACTGCCAGCTTCCGTGACCGTTGAGCGCCTCGGCCTTCGCCGTGGCCAGCACGGGCAGATAGGCGAGGGTCGCGACCGTCGCGACGACGAACCCCCAGCGGCCCGCCCGACGGGAGAGCGCCTGCGGCCAACCACGCCGGTACGCGAGCACGCCGAGCACGAAGAAGCTGGCGTACTGCACCGCAAAGCTGGGGGTGGGCAGTCCGAGGAAGGGGACGGTCAGGTCGTTCGGCACGAGGACGCGCCATCCGTACGTGGCGAGGGCCAGCCCGACCGTGAACAGTGCGAGGGCACGCGGCCGTGGCGCCCGAGGCGTCGACCCGTCGACCGCGGACGGCTCGACGGACGACGGCCGTCCGAACTCCGTTTCCCCTGTGGTGTGTTGCAGGCGGCGGGCGGCGCGTCGACGAACCATCACGTACACCAGGGCGAACGCCAACAGCACCTCCACGAACCACATCGGGCCCGCGTCCCAGCTCGCGAGGTAGTAGAGCCAGTAGGGGAGGGAGTCACCGCGCTGTGCGAAGACGTCCCGCAGGTGGAGATACCCGCCGAAGTCCGTGACCGGGCGTATCAACAGCAGGAAGAGGAGCAGCGGTATGCCCAGCCGCTTGAGCCGGTCGCGGAGGAACGGCCGCGGGCCCTTGCGGTCGTACGACGCCGGGGTGAAGTACCCGGCGATCATGAAGAAGAAGCCCATGAAGAACGCCTGGTTGAGGGTGACGAAGGCGTCCAGGGCCAGGCCGGTCCCGTCCTTGGCCGGCTCGGTGTAGTACCAGGCCGGGATGTTGCCGTAGGTGATGGCGACGTGGTGGAGCACCACCAGTGCCGTCAGCGCGACGCGCAGGTTGTCGACGTAGTACAGGCGTGATGGGCTGGGCGTTGCCGTGGTGTGTGCCTGGCCGGCGGGCGCCACCGCGCGCCCGACATCGTGTGCCATCGTCATCTTCCCCCGTTCCGTTTTCTGTTGTGTGTCGGTGCGTGCTGTTCTCTGTTCAGGCTTCGGTCGCGCGGTCCGCCTCGCCGGCTGCCCGACCGTCCGCCCGGGTGGCGTGCCAGAAGAGATCGATGAGCTCGTGGGCGTGCGCCATCAGGTCGTGCCCGGGATGGGTGCTCCAGTACGCGAACATGTCGTCTATCCCGGCCTGAAGGCTGACGGCCATGACGCGGACGTCGAACGGGCGGAGTTCGCCGCGCTGTTGGCCCTCGCGGAAGACGCTCTCGACGTGGGCGTACAGCGGCTCGCTGGAGGTGATGCCGTACCTCAGGTCGCCCGCTTCGGTGCGGGCGTGGGTGAAGATCTCGCCGAGCGCGGTGAGTTGGGGCCGGTGGTCGGCCATGTACGCGGCGATCGAACCGATGTAGACGCGCAGCCAGGCGTCCGTGCCGGTCTGCCCCGCGAGCCGGGAGGCGACGAAGGCCCCGAGTCCCTCGTACACCTCCTCGACGGTGCGCTCGATCAACTCCTCCTTGCCGGCGAAGTGGTACGAGATCACGCCCTTGCTCACACCGGCCCGTGCGGCGATCTGAGCCATCGAAGCCTTCGCGAACCCCCGTTCCGCAATGACTTCGATGGCAGCTTCGATGATCTGGGCCCGGCGCACCTTCTCGATGGCCGAGCGCCCCCGCTCCGCCTTTCGGCCCTGCCCGTCGTCGGGCTGGCCGTCCGGAGTAATTTCTGACCGCATGGCCAGAAATTTAGCCGCCCGGCCAACTGGTTGTCCAGTGGCCTTGATCACTCCCTGACGCGGCCGAGGGCCACTCCCTGAGGTGGTCCAACGGCCAGTCGATCAACCAGTCAGCGAACCAGTCGGCCACCCAGTCAGATAGTCGGTAGGTCGGCAGGGTCGGACGCGTAGAGTCGAGCCGGGGCCTAACCGGTAGCAGATGCAAGGGAGTTGATGGTCGTGCGACGATGCCGCGATGGTGATCTCTCTCCCTCCCGTCCCGGCGCCCGTTGTTCCCGCGGGGCAGATGGCCCGGCAGGCCCAACCGGTGCTCGGGCTGCCGTGCGGCCTGGAGTTGCGTCCCTGGCGCCTCTCCGATGCCGGCGCCCTGCTGGCCGCCAGTCGCGATCCGGCGATTCGCCAGTGGAACCGCCTTCTGGTGGAGACAACGGACCAGGCCCGCCGGCGCATCGAGACCATGCACGAGCGCTGGCGGGCGGAACTCAGCGCGATGTGGGCGATCGCGCGGCCGGACGGCGAGGCCCTCGGGTTGATCGGGTGGGGCGACATCGATCTCACGGGCGGCAGTGCCGAGATCGTCTACTGGATCCTGCCGGCCGCACGCGGTGGTGGCGTCGTGGTCGAAGCCACCGAACGTCTCACCCGATGGGCCTTGAACGACCTCGGCCTGCACCGCCTACGCCTGTGCCACTCGGTGGCCAACCCGGCTTCCTGCCGGGTCGCGGCCAAGGCCGGCTACGCCCTCGAAGGCACCATGCGCAGCGCACTGTTGCATGCGGACGGCTGGCACGACGAGCATCTGCACGCCCTCGTCCGGGGCGACGTGTGACCCCGGCGCATCCGATCTGAGCTGAGCGGTCGATCCGGCGTGACGGACCCAGTCGAGGCCAGAGTGGCTGTGCGGCCGAGATAGTTCTCGGGGGAGTAGGGAGTCCAGGCGGTATTCGGACACATTGTGGGGATGGTGTGACGATCGTCGTCACGCCATGGCCATGCTCTGGTTGATGCGCTAAGGCGGTCCGCGGCAAGGCTCCGGGCTGCGGCCGCCACCCGTGACGGCCCGGCCCGGAAACGGGAAGGCGATGGCGACGGGGTGCCCGGAGGCGGGCTGAACATCGGCTCGCCGTCGGTCAGTTGGCGACCGGAACTCTCCCTGGCGTGAGCGGTCGAGGCCCTGGTCAGTCGGCCGTGTCGGCCCGCCGTGACCCGTGGGCGGCTTCGAGACGGGGGTGCCGTTCGGCGTCGTGGGCGCTTTTCGCCCGCCGGAGAGAGGGGCGTTGAGGCCCCGACGGCGCGCGCACCCTGCTCGCCCGACAGTGCGTCGATGCCCATCTGCCGGTGCCGTCAGGCGAGTTCCCACTCATTCCCTCCAGACTGCGCGACCGTGGCGGTTTCGCGTCCTGGAGGGTTTTCCGGGGTCCCCGGATGTTGGCTGATTTTCACGGCCTGCGTACGGTCGGTGGCCCAACGCTATTTCGCGACCGAATATCCTGATGGTCGGTCGGCGGGGGTGGATCGCGTTCACTGTCGTCGCCGTGAGCGGGGGTCGCTGTGGTCGCTCAGAAAGGCGGTTACGGTTCCATAAATCGGCGGTGAGGTACGTCACCGTAAACAGGAGGAACCCGATGGATGGGTGGGCCATCCGATGTGATCTCGGTTGGTAAAAATCCCGTTTACGGTGGTGGGACTTGTCGGCTGGAACAAGCCATATGACATAGCATCACCGACGGAAGTCACCCGTGCGGAAAGGCATGTGAGGGCGGCCCGGAACGGGCCCTGCCATGCCTTCTACCGCAGAAACACGTCAAGAACTGGTGCCGCATACCCCGCGGTTCCGGGTCTTCGGAATGCCGAAAAGCAGGAATGTTATGCCCGTTCAACCATTGACGGAACTCATACGCTTCGTGCGTGCCAACTCCCCGTTCTACCGGGATCTCTACGCCGGTCTACCCGATCGCGTGAGTGAGATAACGGAGCTTCCGGTCGTTCCCCACGACGCATTCTGGCGAGCCAATACGCCACGCAACAACAGCCTTCTGACCGGACCGCTCGACGAGGCGTTGGTCTTCAAGAGCGGTGGCACGACCGGCGCGCCGAAGTTCTCCGTCTATACACGCGATGAATGGCGGGAATTCACCTCGGCGTTCGGCGTCGGACTCGTCGAGGCAGGATTGCGTCCCGGCCATCGGGTCGCCGACCTCTTCTACGCCGGCGAGCTCTACGCCAGCTTCACCTTCATCCTGGACTCCCTCCACCGGGCTCCCGTCGCCAACGTGCGACTGCCCATCGGCGGCGGCGCACCGCTCGCCTCCACCGTTCACACGCTGGAGGAATTCGACGTCGACGTCATCGCCGGCACCACGACCACGCTCTGTGGCCTGGCCGACCACCTCGTGCGCGAGGGGCGTCAACTCCCCGGCGTGGAGCTGCTGTTCTTCGGCGGCGAGGGGCTGTTCGAGGACCAACGGCCGCTGCTCCGCCGGGCGTTCCCGCGGGCGGAGGCCCGTTCCGTCGGCTACGCCGGCGTCGACTCCGGTCTCCTGGGCCAGGCGGTCCCCGGCGCGGACCCCCGCGTCCACCGTGCCTTCACGCCCCACACCCTCGTCGAGATCCTCGACGAGGAGACCGGCGAACCCCTGACCCGCGAGGGCGTTCCGGGCCGCATCGTCGTCACGGACCTGCGCCGCCGCCTGATGCCCATCATCCGCTACCCCGTGGGCGACCGGGCCGAATGGACCGACGTGGCCGGCGGAGTCTTCCGCATCCTCGGCCGGGCAGAGGAGGGCGTGCGGATGGGCGCGGTGTCCCTCTACACGCAGGACGTACACGACCTGGTGCGGGCCGCCGACCCGACCGGCCGGGTGATCGGCACCCAACTCGTGGTGCGCCGCTGGGACGGCCGGGACGGACTGGTGCTGCGGCTGGCCGTCGACGCCGGGCCTGGCACCAACGCGCCCGTTGCGGCCGGCGACAGCGGCGAACCGAGCGAACTGGCGCACCTGGCCGCCGCGATCGCCAAGGAGATCGACGCGGCCCGCCCGATGTACGCCGACGAGGTCGACGCCGGGCGCGTCCACCCGCTGGCGGTGGAATGGGTGCGGCACGACGAACTGGTCGTCAACGCGCGCACCGGCAAGCTGCTGCGGGTCATCGACGAACGGCCGCACTCATGACCGCGACCCCGACCCCGGCCCCGCGCCGACTCCCGATCGTCCTGCGCAACCGGGCCTTCGGCACCGTCTGGGCCGCACAGGTACTCACCCAGGCAGCCGGCCGGATGTTCCAGGTCGGCGTGGTGTGGTGGATCGTCGGGCACGCCGCCGCCGGCGTCAGCGACCGCGGTCTGGCCTCCGGGGTGTTCCTCGCGGTGAGCACGCTGCCCGCGGTGGCGCTTGCCCCGCTGGTGGCACGCATCATCGCCCGCTGCCCGCACCGCACGGTGATGGCGTTGGCGGCCGCCGTGGCCGGCCTGGTCGCGGCCTTCACCGCCGGATGGACGTACCTCGCACCGCCCCCGACCGTCGTCGCGTACGGCGCCGCACTGTTGCTCGCCGGTTGCCAGGCACTCTTCGACCCGTGCCTGACGACCTCCGTGCCCGAACTCGTCGACGACGCCGACATCGAGGCCGCGACCGGCTTCGAACTCGCCACCCAGTCCCTGGCCGGACTGGCCGGTGGGCTGCTCGGTCCGCTCGTGGTGGATGCCTGGGACCTGACGGGCATCGTCTCCGGATGTGCCGGCGCGTATCTGGCCGCCGCGGCGCTGGTGTTCCTCACCCGCTTCCCCCGGGCCGCCACGGCACCGGATGAGGCAGTGCCGTCCGACGACGGGTCCACATCGCGGACGCTCCGTCAGATCCTGGCCGAACATCCCTTCATCCGGCGGGTGTTGCTCTGCTTCGCCGCGGTGAACGTCTTCAGCACCGCCGTATATGTTGTCATGCCCCTGTACGCCCGGGGCGTGCTGCACGCGCAGGGGTCCACGGTGGCCGCACTGGAAACCGCACTGGGCCTCGGCGCCCTCCTGGGCTCGTTCACCGGCGCCAAGCTGCCCGGATCCCCGACCACCATCGGCGGGGCCTGTCTGGCCCTGATGGCGGTGGCCCTGGGCACCCCCGGGCTGCTCGCCGACCGGCCGGCGGCCGTGTGCGCCCTGATCGTCGCCGGCTGGTGCGTGGGCGTCATCGGCGTGCGGTTCGTCGCACTGTTCCAACGACTGGTACCGGCAGCGGACAAGCCCGGGTTCTTCGCCATGATGCAGGCCCTGCTCGGCGCGACCTTCCCGCTGTCCTCCCTGGTCTTCGGCGCCCTCGGCGACCACCTCTCACCGCAGACCCTGTGCCTGGTACAGGCCGTCGGACTGGTTCCGCTCGCCGCCGCACTGTGGTGGCTGGGCAGGCGCACGGCAACGCCACCGGACGCCACCGTTGAGGACGCCACGACCGCGCCGGCTCCGGCGGCTGTCGCCAACGCATCACTGGGGGAGGCTTCATGACGACCATTCACCCGGCGACGTCCCAGGACATCGCCGAACTCCGACAGCTCTACTTCGACGTCTACGGCCACGGCTACCCGGTACCACTGGGCAGCGATCCGGCCGTGATGTCCCGCCTGATCACCGATCCGCACTGCCACTGGCTCGTCGCGCGCACCGAGAACGGTGAACTGGCCGGCTCCGTCGTCGTCCAGACCGACCGCGGCAACCGCGTCGGCAAGCTCGTCGGCCTCGCCGTCCACCCGCGCCACCGCCAGGGCGGCCTGGCCGGCCGGCTGACCGGCGCGGTCACCGCCGACGCCCTCGCCACCGGCACGATCGACTCGCTCTACACCACCGTCCGGATGGTCACCCAGGCACCCCAACGCGTCGTCGCCCGCAACGGATACCGGCCGCTCGGCCTGTTGCCCAACGCCGCCGACGTCTCCGGTTGCGAGACCCTGGCGCTGTTCGCCTGCTACGCGGAGGGCGTCCTGGACCGCCGGGAGCAGGCGCCGGCCGTCCCCCGGGCACTGGTGCCACTGCTGCACGCGGCCGAGGAGAGCACCAGCGTCCCCTACGCCGCGGCGCACGCACCGGCCGTGGCGGACCAGGCCCCGCCACCGTTCTCCCCAGCCGGTGGCCTGGCCACGGCCACGACACCCACCGCGGTCCTGACCGCCCCCGCGGCCACCCGCACCCAGGCACCCCTGGAAGTGATCACCGCCCCGGGATTCGTCCGCCGCCGCTTCCGCGAGCTCTTCCCCGACCCGGCCGGCGCCTACTCGCCGCTGCGCGCCCCGAACACGGTGCTCACCGCGCCGGACGGCGAGTTCGAGATCTACGCCGACCTCGACCCGGCGGCCAGCAGTTGCGCCCTGGTCGCGGTGCACCCGCACCCGGCGGCCGCCACCGGCGCCCTGAACTCGCTCATGGCCACGCTCAGCCGGGCCGGCGCCGACTACGTCGAGACGCTGGTGCCGCTGTCCGACACCGAGGGCCTGCGGGCGTTCCTGGACGCCGGGTTCGTCCCCAGCGCCTGCTATCCGGCCATGCGCCGGATCGGCGACCGCTTCCACGACTACGTCGTCCTCTCCCGTACCGACCGTCAGATCGACTTCCGGACCACAGCCGTCAGCCCGCTGATCCAGCCCTACCTGAGCGCGTACCTGACGGCCTGGGCGTCCACCTATCTGCCCCAGCACGAGGTTGCCCGATGAACACCCATCTCGCCCCCGTCGAGGTCCCCGACCCGACGACCCTGGCCCACGTCCAACAGCTCTGCGACCTCCCGTCGCCCTACACCACCGGCCCCGAGGTCGACACCCTGTTCGCCGCCGCGATGGCCGAGACCAACGCCTGGCACGCGGAGCGCTCGGACCTCTTCCGGTCCCTCCTCGCCGACACCCCGGAGACCCCGGCCCCGACCGTCGGCCAGGAGACCCGCACCCCGCTGCTGCACGCCAACTTCTTCAAGCGGCACGAGGTGCTCTCCATCCCGCGCGACGAGGTCTTCCTGCACCTGACCTCCTCGGGCACCACCGGGCAGAAGTCCCAGATGTTCTACGACCAGTGGACCATCCGCTCCGCCCAACGCATGGTCGCCCGCATCTTCGACCACTACGGATGGATCACCCCCGAACAACCCGTCAACTACCTTCTCTACAGCTACGAACCGGCACCGCAGTTCCGCGTCGGCACCTCCTTCACCGACAACTACCTGTGCGACTTCGCGCCGGCGCGCCACACCACCCACGCCCTGCGCCACACCGGCAGCAGCCACGAGTTCGACGTGCACGGCTGCATCGACGCGCTGCACCGCTACGCCGAGGAGGGGCTGCCGGTGCGCATCCTCGGCTTCCCGGCGTTCTTGCACTTCACCCTGGAACGGATGCGCACCGCGGGCATCCCGCCCCTCCAACTCCCGCCCGGCTCCCTGGTGATCCTGGGCGGCGGCTGGAAGGGCCACGCCGACCGCAAGATCCCCAAGGAGGAGTTCTACGACGAGGTGACGCAGCAACTGGGCATCCCGGGGGAGCGGATCCGGGACACCTACGGCTCCGTCGAGCACTGCGTGCCGTACATCGAGTGCGACCACCACCGCCTGCACGTACCGGTCTGGTCCCGCGCCGCCGTCCGCGACACCCGGACCCTGCAACCCCTGCCGTACGACCGGCCCGGTTACCTCCACCTCGTCTCCCCGTACATCACCTCCGTCCCGGCGCAGAGCGTCGTGATGGGCGACCTGGCCTCACTGCACCCCGGGGACGCCTGCGGCTGCGCCCTGGAAACGCCCTGGTTCACCATCCACGGCCGCGCCGGGGTGAGCCGTAACCGCAGTTGCGCGGTGGCCGCCGCAGAACTCCTGAAGGGAATGTCATGACCCGTCAACTCCATTACTGGCAGGGCTCGTTCATCGACGAAGCCGAGGCGGCCGAGCGGCTCGCCGAGCTGCCGACCCTGGTCGAGGGCGTCCTGGCGGAGCCGCTGTCCACCGAGACGGTCCTGCTGGCCTGCGACACGGTCAGCCAGGCACTGCGGGAACCGGACGGCGATCTGCACGCCCGCCTCATGGCCCACCAGACCGACACCGCGGACGGACCCGACCGCGCGGAGGCCGCGGCCACCCTCGCCGAACTCGCCGACGCCCTCGCCCGCCCGGCCCTGGAACGCAAGCTGCGGCGCGAGCTCGGCGGCCCGCGCCCCGAACGGCTCACCAGGCCCGATGCCCGGGAGACCCGCTACGAGGCATGGGCGCCGGTGGGCCTGCTCGTCCACATCGCCCCGGGCAACGCCGCGGGGGTCGCCCCGTTGAGTGTCGTGGAGGGCCTGCTCACGGGTAACGTCAACGTCCTCAAGACCAGCAGCACGGACACCCCGCTCGCCCAGCACCTGCTCGCCGAGGTCGCCGCCGCCGACCCCACCGGCGCCGTCGGCCGCCGGGTCATCGCCCTGCGCTTCTCCTCCCGTCGCCAGGACCTGATGCGGTTGCTGTGCGCGCCCGCGGACGCCGTGGCCGTATGGGGCGGCGAGGACGCCGTGGCGGGCGTCGCGGCCCTCGTCCCGCCCGGCTGCCGGCTCGTCGAGTGGGGCCACAAGATCTCGTTCGGCTATCTGACCCGCGACGCCTGGACGGACCGGGCGGCCCTGATCGCGCTGGCCACGGACGTCTGCCGGCTCGAACAGCAGGCGTGCTCCAGCCCGCAGGTCATCTACCTCGACACCGACCCGGACGCCGACTCCTCCGCCCAACTCTTCGCCGCAGCGGAGGAGTTCGCCGCGGTCCTGGACGAGGTCTCGGCCAAGTTCCCCGCCCCGTCGAGCGGTTGCGGGGCAGCGGACGACGGTGCCGACCCCGCCGAGCAGGCCGAGCTCACCACCACCGAGCTGGTCGCCCGGGCCGAGCAGCACCTCGGCCTGACCAGGGTCCTCACCGCGGACGACGGGAGCTGGCGGGTCTTCGCCGACACCCGCCCCGCGCTGACCGCCTCCCCGCTGCACCGCACCGTCTGGGTCAAGCCGCTGCCCCGCCGGGACATCGTGGCCACCCTGCGCCCCATGCGCCGCTACCTCCAGACCGCCGGGGTCGGTGGCCACCGCGCGGACATCGCGCAGTTGTCCAGGACGCTGATCACCGCGGGCGTGGACCGCGTCACCCCGCTCGGCGCCATGCTCGACGGCTACCACGGCGAACCCCACGACGGCGTCTACGCCCTCCAGCGCTACAGCCGTCGGGTCAGCGTCCAGGCCCCCGAGGCGGCGTTCAGCACCACCCCGTGTCTGGACGACCTGGTCGCCCCCGCCGCGCCGCCCGCCCCGCCCACCGGCCCGCTCATGGACAAGGCGGCCGCCCAGGCCCAGATCCGCACCCTGGCGCCGGAGCACGCCCAGCTCTACTTCCACAGCGGCGGCACCACCGGCGCCCCGGCGCTGTCCGTCTTCACCTGCGACGACTACGACACGCAGATGAGCGCCTCCGGCAACGGCCTGATCGCGGGGGGCTTCGACCCGGCCCACGACCGCGCCGCCAACCTCTTCTTCTGCGGGGAGATGTACGGCAGCTTCATCAGCTTCTTCTCCATCCTGGAACGCCTGAACGCCACCCAGATCCCCATCGCCGCGGGACCCGACCACGAGGCGATAGCCAACGCCCTGGTCAACTACCGCGTGGACACCCTCTTCGGGATGCCCTCCTACCTGTGGCAGCTGTTCCACGCCCAGGGCGACCGGCTCCGCTCCTACGGCGGCATCCGCAAGGTCTTCTACGGCGGGGAACACTTCACCTCCGAGCAACGCCGCATCCTCACCGAGGAGTTCGGTGTCGAGGTCATCCGTTCCGCCGCCTACGGCAGCACGGACCTGGGCCCGCTCGGCTACCAGTGCGCCCACGCCCAGGGCACCGTCCACCACGTCCTGACCGACCTGCACACCCTGGAGATCCTCGACCCGCAACAGGACCGCCCGGCCCCCGCCGGCGAGCCCGGCCGGCTGGTCTTCACCACCCGCACCCGGGCCGGCCAGCGCCTGGAGCGCTACCAGATCGGTGACCTGGGCCGGGCCGTCGAAGGGGTCTGTCCCTGCGGCAGTCAGATCCCGCGCATCGAACTCCTGGGGCGGTACGGGGATGTGTTCCGCATGGGCACGTACCACTTCAACTACCGTCGCTTCACCCAGGTCGCCGAGGAACACCTGGGCTACCGGGGGGAGTTGCAGCTCATCCTGACCTCCCAGGCCGACCGCGAACAGCTCACCGTCCGCCTGGACGGTGCCTACGCACCGGACCCCGAAGCGGCCCGCACCGCACTGCTGGCCCACATCCCCGAACTCGGTTCGGCGGTCGGCCCGGAGGCGCTGCTCGACTGCGCGGTGGAGACCGCCACCACGTCCGCCTTCGAGCGCACGCCCACCAGCGGCAAGCTCCGCACCGTCATCGACCGCCGGACGACGGCGAATTGACGCGTAGCTGACTCGTGTGTGGGGGTGGGGCCGCGGCCCCACCCCCACACGGGTTTCCGCCCTTCCGTCTTTTTCATACGCTTGACATAATACGATTGACCGAGAACGCTGGGAGGTCTCCTCAGGAAGGAAGCCACATGCCTGAACGGCCAAGGGTGCGAACCGCCGAGGGCCTGGTGCAGGGCCGTTGGCACCAAGGTCACGCGGAATTCCGCGGCATCCCCTACGCCCAACCACCCGTCGGCGCACTCCGGTTCGCGGCGCCCGCGCGCGTCCCTCGTTGGGAAGGAGTGCGCCAGGCGACGGAGTTCGGGCCGCCGGCACCCCAGTCCGGACCGATCCGTGCGGACGTGGGGGAGGACCCGGGCTCGGACTGGCTGACGCTCAACGTCCGCACCCCCGACCTCGGTGCCGCCGGGCTGTCGGTGCTGGTGTGGATCCACGGCGGCGGCTACATCGCCGGCACCTCCAGCGATCCCATGTACGACCCGACGGCGCTGAGCGGCGCCGGACTCGTCGTCGTGAGCCTCAACTACCGTACCGGCGCGGAGGGTTTCGCCCTCCTCGAAGGGGCACCGCCCAACCGTGGCCTGCTCGACCAGATCGCGGCGCTGGAGTGGGTCCGGCGCAATATCGCCTCCTTCGGAGGGAACCCCGACCACGTCACCGTCGCCGGACAGTCCGCCGGAGCCGGCTCGATCGCCGCCCTGCTGACGATGGCATCCGCCCGCGGCCTGTTCCGACGAACCGTCACCCACTCCGTGCCGGGCAATCTCTGCACCCGCGCACTGGCCGAAGAGGTCGCCGCCGAACTGGCCGACCGCCTCGGCACCAAGCCCACCGCCGCAGCCCTCGCCACCCTCACCCCCCACCGCCTGGCCGAGGCCGTCACCTCCCTCGGCACCGACCTCCCCGCCCACCACGAACGCTGGGGCCGGCTCTCCCGCATCGGCGTCGCCACCTGCCCCGTCATCGACGGCGACGTCCTCACCGAGGCACCCTGGACCGCTCTGGCCGCCGGCCGCGCCCGCGGAACCGAACTCCTCGTCGGCCATACCCGCGACGAATTCCGGCTGTTCAGCGCGATGAGCGGACGAGTGGACGGGTTCACCGACGAGGAAGCCCGCACCGCCCTGGACCTGTTCGCCCCGGCACCGGACGGACCGGCCGCCTACCGCGCCGCCGCCCCGCACGCCACCCCCAGCCAACTCCTGGAAACCGTCTACTCCGACGCCCTCTTCCGGATGCCGTCACTGCACCTGGCCCGGGCCAACGCCGTGGCCGGCGGCACCTCGTTCCTCTTCGAACTGTGCCTGAGCGCACCGGTGTTGGGCGGCCTCTTCGGCGCCTGCCACAGCCTCGACGTGCCCCTGGCGTTCGACACGCTGGACAGCCCCAACGGGCGGGAACTCCTGGGCGATCCGCCCACCCCCGAGGCCCGCGCGGCGTCACGGGAACTCCACGGGGCCTGGATCCGCTTCGCCACCACCGGCGACCCCGGATGGGCCGCCTACCACCCGGACCACCAGCTCACCCGCGTCCTGGACGCCACCTCCACGACCGCCCGCTACCCCGAACAGGACTCCCACCACATCTGGGAGAACCACCCCCCGACCCCCTTCGATCTCTCCTCGTAGGGACTCTCGCGGCTGCGGTTCACCGGCTGGAACCGGCGGCCGCCCCGCCCATCCCCTCGGCGCGCGCGATCGGGACGCAACTGGTGTGCTGGAATGCAGGGGCCCTCGCCCCTACACCTGGGAGAGAACCGGATGAGCAGTGCATCACGGGACCTGATGATCGTCTCCGCGGACGCGGTCTCCAGCCGCTCCATGCCCCAAGGCAACCTCTCGCTCGCCCTCGCGGGCGGCGAGCTGATCGACCTCCTCGCCGCCGGGGCACTCACGGTCGACGGCGAACGCCTCGTGCCGGGCTACCGCCCCGCCATCGACGACCCGTTGCTGGACCAGGCCGCGGCGGCACTGGTGCGCCAGACACCGTACGAGACGATCAGTGACTGGCTGTGGCGCAGGGGAGACGGCCTGTACGTGACCTACCAGGCGCGCCTGGAAGCGGAAGGGCTGCTGAGCCGGGAGCGCCGCCGCGGCATCCACCTCCGGGCCGATCACGTCGTGCTCGCCGAGACACCGGACCGGCGCGCGGCGGAGAACCGCCTGGCCTCGGGCGAGCCCGTCCTCACCGCCCTCGCGACGGCCGTCGGGATCGCCGGTGACGGAGAGGCGGAGGACGGCGACAAGCACGCCCCGGACGTCTCCAACTCGCCGAGCGTGGACGACAACGGCGTGGACACCGTGCTCGCCGCGGTCCACGGCGCGCTGATGGAACTGGAGGCCCTGCGCCAACGCCGCGCCATCGAGCAGGCCGCGTTCGACAACATCTGGCGCGGCAACTGACACCGGGGAGAGGGAAGACCAGGTCCCCTCACCGGCGCATCGCCTCCTGTACCGCGCCCAGGCAGGCGGCGACGGCCGGATGAGGGGCACCCGGCCGCCGATCGTGCCGGCGCGGGCGCGCAGGCGACCGTGCGCCGTCTCGACCGCGGCCAGGATGCCCGCGGCACGCTCGACCAGCTCGCGTCCGCCGTCCGTCAGGCTCGCGCGCTGAGCGGTGCGCTCGATCGGCGCGACGCCCATTTCCCCTTCCAGCGCGCCGAGTTGCTGCAAAAGTCGTCAGCGGCCGGCCGTCGAGGCGGGCCGACGGTCGGCGATCAGGCGGTTGCGTTCCGGTCGGCGGGGGTGGTGAAGCCGGTGGTGAGGACGGTGAGCCTGGCCAACAGGGCGTCGGCGAGCGGGAAAGCGCCGTCGCTGCGCAGCCAGCGGCTCAGCGCGGTCACATACCCGTCGAAGACCATGTCGGCGAGGGCCCCGGCGTCGAGGTCGCGGCGGATCTCGCCGTGCCGTTGGCCGCGGGTGACGGCGGAGACGATCGCGGGGGGAGTGGTGGTGCCCTGACCGAAGGCGGTGTGCAGCACCCCGCCGTCGTGCAGTTCCTTGGCCAACGCGTAGTCCCGCTCGTTGAGTTCGGCCAGCGCGCGCAGCTCGTCGGCCAGCGCCTCGACGGCGGATTTCCCCGCGGTGCTCGCGTCCGCCTCGTCCTGCCGGTCCAACTGCTCGTGCCGCGCACGGACCCAGGCGGTCACGAAGTCCTCCTTGCGGCGGAAGTGGTTGAACGCGGTCTGGCGGCCCACGTCTGCCCGTTCGGCGATGTGCTCGTAGGTGGTGGCCGCATACCCCTGCGTGGCGAACAGTTCCAGGGCCGCGGTGAGCAGCCTCTCCCGCGTCGCGTTGCGGCGTCGTTCGCGACGGTCCTGCGGTGCGCCCGTGTCCTGCGGTGTTGTCGACGTCACCCCGTAAGTGTACTTGAATCCAACATGGACGTGAATATAGCTTGGTACTCAAGTACACATACTGAGGAGGTCAAGCAATGGACGTTCCCCGCGTTCCCTACGCTCCCGGTCTGCACCGCATCGCCGCCGAGACCTACGCCTACGTGCAACCCAACGGCTCCTGGGGCTGGAGCAACGCCGGACTGGTGGTCTCCGGTGACGAAGGGCTGCTGGTCGACACGTTGTTCACCGTTCCGCAGACCCGCACCATGCTCGACGCGATAACCCAGGCGCTTCCCCGACTGACGATCGGAACACTGGTCAACAGTCACAGCGACGGCGACCACTGGTGGGGCAACCAACTGCTCCCCGGCGCCACGATCGTCGCCTCCGAGGCCGCCGCAGCCGCCATGCGCCGCGACCACCTCCACGCGCTGCTCGCCGCGCCGGGCACCATCCGACTGCCGCGGATCGCCGAGGAGATGCGCCGGACCTTCGACTTCACCGGCATCACACCGACGCTGCCGACCCGGACCTTCGACGGCGAACTGGAGGTGGCCGTGGGTCGACGAACCGTCCGGCTGATCGAGGTGGGTCCGGCGCACACCACCGGGGACGTCCTGGTCCATCTCCCGGACGCGGCCGTGCTGTTCGCCGGGGACATCCTCTTCATCGGCGGCCACCCGGTGATCCACAGCGGACCGGTGGAGAACTGGATCAGTGCCTGCGACCTGATCCTCGACCTGGACGTCGAAACGATCGTCCCCGGGCACGGCCCGGTCGTCGGCAAGCCCCAAGTCCGGGACTTCCGCGACTACTTGGAGCGGGTCCACGGCCATGCCGTCCGCGCGCACCGATCGGGCCTGCCCGTGCTGCAGGCCGCCCAGGAGATGGACCTGGACGGCTTCACCGACTGGGCCGACCCCGAACGACTGGTGCTCAACATCGGCGCCATCTACCGCGAACTCAACGGCGACGGCACCCCCGACGAGGAGCGGTTGATGGGCCTTCTCGACCACTACGTCCCGTCACCCCGCGCCGACGCCGCCCCACGCATCGCGCCCCGCCCCGCCGAGGAGATCGCCGCCCTCGCCGGGCGCCTGGAGGGCCCCGCGGCCCAGGCACTCGCGAACGACGCGGGACCGCTCGCCGGCCGGCCGGTGCTCAACGTCCTGGCCACCCTCGGCAACCACCCCGACCTGCTGCTCTCCCTCGCGCCCCTGCTCGCCCAACTCGCCCAGGGACTGCTGCCACCGCGCGAACGGGAGCTGGCCATCCTCCGAACCGCCCACCGCACCGGCTCGACCTACGAATGGCACCACCACGCCCGCCTCGGCGCCACCGCCGGCCTCACCCCGCTCGAAATCGCCCGTGTCCGTCGCGGACCGGAGGCGACCGACTGGAACGGAACGGACCGGGCGCTCCTACGGGCCGTCGACGAACTCTGCGACAAGCAGAGCCTCTCGACGACCACCTGGCAGACCCTGGCCGCGCGCTACTCCGCCCCACAACTACTGGAACTGCTCACCCTGATCGGCACCTACACGCTGGTCGCCGGCATCCTCAACTCCTGCCGGGTCCCACTCGACGCCTGGCTCGCCGACCCGGCAGACCTCTCTTCCCCCTCACCGGCATCCGGTACCTCGTCGCGGGCGAAGTCGTACCCGGTGAAGTCGGCGACCGGGACGTATCCGAGGCGTTGATAGAGGGCGTTGCTGGTGGAGTTGGCCGGGTTCGTGAACAGGACGACATCCGTCGCGCCCGCCGCCAGTGCGGCTCTGCCGACCTCGACCGTCACGGCGCCCGCGTAGCCAAGGCCCCGGAGGTGGGCGGGGGTGTAGACGGGGTCCACCCGGACCATGCCGCCGATCATCGAGGTCGAACCCGCCACGGAGACCGGAGCGCCGTCCGGGGTCTCCCAGAACGTGAAGTGCTTGTCGGCGAAGCGGGAGCCGGTCCAGGAGCCGGCATCGATCAGGGGGAACTCGCCGACGTCGGCCATGAACTCGCCGCACCAGCGGATGAGTTGCCCGTGATCCCGCTCGCCGGCGAGGCGGCCCCGCCCCTCCGGGCACGGCTCCGGCGGAGCGAGCGTGCCGAGCCGGTAGAGGCGGCCCCGCCAACTGCGTACGGGCGTGGGGCCTGCGTGCCGCTGCCATGCCTCGGCGAAGGCGGTGGCGGTGTCGTGGTCCGCGGTGACGCCGGAGAGGGAGTGGCCGAGGCCGGTCAGGTGGGCGGCGAGGGCGTCGGCCTGACCGGGGGAGAGGGCGGTGAGGGTCAGGCGGTGGGACGGAACGCGGTAGCAGACGGCGTGGACCTCGCCCCCTGACTCCAGCCGGCCGAAGAAGACGCTGGTCTCGGCGCCGGATGCGGGGTCCGCCCTGCGCGTTCGCAGTTTCTCGATTGTCGTCAGTGGCGTGTTGTGCAGGGCGGGGCGCGACAGCAGGAAGTCTCCGGCTCGATCGAGGAAGCCGTCGACGTCTTCGGTGAGGTGCCAGTCAGTCGAGCGCATGCTTCATCGTCCCGCGAATCACTCGCCACGGAACTCGGTACGCGCGAGGCCCCACGTGACGCCTGCCGCGCCACCGCCGCCTGACCGGTCCGTGCCGCCCGGCCCACGGGCCGTTCTCCGGTCGCCTATTGGACTCTCCAGGGCCGTGACGATTCCGCTCGGTCTCGTCATCGCCACCGACCTGTTCGCCCTGTGGCAGGGCGTGCACTTGTACGAACTGGTCGGCCGGCTCATCGGCGACGTAACCTCCGTGCCCCTGCAAGAGGTTGAGCGTCCTCGCCATCCTCTTCGTGCGCCGCCTCACGCGCATGCAGCACGCGAGGGCCCTGAGGGGCCCGATGCCCTGACGGCAGCGGACAACAAGCCTATGCCTGCCGGGGTGTTGGCGCTGGAAGCAGCCTCAACACCCCAGCGTCCTGGTGCCCTCTGTTCGCGGGCTGAGAGGCCCCACGGCGGCCGGGGGCGGTCACCGCGCCGCCGCGTCGCCTTGCGGGGCGGGTGCTCAACCGGACGGTTGGGCGCCGCTCAGGCCAGGGTGACCCGCATTCCGCCTTCGGCCAGGGCGGCGAGGACGTCGGCGAAAAGGTCGTAGGGGTGGCCGGCCGGGGTCAGGGTTTGTGACAGGTGCGCGCGTGCGGTGGCGGCGTTCCGCCAGAGCAGGGTTGCCGGGGGGTGGTAGCCGAAGCCGCCGGCCAGGCAGTCGTCGAGGGCGGCCAGGCAGCCGCCGAAGTAGCCTCCCGGCCCGTTCACCGCTTCGCCGAGCGCCAGGTAGAGTCCCGGTTCGTCGGTGAGGTGACGGCCGTCGAACGCGTAGGCACGGCCGGCCGGTTGGCCATGGCGAGTACGTCGACAGCCTCGTCCCCGGACGAGGTCGAGCCAGGCCCACCGACGCCGGGTGTCGAGACCGACCCAGTCGCCCAGGGCGTCCGGTGCCCCGGCTTGCCACCGCTCCCAGAGAGGCCGGGCGTGCTCGGGCAGGGGCGAGAAGAGCGCTCCGTCGAGCTCCAGGTCGATGAGGTCCGGCCCGTAGGCCGACGGGTGCCAGGCACTGATCCGGGTCCACAGCGGTCGATCGGTGAGCGGTTCTCCCCGGTCGTCGCCGATCTCCAGGGTGAGCCCAGACTCCGAAAGGTCCAGTGCCCGCCGCGTGCCTTTCTGGAGTGCCGCCCGTAGCCGATCGCCTTGGGCGAGCCCTCGGAGGACGAGCGACGGCTTCGTCCCCTCGGGTGGCAGCAGGCGGGCGAATTCTCGGCACGAGCCCAGCCAGTGGCGCTGGTTGTGCAGTCGGACGGGTCCGCGGTACCCCTCGGGCGGGCCCTCGTAGTCGTCCAGACCGGTGAGCACGAACCCGTCCGTTCCGGGGTGCGGTCCGAGGCTCTCGGTGTCCTGCAACAACCAGGGGCCGAGCGTCTCGTCCTCCGGTACCAGCCACACCCGGCTGCCGACCCAACCGCGTACCTCGGCCGCTTCCGGAACCCAACCGAACAGTTCGTACGTCTCGCGCCCCGACTGCCCGTACAGCCCCTCCACCTCGGCGCAGACGCCCCAGACCCGGCCGTGGTGGTCGGTGAGGGTGTAGCGCGCGCGTCCGTGGTGGTCCTTGTTCTCCTGCACGGTGACCATCATGCCGGGCCCGGAAGCGGACGGTGGAGCGAGGGGCCGCGAGGGCTCCGGAGACGCTGTCCTGAACCGGCACCACTCAGCCGCTGCGCCGGAACCGACTCCGGTACTCCGTGGGCGTCGTGTTGAGTTTGCGGCGGAAGGCCCGGATGAGGGTGTCCGTGGTGTTGAAGCCGCAGGTGGTGGCGATGCGTTCGAGGGTGTCGTCGGTGGTTTCGAGTTGGTTGCGGGCGGCTTCGACGCGGGTCGCTTCGATGTAGGCGGCCGGGGTGGTGCCGAGTTCGGTCTTGAACAGACGGGTCAACTGGCGTTCGCCGAGGTGGAGTTGACGGGCCAGGTCGGGGACGGTGAGCGGCTCGGCGAGGTGGTGGGTGATGTGCAGTCGGAGGTCGTCCATGCGTCGGGTGGTGGAGACGGGTTCGATGGGGACGCTGAACTGGCTCTGCCCGCTCGGGCGTTTGAGGTACATGACCAGTTGGCGGGCGACGCGCAGTGCGGTGGTCTCGCCGAAGTCCTCGGCGACCAGGGCGAGGGAGAGGTCGAGGCAGGCGGTGACGCCCGCGCCGGTCCAGACATGGCCGTCACGGATGAAGATCGGGTCGGCGTCGACGTCGACGGCCGGGTGCTCGACGGCGAGTTGCTGGGCGGTGGACCAGTGGGTGGTGGCGCGCTTGCCGTCCAACAGCCCCGCAGCGGCGAGGAGGTGTGCGCCGACGCAGACGGAGGCGACGCGCCGGGATCGCGCGGCGAGCGTGGCGACCCAGCGGACGACGCCGGGGTCGGTGAGGGCATGGACGCGGCGGTCGGCGTCGACTTCGACGGAACCGGGCACCATCAGGGTGTCGATGCGTTCCGCGGCGGCCTCCGCGAAGGTGATGTCTGGCAGTACCCGGACGCCGGCCGAGGTGGTGACTGGCGCCATGGTCTCGGCGGCCAGCGCGACGCGGTAGCCGGCGGCAGCGTCGGTCTCGCGTTGCAACAGCGAGAAGACCTCCGGCGGCCCGGTGACGTCCAGCAGGTCGACCCCGTCGAAGAGCAGGACGACGAGGAACTGATTGAGGGTGCGCACCGGACCTCCCAGCGATGTCGGAATCTGCAAGTTACCTGACATTGCCGCCACGGGCGGGGGTTCATAGCGTGGGGGCATGGCAACCAAGACTCTGCGAGAGCTCAACGGACTTGATCAGACCCCGGCGAAGTTGGCCGGCGCGACCGTGATCCTGGTCGACTATCAGAACACCTACACCCGAGGTGTGCTCGAACTGGCCGGCTGGCAGGCGGCGTTGGAGCGGGCCGCGGATCTACTGGCCCGTGCCAGGCAGGCGGGCGCGAAGGTGGTCCACGTCATCCACGACGGCGGCGAGGGCACCCCGTATGACGTCCGGGCGGAGATCGGACAGATCCATCCGCGGGTGGCGCCCGCGGAGGGCGAGCCGGTCGTGGTGAAGAAGGCGCCGAACGCCTTCCTCGACACCGAACTGGCCGAGCACGTCGACGCCGCGGGCAACGAGGACGTCATCATCGCCGGCTTCATGACCCATATGTGCGTGACGTTCACCGCACAGGGCGCGTTCCTGCGCGGCAACCGTCCGACCGTCGTCGCGGACGCCTGCGCCACCCGCCCGCTCTCGCACGGCGCCCACGACGGCGAGGTCGCCGCCGGCCAGCTCCACCACAGCGCCTTGGCGACGATCGGCGACCTCTACGGTGTCGTCGTCCCGTCCGCGTCCGCGCTGGGCTGAACCGGCCCCTTCGGGAGCCAGTGGGGGACCGGCGAGCCAGTCATCCACGCGAGAGAGGACGACCTGAGGCCGCCCTCCGGTCACGGTGCGGGAAGGGTGCCGTGCAGGGGGGCGTCTCCGGCCGTCCCGGTCACCGACGCGGGGACGTGCGGGGCGAGGGTGTTCCAGGTGACGTCCATGCTGACGTCGGGGGCGGGGGAGGAGGTGGCGTTGGGGTCGGGGGTGATGCGCAGGTGCGCGGTGACGGCTCCGCTGGTCTGGTCCCAGGTCGCGGTGCCGTTGACGGTGGCGTCGGTCACCCAACGTACGTCGGTGAGGGCGAACTGTGCCTGGGGAGCGCCGGTGACGGTCCAGGTGCCGCCGCGCAGTCCGGTGTTGTGGCCGTGGGTGACGTAGTTGCTGCGGGCGATCACGTCGCCCACGGCTGACGCGCCAACTGAGGCCAGACGCAGGGCCGGTGGGCGGGCGCGGTTGCCGGACGTGGGGGTGAGGGGGACGGCGACGGCGAGGTGGTTGGGGTAGTCGGCGAGGGTGGGGATGGCGGGGGTGTGCCTGGTGCAGGAGGTGTCGAGATGCCTCAGGGCGGCGGGCGTGCGGACGAACTGGCGGTAGAGCGACTGCCCACAGGCTTCCGGGCCCGGTCGGGTGTGGTCGGCCATGGCGGTGATGTGGGTGACGTTGGGGACGGCGATGAAGCGGGCGGAGGGGCCGAGTTGGGCGGCGACGTGTCGGCCGCCGGCGGCGGGGGTGAGGGAGTCGAGGTCACCGCCGAGGACGAGGGCCGGCACGGTCCGGGGCAGCAGGGGCGGGTGGGTTGTGATGGGGGTGTGGGTGCGCTGTGGGGCGGGCCAGTCGAGGCAGCCGTCGTAGGAGTTGGTGTAGGCGTTGACGGTCGCCCACTCGGCGGCGGTGAACGGGGCGAAGGTGGCGGCGGGTTGGGCGGCGAGCCGGCGTTGGAGTTGCCGGGCGCGTTCGGCGGCGGGGCTGTCCATGGTGAACAGTTGGGGGTAGTCGGTGCAGGCGGCGGCGAAGTACAGGGCGCTGGAGAAGTCGGGGGGCGCGGGGTTGGTGCCGTCGTGCGCGGTGGTCTGTTCGGCCAGGCGGAGCAGCGGGGCGTCATCGCCCCTGCCGAGCAGGGCCCGTGTTGCGGCTTGCAGGCTGCGGTAGATGTCCGGGTCGGAACCCGCGTCGTTGACGAGGTCGACCAGGGTGGTCACGGTGACCGTGACGGCGATGGGATCTCCGTCCAGGCCGGTGGTGGTGCCCGTGAGCGGTGCGGTGCGCAGACGCTTGGCCAGGGCGGAGATGAGTGGCCACGCGCCGGTGGAGGCGTGGGCGGCGCACTGTGGTGAACGTCGGCAGACGGTGGTGAAGGCGGCGCGGGCGGTGGCGGCGCCGCTGGCGTACCACGGGTCCAGGCCGAGGACTTCGTAGGTGGCGTCCAGCGTGAGCGAACGGAGCAGGGACGGGTGGCGCGCCGCGAAGACCTGCGCGAACCAACTGCCGTAGGAGTCGCCGTAGAGGTCGACGTCGGAGAGGCCGAGTCGGGAGAGGACATCGGCGAGGTCCTGGGTGGCGTCGACGGTCCCGAAGAGCTCGGAGGCGTGGAGCCAACTGCCGTCGGGGCGCCGCCAGGTGTGGTCGAGCACGTCGCCGCAGGCGCCGACGGTCCGGGCGAAGTCGGGCCCGGACGGCTGGCCCGCGTAGCGCTCCAGGTCGGGGCAGGTCAGGGCCTGCGAGCGGCCCGTGCCGCGCAGGTCGAACAGCAGCAGGTTCCGGGTGGCGAGCAGCGGCCCGAGCATCTTCAGGTAGGACTCGCGGGAGTGGTGCGTGGCCCAGCCAGGCCCACCGTCGACCACGACGACGGTGCCCTGGGGCTGTGCGGTGGCCGGCACCCACTCGAAGCCGATGTCGATCGTCGGGCTGTCGGTGGTCCGGCGGTCCAGCGGGAGTGCGGCGCTTCCGCACCAGCCGGCGGGGTCGTCCGGGCACGGGACGAGCTGGAGCGAACCGAGTCGGAGCCCGGATCCTGCCCCGCGGGCAACGGCACGCGTCGCCGGAGTGATCACCGCGGTGAGGAGCACCATGGTCGCCAGGAGGGCGACGGCCAGGAGGCCGTGGTGGAGCCCTGCCCGGCGGACGACCGTGGAGCGCGGGCGGGGACAGTGGCTCGGAGCATCAGCAGCAACGGTCATGGCGATCCTCTGCGGCGGCCTCGGAACGGTACGAGCGGGTACTGCGCGTGGTGCCGTCGGTGGAGCACGTATTGCTGGCTCATGTATGCCCGGAGAAGCGAGGCCAACGCACGGGGAGGCGGCGGCCGGCCGCGAGGCCCGCGGAATGTTTACCGGCTGCCCCCTGGTTCCGTTGAACGGCTCCGGTCTGCCCCAAGTGGCCGTTTGCCAGCGGTGGTTGGGGGAACTGGCGTGGTCCGGGGAGCGCGGGCACGGGGCGCCCGCTCGCGATATGGGGTGCGACTCGGACAAAGTTGCCCCATTCGATGCCGCGAGACCTCGCCCCTGGCCCCGGCGGTCGGGCGTTCCGCCGGGGCCCGGCGGCCGCGTTCACGGTCCTCGCCGTGCGCGGCACGTGGTCAGTCCCGTGGCACCAGTTTTCCCCGCTTCAACTGGAGGACCTCGTCGGAGGCGTGCGCGACCTCCTTGGAGTGGGTCACCACGATGACGCACTTGCCGTCGTCGTGGGCCAACTTCCGGAAGACCTCGACGATTCCGGCGGCCGTCTCGTGGTCCAGGCTGCCGGTCGGTTCGTCGGCGAAGAGGACGTCGACCTCGCAGGCCAGCGCGCGGGCGATGGCGACGCGCTGCTGTTGGCCGCCGGAGAGTTGCAGGGTGCGTCGGGTGCGGTCGGCGGGCTCGATGCCGAGCAGTTCGAGCAGTTCGTGGGCCCGTTGCCGCTTGCGTACCCCTTTCACGCCGGTGATCTCCATGGCGGAGGTGATGTTCTGTACGGCGTTCATGTACGGGAGCAGGTTGAGGGACTGGAACACCGTGGCCGCGTGCTGGTTGCGGTAGGCGCCCAGGCCGAGCTCCGCGATGTCGCGGCCGCGGAAGCGGACGCTGCCGGAGGTGGGCGAGTCCAGGCCGCTGGCCAGGGACAACAGGGTCGTCTTGCCGGAGCCTGAGGGGCCGACGATCGCGTACATGCGGCCGGCTTCGAAGGCGTACGAGACGGAGGCGAGGACGGTGCGGCGGCGGTTGCCGTTGCTGTAGGCGCGGCTGACGCCGGTGAGTTCGAGGGTGGGGGTGGTCACGTCAGTCGCCCTTCGTGAGGATGTCGCGCGGGTTCAGGCGCAGGATGCGGGCGCCGGGGACGCAGGTGGCCAGGGCCGCGATGCCGAGGCCGGTCGCGCCGACCTTGGCGACGTCGACGGGACTGAGCCGGACGTCGATGGAGTCGATGGGCCTGGTGTCGGGTTGGTCCTTCTTGGCCGCGCCGGTGGGGTCGCTGGGGTCGGGCTGGTTGGCCTCGTTCGCGGCTGCCTGGTTGGCGGACGAGACCTCGCCGGCGAGGAGCCGGTCGCCGATGGTCTGGGAGAGGAACTGGCTGCACACGCCGGCGAGGCCGATCGCGAGCACCGCGCAGGCGACCACCTCGACGAGGTGTTGGCCGAGCAGCCTGGGCTTCTTCTCGCCGAGCGAGAGCAGGATCCCCAACTCCCCGCGGCGCTCACGCAAATTGGAGGCGACGATCAGGGCGAGGATGATGGTGCCGGCGACCGCGACCAACCACACCGTGACCGTGGCGAAGGCGGCGGTCTTGGTGATCGGCCCGACGAGGGTCCGGTACTGCTTGTCGTTGATCGACAGCGGGAAGAGCTCCAGGTCGGCGCCCGCGGCCTCGGCGTCCTTCTTGAGCCGGTCCAGGTCCTTGGGGTCGTTGAGGGTGAAGGTCGCCTGCTTGAGGACGCCGTCCTTTCCCGCGCCCTTGCCGAGGAGCGTGCTCGCGCCGTCCGTCGTGGCGTAGATCTGGTTGGCGGGATCCATCATCGCCGGAACGTAGGTGCCGGTGTCGGCGATATTGCTCCGGTAGATGCCGACGACCTTGAAAGCGTATTCCCGTTCGTCGGCCTTCTGCCCCGGTGCCGGAAGCTGACCCACCTTGAGTTTCGCCGTATCACCGACCTTGAGCCCGTTCTCCTTGGCGAGGCGTTCCTCGATGACGATCTCGTCGTGCTTGCTGTGCGGGCCGATTCCCTGCCCGGCCACCAACTTGGCGTCGCCATTGCGGAAGGCGCCGACCGCATTGAGGTCACGTATGCCGTCCACCTTGAACAGGTCGGTGCCGAGCGAGTCCTGGCCGCGGGGCGGCGGAACCGGCTGGTACAGCTTGGTGGACCTGGTGGGGAACGCGCCGCTGTCCGTCGTGTAGTTGCACTGGCTGACCACGGACGACGCGCAGATCCTGTCGACCAGCGAGCGGTGCAGATCGCCGTTGGAACCGACCGTTCCGCCCTGTTGTCCCTGGGGGTTCGTGCCGTTGTTCTTGCCCGAATTGATCAGGGCGTTCACGTCGAGCTGCATGGTGGCCACGGCCCCCACGCTCTCCTTGGCGCGGTCGGCCGCGCGGGCCGCCGCCGACTGGATCAGAAACCCGGACAACACCAGGGTGCAGATCACGAAGAACAAGCCGACCAGCATCGCCGTCTTGCCCAGATGGCCGGTGAGCCGCCACCACGCCCGTTTGAAGAGATTCATGGCCGCAACGCTAGGAAGCGCTCCTTGTGAGCGGCGTTTGCGAAAAACGGCGTCCCGCGAACCCTCATATGCGATTCACATGCGGTATCTGATAGACGTGAGAGAAACACCGGGAAAAGGGCCGGAATCACGCTCGCCCCTCCCGCCATTTTCATGTAATTCTCAGCAACACGGAAGGTCCGGCGCGCATGCGGGTTTTGGTGGTCGAGGACGAGCAGTACATGGCGCGCGTCCTGGAGCTCGGGCTGCGCCGCGAATCCATCGCCGTCGACGTCGTGCACGACGGCAACGCCGCGCTGCACCGCGTCGCCGTCTACGACTACGACGCGGTGGTGCTCGACCGCGATCTGCCCGAGGTCCACGGCGACGAGGTCTGCCGCCGCATCGTCGCCATGGGCCTGGACTGCCGCATCCTGATGCTCACCGCCGCGGGCCGACTCGGCGACAAGGTGGAGGGCCTCGGCCTGGGCGCGGACGACTACCTCGCCAAGCCCTTCGACTTCCCCGAACTCGTCGCCCGACTCAGGGCGTTGTACCGGCGCAGCCCGATGGCGCACCCGCCCGTCCTGACCTTCGCCGACCTCAGCTTCGACACCCATCGCCGCCGCGTGACGCGAGCGGGCACCGAGATCCGCCTCACGCCCAAGGAACTGGCCGTCCTGGAACTGCTGATGCGCGCCGACGGCGGGGTGCTCAGCGCCGAATACCTGCTCGACAAGGCGTGGGACGCCCACACCGACCCGCTCACCAACGCCGTGCGCCTGGTGGTGCACACGCTGCGCAGGAAGCTCGGCGAACCCCGGCTCGTGCACACCGCGATCAGCGCGGGCTACTACCTGGGGACCGAGTGAGGTTCCGCCGGGGCCGCGGCCGGCCCCGCACGCTCAGCATCCACGCCAGGCTCTTCCTCGGCTTCGGCGGGGCCCTGGCCGCCTGCTCGGCGCTGATGGTCGCCATCATCTACGTCGGCATCCGCTACCTGCCCACCTACGACCTCACCACCTCCGTCAAGGCGCCGCCCCCGACGTCCTTCACACCCGGCGCGACGCCAGGTACCCAGCCCCCCAAAACCCTGCACAAGGGCCAGCCGCTCGACACGTCCGGGCTGATCCGCGACAAGGAGGACGTCTGGTCGACGGTCCTCCTGGTCTCCGTCGGCGGGGTGCTCCTCGTCCTGGCCGTCGGCCTCGGCGCGGGATGGGTCCTCTCGCGGCGGCTGCTGGCGCCCCTGCACACCATCAACCGGGCCGCGGCCAAGGCCAGCGAAGGGGACCTGTCGTACCGCATCAACGCCGTAGGCCCGGCTGACGAGTTGAAGCAGTTGGCCGACACCTTCGACACCACCCTGGGCCGACTGGAGGAGTCCTTCGCCGCCCATCAACGGTTCGCCGCCAACGCCTCGCACGAGCTGCTCACCCCACTCGCCACGACCCGGGCGATCCTCCAGATGGCAGGGTCCGAACCGTCGCGAGACGAGTTCGCCGAGCTGGTGCCCATGCTGCGGGAGACCAACGAGCGCAACATCCGCGTGGTGCAGGAACTGCTCCAGCTCGCGGTGGCGGACCAGGCGATCCCTGACGCGGAACCGGTCGACCTGGCCGAACTCGCCGAAGGGGTGGTCAACGCCACGGCCGCCGAACAGCCGGACGGCACGGACGGGATGGACGAGGGGGAGGGGGCGGCCGGGGTCTCCGTCACCTTCGCCACCGCCTCCACCGTCGCGGCCGCCTGCCGCGTCCACGGCAGCGCCACGCTGCTACGACAACTCGTCATCAACCTCGTCGACAACGCCCGCACCCACAACGTGCCCGGCGGCACGGTGCGGGTACGGGTCGACAACCACGCCGACCAGGTCGTTCTGGAAGTCACCAACACCGGGCCGATGGTGGCCCCGGAGGTGGTGGGCCGCCTGTTCGAGCCCTTCTACCGGGCCCGCCCCCGCGTGGCCAGCGACCGCACCGGACACGGCCTGGGCCTGGCGATCGTGCGCTCCATCGTGCGCGGCCACCACGGCACCGTCACGGCCCAGGCGCAGCCGACCGGCGGGCTGCACGTACGGGTCACTCTGCCGGCGCGGCCGAGCAGTTGAGGGGAGGCCGCCGCACCTGCTCCCAGGCTCCACGCGCATGCAGCCGGTATCCCCACTCTCCTATGCTCGGATCCGAGTAGTTGGTGCCTAGTAGGCAAATCCATCAACCCGGCGCACTGGAGTTCCATGCCCGCCCGCCAACATCCCACCGCCGTCCCCAAACCCCCGAAGCGGCCCGCCAACGCCCTGGCCCTTGCCGTGCTCGGGCTGCTGCTGGAACGGCCGATGCACCCCCACGCCATGGCCAGCGCGCTCCGCGAGCGCGGTATGGAGCGCGCGTTCAAGCTGACGACCGGATCGCTCTACGACACCGTCCGCGCGCTCGCACGGGACGGATGGATCGAGGCGGACGGCACCGAGCAGGTCGGCAACCGCCCGGCCCGCACCGTCTACCGCCACACCCACGCCGGGCGGGACGGCTTCACCGACTGGCTCGACGAACTGATCCGCGAGCCCTCGCCCGAGTACCCGCGGTTCCTCTCCGCCGTCGGCTACCTCGGCGCGTTGGGCCGCGTCCGTGCCGCGGAGGCGCTGCGCGAGCGGGCCGCCACGCTGCGGGAGCGGATCGCGGAGGGCGCCACGGCCCACCGCGCGGCCCTGGAGGAGCACCACGCGCCGCGCCTGTTCGTCATCGAGGCCGAGTACGCCGAAGCCATGGCGCGGGCCGAGCTGGCCTGGGTGGAACGCACCGCCGACGAGATCGAGCACGGGACGCTGACCTGGCCGGAGGGGACGGACGGTGAGTGACACCGCGATGAGCGGCACCGCATCGCGAGACGAGATCGTCGACGTCCTGATAGTCGGCGCCGGGCCGGCCGGGCTGGCGCTCGGCGGGGAGTTGGGACGCGCGGGAGTCCGGGCACTGGTCCTGGAGCGGGACACCGAACCGCCGGGCTTCTGCCGCGGGTTCAACCTCAACGCCCGCAGCCTGGAACTGCTCGACCGCCGGGGCCTTGCCGCCCGCCTCCTGGCCGAGGGGCCGACCGTCCCGACGACGATGTTCGTCGGTGCATCCCGCCTCGACCTCGCCGCCATGCGCACCGAACACCCCTACGTCCTCGGCATCCCCCAGACCCGCGTGGAGGAACTCCTTGCCGAGTGGGCCGTGCAGTCGGGCGCGCGGCTCCTCCGTGGTCGACGCCTGACCGGGTTGCGGCAGAACGGTGACGGCGTCACGGTCGAGGTGGATGGTGCAGACAGACCGTCAACCATGCGCTGTCGATGGCTGGTTGGCTGTGACGGGGGCCGCAGCACGGTGCGGAAGGCGGCCGGGATCGGCTTCCCCGGCACGCCCGCACGGCAGTTCACCCTGCTCGGGGACGTGGTGCTCGCCGACCCGTCGACCGTTCCGTTCGGCCCCCAGACCGGGCCCGACGGCCGCTCGGTGTTCGCGATCCCACGCCCCGGCTACGTCCGTCTCCTCACCGCCGACCCGGCACCTCCCGCAGACCCGCGCGAGCCGGTCTCGCAGGACGCCTTCCAGCACGCGATCGATGCCGCGTTGGGACATCGGGCCGAGATCGCCGAGACGCGGTGGCTGACCCGGTTCGGGGACGCGGCGCGGCTCGCCGAGCGGTTCCGGGCGGGCCGGGTACTGCTGGCCGGGGACGCCGCGCACATCCACCCGCCGGCCGGCGCCATCGGCGTCAACGCGGCGATCGACGACGCCGTCAACCTGGGCTGGAAACTCGCCCTGGTGGCACGCGGCCAGGCACCGGACACGCTGCTCGACACCTACCACGACGAGCGTCACGCGGCCGGTGAGCGCCTCCTCCGCAACACCCGCGCGCAGACGGCGCTCACCCGGGTCGACGGGGACGACGACCCCTTGGCCCCCGTCCGCGACCTGCTCTCCGAACTGGCCGAATCCGCAGACACCGCAGGCCCGTTGGCCGAGACGATCACCGCTGTCGGCACCCGATACCCCGCCTCCGGAGACCCCGAACACCGCTGGGCGGGACGCATGGTGCCCGACATCCCGCTGGGCCGGGACGGCGGGGACACCCTCACGGCGCTACTGACCCGCACCGCCGGCGGCGTCCTGCTCTTCGACGACACGACGGACCGGCACGCCCTCGCCTCCGCCGCCCGCCCATGGGCGGACCGGGTCACCACCGCCCGCATCCACCCGCGTGCCCCGGAGCACGCCCGCGCGGTCCTCGTCCGCCCGGACGGGCACGCGGCGTGGATCGGGGCACCTTCGACGGCGGTGGACGGGGCCGCGGACGAGCTGCGGGAGGCCCTCGCGCGCTGGTTCGGGAACCCCGCGACTGACGCGCACACGGGTAGGGAGGCTGCTGGTGCTGGCCGCCGTCGCTGACCGGCCCGGTCGGCTGGCTGACGTCCTGACCGTCCGGGACGTGGAGGGGCCCGCTGCTCCCGGCGAGGGGGAGGTCGTGGTGCGCATGCTCGCGACGACCGTCAACCCCTCCGACGAGGTGACCGTCTCGGGCGCCTACGGCTCACGGACGTCGTTTCCGATGGTCCCCGGGTTCGAGGGCGTCGGTGTGATCGATGCCCTCGGGCCGGGGGTGCCTGCCGGGGCCTTGGGGCGGCGCGTGCTGCCCCTCGGCTCGGCCGGGAACTGGCAGCAGTACAAGCGGCTCGGCTACTCCTGGTGCGTTCCGGTGCCGGACGACGTGCCCGATGAGGTCGCCTGCTTCGCCTACGTCAACCCCCTGACGGCCACGTTGATGGTCGACCGGTTCTGCCGGTCGGGCGTGCGCAACGTCGTGGTCACGGCCGCCACTTCGGCCATCGGCCGACACCTCGCGGAACTCCTGACCGATCGCGGGATCACCCCGGTCGGGGTCGTGCGGGGAACGCCGGGACGGGCTGTGGCCGATCCGTCCCGGTGGCGGGCTGTGATCCCGACGGACGACCCAGGATGGCGCGAACGGCTGCGGGTGGCGGTCGGCCCGCGGGGCGCCGACGTCACCTTCGACTGCGTCGGTGGCGACGTGGGCGGCGAGGTGTTCGCACTGACGGCGGGCGACGGCGCGTTCGTCCACTACGGCCTGCTGTCGGGGACACCCCTGCCGGCGGAGTGCCTCACCGCCCCCGGTGGCGCCCCCGTGGAACTGTTCCGCCTGCGCGACACCGTCCACAAGGACGGCGGGCAGCATCTGCCCGAGCCGTTCGCGCCGGTTTTCGGGAACCTGCGCCGCGGCCGCCTCCACGCGCCCGTGGGGATGCGCGTCGGACTCAGCGAACTCGCCGACCACTTCAAGACCCCAACCGCCGGACGTACGGGCAAGATCCTCATCGACCCGCGGAGGTGAACAACCGCAGCCGCACCAGGCGGGGTCGTGCCCCGTGCCATGGCCTGGCCTGTTCCTGCCCACAGGGGCGGTGACGAGGGAAGTGGGGCGGGCCGATGCGGGAACGTAGGTGCCTGGATGGCGGTTTCGGTCCGTCGTCGCGATGGCGCGCCTGGCGTTGACGGCCACCTTCCACGGCCGTCAACGCCAGGCAGGGGTACCTCGTACCGGTCCGCGGTCAGCCGATTCCGACCTTCGACAGGGCGGTGGTCCAGTCGGTGGCGATGGCGCTGCGTGCGGCGTCCAGTTGGACGGTGCCGTCGCACACCGCGGTCTTGAGCTTGTTCTCCACGGAGTCCTTGTCGGCCGCCGTCTGATCGCCGTAGCGGGGCTCGGGCCACAGGTTCTTCGGGTCGCGAGGGGCACCGCCCAGTTCGAGGGGAACGAGGTGGTCCTCCTCGTAGTCGGCGGTGTCGGTGTCCGAGTAGCCGTACTCGCCGATCTGCTCGACCTTGAGGGGGTTGGTGTAGGAGACGGGCGGTCGGACGGTCTTGGTCCAGCCGGGCTCACAGATCGTCGATTCGATCGTTGACTGGGTGACGTCGGGGTTGTCGGCGCCTGGCTGGCAGATGGGGTCGGGGAGCGGCAGGTAGGACTGTGAGCAGGTGGCTGCGTGGGCGCTGCCTGTGGTGAGCGCGAGTCCGGCGACGGTGAGTGCGGTGGCCGTTATGGCGGAGGCGATGCGGTGTGTCGATCGCATGGGGGCTCCGAGTGGGGGAGAAGCCCGGCAGGTTTCCGGGCGAGTGACGCCATGGCAGCAGCCCCGTGGTCCGTGCGGGTAGACGGCGGCGGTGAACAGCAGATGTCCATGCCGTGCTCTGACCGTCGGGTGACGTGTTCTCAGCCAACTCCTGCGATATGTAAGGGGTTTCGAGCTGCTCGTCGAGTGGCTGCCGTGCCGTCGGCAGGCCGGGGAGCGGCCTGCCGACGGCTGGGGCGGCTCTGGTCAGTGGGCCGTGCCGGTGTTCCAGATGGCCTGGCTTCCGTCGTAGATCACGACGTTGCCGTCGTTTTGGACCACGAGCCGGGAGCCGGGGTGGCCGGCGGTCTGGGAGTTCCACACCGGGCGTCCGGTACGGGTGTAGACGACGAAGTTGCCGTCGGTCTGGAAGACGGCCCGCCAGCCCTGGTTGACGGTGGAGGTGGCCCAGCGGGCCCGGCCGAACTCGTCGTAGACGACGAGGTTGCCGTCGGTCTGCATGACCAGCCGGGCCGTGTCGGAAGTCCAGGACTCGCCCCGCTCCAGCGCGGCGGGTGCGTCCAGCACTTGGTCGGACGCGGGTCTGACCGTGGCCGTGGTTCTGGCCGCTTCGGCCGAGGTGCCTGTGGTGGCGGCACTGGCCTGGCCGGCGAGTGTCAGGGTGGCGAGCGTAGCAACTGCGAGGAGTGCACTGACCCTCTGCTTCATAGAGGGCCTCCTTTCGCCGAGTCGGTCGTCACACCGGCACATGCCGGGGACGGCGGACAGAGTCTGTCATCGTGTGGCAAATGCAGATTCAGTAGATATGGAGGATGGCGCATTTGCGCTGCTGAATGGCCAACTGGCCTCTGTGGATGAGGTGTTGGATCGGCGAGCAGGTGCTGTACCGCAGTCGCCGCTGCCGATCTCGGTTGGCACCCGGGGGCTTTCCCCACCCTGGAGCGGTGGGTTGCCGGATGGTCCACGGTCGTTGCCGCCAGGAAGCTGGGAGGCCACAGCGGAGGAATCGGGGGAGACCGTGAACAGTCCCAGTGCCAGTCCCAAGGGACGTGCTCTCGCGCGCCGTACGTTGCTCGGGGCCGTGGCGGCGTCGGGCGCGGGGGTTCTGTGCGGGGAGCCGGCCTTCGCCGACGCGTTGAGCCGACCGGTGGCGCGCTCGGAGGTGGCCACCGAGGTGGCCCGCCTGGAGCGTGAACTGGTCGCATTGCGGCGGGACATCCACCGGCACCCCGAGGCGCCGGGTCAGGAACGTCGTACCGCCGGCCTGGTGGCTCAGAGACTGCGGCACGCCGGACTGAGCGTGACGACAGGAGTGGGCGGTAACGGCGTGGTCGGCATCCTGCGTGGCCGTCTGCCGGGCCGGACGGTCGCCTACCGGGCCGACATGGACGCGGTGCCGCCCGAGGGCATCATCGGGGGCGGCACCGTGACGGCGCATGTCTGCGGGCATGACATCCACACCACGGTGGCCGTAGGGGTCGCGCAGGTCCTGGCCCGGATGCGGCAACGGCTCAGCGGGACGGTCGTGTTCCTCTTCCAGCCCGCCGAAGAGTCACTGGCGGGGGCCCGCAGGATGCTGGATTCCGGGGTGCTGGAGCGCACCGGGATCCAGGAGATCCATGCCCTGCACTGTGGGCCGTTTCCGGTGGGGCGGTTCGCCGTGACACCCGGCTTCGGGCTGCCCGGCCTGGACCACGGCGAGGTGGACCTCCACGGACCGGACGCGCCCGAGGCCGCGCGGCAGCTCGCCGCCGGGATCGGCGCCCTCGCCACGGTCACGCAGCCCAAGACGGCCGCGGAGTTGGCCCGGCTGGTCGCTGACCTGCAGCGGCCGGACAGCCCGCTGGCCCGGTTCGTGTTCGTCCGAGCCGGGGTCCGGGAGTCCGCGGTGAAGGTGTCCGTCCGTTGCTGGCCGCCGGAGCGGTATCGGGCGGTGCGCGAGGAGATCCGCCAGGTGGCCGGGCGGTACTCGGGGGCCGAAGTGGCCTTCCCCGCTGAGCCGTTCCCGGCCATGGTCTGCCCGGCAGCCGATGCCCGCGCCCTCGCCCGTCATCTGCGCCGCACGCTCGGCAGGGACGCGGTGACCGTGATGCGGGCCGCCATTCCCTTCAGCGGTGAGGACTTCGCCCTGTACCTGGAACGCGTCCCGGGTACGTACACCTTTCTCGGGGTCCGTCGCCCCGGTGCCTCCGTCGACACCGCCTACCCGCACTTTCCCGACTTCGCTCCGGACGAACGCGCGATCGGCCTGGGCGTGCGGGCGATGGCGGGGTGGCTCACCGAGCGGACCCGCCGCCCTTGAGGCGCGCCTCCCGTCGGCGGGAGTAGCCCGGCTCGGCGGCCCCGACCGCTGCGCGTGCGCGGGTCGGTGGGGCCGGCCGGAGCCGCCGCATCACCCGCCGGGCGGCGCCTGGATCAGGCCGATGCGGCGCAGGTCGGAGACGTACTTGCGGATGAGGTCGGCCGACAGGTGGGGAACGTCCGCGTCGGGGCCGACCGCGGCGGCTCGCACGGCGGCCCGGAACCGTTCGGCCGGGAGCGCCGAACCGGCGACGCCGTCCTCCGGTTGCGCCACGGCGTGCAGCAGGGGCAGCAGCGAGTGCTGACGCTGCTTCTCCGGCAGCGCACGGAGGGCGGCCGTGAAGCGGGCGAACCACGCGGCGTGGTCGTCGATCCGCTGGATCGGGTGGCCGGCGTCGATGAGCCAGTCGACGAAGGTGTCCAGGGAGACGCCGTCGTCGTGCGGGTTCAGCGCGTTGAACGTCCGGTGGCCCTCGGTGACTTGGGCGCCGAGGGCGGCGATGGCCCCGGCGGTGAAGTCGACCGGCAGGCCGTCGTAGTGGGCGCGTGCGCCGTCGTCGCGGTAGAACGAGGCCGGGGCGATGCCGGTGGCGATCAGGCTGAGCAGCAGGCGGGTGAACATGTCGGGCACGTTCACCTGACCGGGATACCCGCGGTGCGCGAGGACCATGTTCGACCGGAAGGTGGCTACCGGCAGGCCGCACAGGTCGTGTGCCTGGCGGAGCAGGACCTCGCCGGCCCATTTGCTGGTGGCGTACCCGTTGGCGTAGCTCTCGTCGAGGTGGCGGGTCGGGCTGGTGCTGCGGATGTCGGCGTCCTCGACAAGAGCCGCGGCCGGGGCTCCGAGGTACACGGCGACGGTGGAGACGTAGCTGATGGGCTTCATCCGGGTGGTGAGCGCCAGGCGGATCAGTTCGGCCGTGCCGACGACGTTGGGGCCGAACAACTGGCGGTACGGCAGTACGTGGTTGACGAGGGCGGCCGGGTGGACGATCAGATCCACCGATGCGGTCAGCCGGCGCCAGACATCGTCGTCCAACCCGAGGCGTGGCTCGGCGACGTCCCCCGCGAGCACCTCCAGCGTCCCGTTCGCCAACTCCCGGTAACGGGACAGCAGTTCGTCGTCACCGGTGCCGAAGGACGCGTCCAGCCGCTGCGCCGCGGCGGCCGCGTCGCTTCCCCGGACGACGCAGATCAGCTTGCCGCCCGCGGGTGCCAGGCGCTCCAACCACTCCAGGCACAGGAACCGGCCGAGGTAGCCGTTGGCCCCGGTGAGCAGGACGGTCCGGGCGGCGCCTCGGGGGCGGGCCAGCGTCGGGGCGGCGGCCAGCGTGTCCGCGTCGAGGAACTTCTCCAGGGCGAGGTCGTCGGCGTGGACCGTGGTGCTGTGTTCGCCGTGCACGGAGGCGAACGTGGGGCGTCGCGCCCCGCAACGGCGTTCCGCCTCGATGTACCCCGCCACCCGAGCGAGGTCGTTGGCCGGACTGATCACCACCCCGACCGGCACCTCGACCTCGAAGATGTCCTGGAGGAGCTGGGAGAAGGACAGGGCGGACAGGGAGTCGCCGCCCAGGTCGGTGAAGTGCGCCTCGGGGCTCGGGTCGTCGTGCGCGCCGCCCAGCAGTGCCTGGGCGGCCCGGCCGACCGTTTCCACCACGGGGCGGTCCGCGCCGGTCCGGCGCAGTACACGCAGTTGCTGGGCCTGCCCCTCGGCGAGCTCGGCGTAGAGCCGTTCCAACGCCTCGCCGTAGCGCTCCTTGAGCCTGGGGCGGAGCAGCTTGTGGCTGTCGGCGAGCAGGCCGTTCTCGGGGCTGAAGGGCTCGGGCTCGACCAGGAAGTCGCGTGGGATCTCGTACGAGTTGAGTGCGGCGTCCTTGGCGACCTGCTGGAGCGCGGCGCCGAGCAGTGACTTGAGCGAGGCGGTGTCCCCGCCGCACCTGGCGCGTGCGTCCGGGGCGGGCACCACCACCGCGAGCAGGTGGGCGCGCTCGCTGTTGCCGTACACGTAGATCTGTCGGATCAGGGGGCTGCCGAGGAAGGCGGCCTCCAGGCGGGAGACCGCCACGAACTCGCCCTGGGACAGCTTCAGGGTGTCCTTGGTGCGGTCGACGTAGACCAGTCGGTCCGGTCCGATCTCGGCCATGACGTCGCCGGTCCGGTAGTAGCCGTCCTCGTCGAAGATCTCCGCGGTGAGCTCGGGCCGCTTGTAGTAGCCGGGGATGAGGGTTTCGGACTTCAGCAGCAACTCTCCGCGCGGGTACGGAGAGTCGGTGCGGTAGTAGCCCAGTTCCGGGACGTCCGCCAGCTTGTAGTCGATCACCGGCGGGCGTTGGACCACCGAGTCCAGCAGCACCCCGCCGGCTTCGGTGGAGCCGTACCCGCTGTACAGGTGGAACCCGAGGCAGGACTCGACGAAGGCGGTCAACTCGGCCGAGAGCGGGGCGGTGCCGACGAACGCCTTGGCGACGCGTCCGCCCAGGAAGTTCTCCCGCAGGTCCGCCTTGACCGCCGCCTCGATGTCGCCGGGCTCGCCGGCCCGTCGGTCCAGTTCGCTTTGGTACTGCTGGAACAGCATGTCGCAGACGCGGGGAACCATGGTCAGCTCCGTGGGGCGGGCCAGCGCGATGTCCTCGAAGAGGGTGGACAGATCGCTCCGCGCGGTGAAGTAGCCCACGCCGCCGCGGACGAGCGAGCCCATCAGCGCGTAGCGACCGGCCAGATGGCTCTGCGGCATGTAGAGGACGCTGACCGAGGGTACGTCCGCGGATCCGTAGCTGAACCCGTACCACGCGGTGCCGACCAGCCGCTGGGTGTACATGGCGCCCTTGGGGGCCCCGGTGCTGCCGGAGGTGTAGATCAGCAGCGCCAACGGGTCGTCGCCCGGTGCGGCGGTGAACAGGGGAGGGGCCGGCAGGGCTGCGCCGTGCTCGATCACCTCCGCCAGTGACTCGACGACCACGGGATTGTCCGCCCCGGCCAGGCGCCGCCGGGCGGATGCCACGGCCGCGAACTGGTCGGCGTCCTCGGGACGGTAGTCGAACACGAGCAGGCGCCGGACCGAGGGCGCGTCGAGGGCGAGGGCGACGGCGGTGGTCAGGTGCTCGACGCTCGCCGCGAGGACGCGCGGCTCGGACTCCGCGATGATCGGCCCGAGTTGGGACGGCGGCGCGCTGTACTGCAACGGCACGGCCACGACGCCGTTGTGCAGGCAGGCCAGGTCGAGGGTGGCGTAGTCGGCGCTGGCGAAGCCCAGGGTGCACAGCCGCTCGCCAGCGCCCAACGGGTACTCCGGGTCGTGGTACCACCGGCCGGCGACCGCACGGATGCGCGCCCACAGTTCGCGGTAGCTGAGGGTGTCGAACCGCGGGAGGAGACGCCCCGTCGACGGGTCCTTGGCGCGTTCGCCTAGGGCCGGTCGGTCGCCGTGGCTCTCCATGACGGTCGCCATGACTTCGGCGAGCTGCTTGCCCGGATCGACGGCCGCCAGGGCCTGGGCGAGTCCCTCACCCGGATCGGGCACGGGCGGAGTGCTCGCCTCCAGCGGTTCGGCCATGATCAGCTCTCCCGTAGCGTTCTGGTGGTGTCGGTGCGTGGGGTGGGGCGGGGTGCCGTTGGCGGCCGAGGGGCGAGTGACCGGCGGCCCCTCACCAACTGACCGGTAGCGCGGCAACCCCGCGGATGAGGCGCTCGGTTCGCCAGGACAACTGGTCGGCCGGCACGGCCAGTCGGAGCGCGGGCAGCCGCTCGATCAGGGCTTCGAGCACCACGCGCAGTTCCAACCTGGCCAGTTGTGCGCCCAGGCAGTGGTGCACGCCGTGCCCGAAGGTGACGTGCGGGACGGTCCCGCGGTGGAAGTCGATCTCGTCGGGGCGGTCGAAGACCTTGGGGTCCCGGTTGGCCAGGCCCAACTCGGCCACCACGGCGTCGCCGGCGCGAATGGTCTGCCCGCTGAGCTCCACGTCCTCGGTGGCGATCCGGGTGAAGCCGGCGGTCGCACTGATCGGGATGAACCGGGAGAGCTCCTCGACCGCACCGGGGATGAGGGCCGGATCGGCGGCGAGTTCCTGCCAGAGGTCGGGGTGGGTCAGCAGCGTGTAGACGAAGTTGCCGATCTGGTTGGCGGTGGCCTCCTGGCCGGCGGAGAGCAGACTGACCCCGAGGCTGACCAGTTCCTCCTCGCCCAGCCGGTCCTCCTCGTCCCGCACGGCGACCAGTTCGCCGAGGAGGTCGTCGGTGGGCTGGGCACGTCGGAGCTCGACCAGGCCGGCGAGGTACTCGCAGAGGTGCTCACGGGCCTGCGCGGCCTGGGCCGGATCGGAGAGCATCAGCAGGCCGTCCACCCAGACGTTGAACCGGTCGCGGTCGGCCAGGGGCACGCCGAGCAGTTCACAGATCACCGTGATCGGCAGCGGCCAGGTCAGGGCCTGGGTGAGGTCGGCCGGCGACCCGGTGGCGATCATGGTGTCGAGCAGGCCGTGCACGATCTCCCGGACGCGCGGGCGCATCTTCTCCACCCGGCGTACGGTGAACGCGTTGGCCACCCGGCGCCGCAGCCGGCTGTGTTCCGGCGGGTCCATGCTCAGCATGGAGGTGCGCGGCAGGCCGACCGCGACCGTCCGCGGCACGTCGTCGCCGACGGCGGCGGCACGGCTGAACCGGGTGTCGGCCAGCACCGTCTTGACGTCTGCGTGGCGGGTGACCAGCCAGCCGTCGCCTCCGAAGGGCAGCGTGACGCGCAGTACCGGCTGCTCGCCGCAGATCTCGACGAGCTTCGGGTCCACGTTGAGTCGGTCGATCGGACCGAACGGGTAGGCCCGCACCCCGTTGTCTGTCGCGCTCATCGTGTCAGTCCTTCCCCTGGTGGGATGCGGTTGCCTACGGATGGTCGATGACCCACCCAACCGGCTTGCGGTCTCGGCTCGTTGACGGGCCAGGGGCCGTCGGCCGGGGGTGGGCCTGCCGGGCACGGTGCCGCCCGCGGTCAGGGGCGACCCGCACGGGTCACAGGGCCGCGCACCGCCCGCCGTCGATGACGAGCGTGCTGCCGGTGATCCACGCCGCGCGGGAGGAGACCAGGAAACTCACCGCGTCGGCGATGTCCTGTGACTGGCCCAGGCGCCCGAGCGGGATTTCGTCGGCCCAGTTCTCGGACGGCTCGATGTCGTTGCCGAGATAGTCGATGATCTGGTCGCGCGCCGCGTCCGCACCCGGGGTCGCCACGTTTCCCAGCGAGACGGCGACGACGCGGATGCCGTCCGGCGCCAACTCGGCGGTGAGCCCCTTGCTGTACGTCTCCAGCGCCGATTTGGCGGCGGCATAGTGCAGGATCATCGGGTACGACGAAATGGTGGCGATGGAGGAGACGTGGACGATGACTCCGCCGCCCTGGGTGCGCATGACCGGCACCAGTGCGGCATTGAGCCGGACCGCGGCGAGGAAGTTGATGTCGACCGTGTACTGCCAGTCGTTCTCAATCTCCAGCGCGCTTTGGAAGGCGCGGCACCCGCCGGCGTTGTTGACGATGATGTCCACGCCGCCCAGGGTGTCCAGCGCGGTGTCCGCGAACTCGCGTACCCCGTCCGGCGTGCTGAGGTCGGCCTTGACGAAGGTCGCGTCGGACGGCGTCTGGTCGGTCGAGCTGCGGGCCGAGGTGACGACGGTGGCGCCGGCGTCGAGCAGGTTCTGCGTGATCGCGGCGCCGATTCCGCGGCTGCCTCCGGTGACCACGGCCCGCTTGCCGGCCAACTCCTGAACAACCCCCGCCGTGCGGTGGTTTCGACTTTCCATGGATTCCACCCCTGATTCCACCCCCTTCGCTGCCGCGGCACCCCGGTGCGCGAAACGCAGCAGTGCGGAACTTCCCTGACGGCAGTGGGGAGTGGGAGTTTTTTCGCCGACTGATGGTGATAATGCGGAGTTGCCACGGCAACTATCCAAGACCTCGTCGACGACGGTCAAATGGAATATTCCGATGCATTGGATCGCCTTGGGCAATACAGCCGTGACGTCCGAATTCCGGTCGGTGGCACGGGCATTGCCGACTGGACGACGAGATCAACAACGCCGATAATCATGCGCTGTTGACGCGCGGCCGCCGACGTTTTTCCGCGCGGCCTGAAAAGGCCGGGTCGGGTGGGGGAGAGGGGCGCGCACAGGGGCGTCGTCATGAGCGGCGCCCGCGGTGCCGATAACTCGGGAGGAACAATGGCCAGTTTGGACGAACCCTTCGTCGTGGGCGACCTCAGGGTGCCCAACCGGATCGTGATGGCTCCGATGACCAGGACGCAGTCCCCCGGGGGCGTTCCGGGCGAGGACGTGGCGGAGTACTACGCCCGCCGGGCGGCCCACCAAGTCGGGTTGATCATCACCGAGGGCACCTACATCAACCGCCCCGCCGCCGGCGCGTACGACGACGTGCCCCAGTTCCACGGCGAGCAGCCCCTCGCCGGCTGGGCCCATGTGGTGCGACGGGTGCACGAGGAGGGCGGCAGGATCATTCCGCAGCTCTGGCACACCGGTGTCGTGCGCACCGGGGCCGAGCCGCCGGCCGACGGCCCGTCCGGGCTCGGACTGGACGGCGCCCCGGCCGGCAAGGCCATGACCCAACAGGACATCGACGCCACGGTGGCCGCCTTCGCCACGGCCGCCGCGGACGCCGAGCGACTCGGCTTCGACGGCGTCGAGTTGCACGGTGCGCACGGCTACCTCATCGACGACTTCCTGTGGAGCGCCACCAACCGGCGCAGCGACCGCTACGGCGGCGACCCGGCCTCCCGCGCCCGCTTCGGCGCCGAGATCGTGCAGGCCGTCCGTGCGGCCGTCAGCCCCGGATTCCCGATCTTCTTCCGGCTCTCCCAGTGGAAACTCGGGGCGTACGACGCACGCATCGCCACGAACCCGGACGAGCTGGCACAGCTCCTGGCACCGCTGGCCGACGCGGGCGTCGACGTGTTCCACGCCTCCACCCGCCGCTACTGGCTGCCCGAGTTCGACGACGGCACCCTCAACCTGGCCGGCTGGGTGCGCAAACTCAGCGGCAGGGCCACCGTGACGGTCGGCTCGGTCGGCATGGACAGGCAGTACGGCGAGGGCGAGTTCACCCAGGGCTTCACCCGGCAGTCCGACGTGGCCGGCATCGAGGAACTGGTGTCCCGTCTGGAGCGCGACGAGTTCGACCTGGTCGCCGTCGGCAGGGCGCTGCTGGCCAACCCGGACTGGGCGGCCCTCGCGCTCCGCGGTGAACTGGCCCGGACCGTTCCCTACGATCCGGAGGTGCTCAAGTCCCTGACCTGACAGCCCCGTTAGGCGGGTGGGCCCCGGATCCTGCACAGGATCCGGGGCCCACCCGCCTCATCGTGTGCGGCTCCCTACCGCGGACCCACCTCCCGCCGGATGACGGCGTGCCAGGCGTCCGCCATCCGGCGCGCCGTCGCCGCGTCGAAGACGTGCGTGTCGTACTTGAGGAACACCTTGTACCCGTCACCGTCGCGGTAGCACTCCGCGGACAGGGTGTACTCCCCGGCGTACGGCAGGTCGTCGAACGGGCGCAGGTCCAACTCGCCCGCCGCGGCAGGCGCGTCGTCGGTGAGCAGTGCGGCGCCTTCGAAGTTCTGGAACAGGAAGTTCGTCAGGAGCAGCGGCTCCTCGTCCGCGCCCAGCTCCCGGGCGATCTCCCGCAGCGGGAAGGCGCCGTGCTCGATACCGGCCACGACCGTGCGTTGCACGGACGCGAGCAGTTCGGGGAAGTTGCCGGTGGCCGTGCACCGCAGGGGCAGGCAGTTCGCGAACTGGCCGACCACGTCCCGGAACCGGTCCTCGTAACGCGCGGCCGCGGTCATGCCCAGGACCAGGTCGTCCTGCCCGGTCAGCTCGTGCAGGAACCGCACGAACGTCGCGAAGAGCACGGTGGCGACGCTGACCCGGTGCTCCCTCGCGGTGTCGGCGAGGGCGGCGGCCAGAGTCGGCGAGAGTCGGGTCCGCACCACGTCCACGCGGGGCATCCGCTTCGGGTCGTACGGACGGTCGTAGGGCAGTGCCAGCGTCGGGCGCGGGCCGGCCAACTCGCCGAGCCAGTAGTCCCGGTGCCCTGCGGCGCGCGGCCCGTCGAGCAGCGCCTCCTCCCAGGTGACGAAGTCGCCGTAGGTGGTGGTGCGCTCGGCGCCCGCCTCGCCCCGGTGGGCCGCCTTGAGCGTACGGATCAGGACGGCGGTCGAGGTGCCGTCCAGCAGGATGTGGTGCGCGGTGAGCATCAGCAGCCGTCGCCGTCCGGGGAGGGAGACCAGGTGGGCCCGGACCAGCGGGCCGGTCACCAGGTCGAACGGGACGTCCACCAGGTCGCGGAGCGCCGCCAGTTGGTCCTCGCGCGCGGTGGCCGCGAGGGTGATGCGGTCGAACGACGGGGTCCGGCTCGGGTCGATGTCCATGTACGGCACGCCGTCCCGCTCACCGAAGAGCGCGCTCAGCACCGGATGGGTCTGTGTCTGCGCGCGGACGGCCCGTTCCAGGGCTGACTCGTCCACGTCACCGTGCAGCTCGAACAGGAGCGGGAGGTTGTAGGCCACCGACTCCGGCCAGCGCTGCTGGTCCTGATACATGGTCAGTTGGCCGCGGGAGAGGTTCCACCGCTCGCCCGCCGGCCCCGCGAAGTGGGAGGCCAGGCCGTCGACGGACGGGACGTCGAAGAGCAGGGTGGCCGGGACGTCCGGGCCGAAGTCCTCCCGCAGGGCGTTGGTGAGTTGGAGGACGAGGATGGAGTCCAGGCCGTAGTCGGTGAGGGGTGTCGAGGGGTCGATCCGGTCGGCGGGGATGCCCAGGACGGCGGCGGCCTTGGAGCGGAGGAGCGCTACCAGGTCGGACCGCGACGGCGACGCGGGGACCGCGGTCGGTTCGGTCGGCTCGACCGTCGGGCCCGCGGCAGGGGAGCGGGGCCCGGACGTCGGGGCGGCCGCGGGAGGCGCCGTGGGGGCGTGCGGTGCGCGGTCCGCGACGGGTGCGGGCTCCGGGCGCGGTGTCGGCGCCTTCCGTTCCGTTCCACCGGCTTGGCGCGGTGTGCTCTCCGTTGCCGGGGTCCCGGTCCGTTGCCGGGCCACCCCGTCACTCTCCGCCGCGATGATCTGCTGTCCCAGGGGCAGCGCCTGAGGCAGCGGGAACGCCACGGTGCAAAAACCCTCGCCCGTCAGCACGTCCCGCCAACTCTCCGGCGAGAGCGCGGGCGAGCCCGGAATGCGCAGCGACCGGTCGTCGAACAGCCACCAGCCTTCGAGCAGCCCGAACGTGACGTGGCTGAACAGGTCGAACGCCGACAGCTCGTTCAGCAGCAGCCACCCACCGGCCCGCAGGGCGGCCTTGGCGTTGCGCAGGGTGGTGCGGGTGTCCTTGGTCGCGTGCAGCACGTTGGCGGCGATCACCAGGTCGAAACTCCCCTCGGCGATGTCCTGCCCGGCCAGCGGCTGTTCGACGTCGAACCGTCGGCAGTCCAGGTACGGCGCCTGGGGCCCGTAGGCGCTCCGCGCGTGGTTGAGGAACGCCTTGGACAGGTCCGTGTAGACGTAGGTCTCGATGCTGTCCTGGTACGGCTGGAGCGCGGCGAACATCCCGGCGCTGGTGCCGCCGGTCCCGGCACCGATCTCCAGGATCCGCAGCCGCGCACCGGGCTCTCGGCGCAGCCGCTCCGTGACGACGGTGACGGCGGCCCGGGTCATGGCGCGGTTGAACACGTCGGCGACGTGGTTGTTTCGGTAGCAGCCCTCGACCAGTTCCATGGAACCGCGCGGGAAGATGACATCGGTGGGCCGGGTCCGGCCCGTGAGGATGTCCGGCAACGCGGTGAGCGTGGCGGTGGCCAACTGCAACTCGGCCCTGCGGTCCGGGTCGGCCGACCACAGCGCGCACTGCCGGTCCCACTGCCCGAGCACGTCCTCCGCCGGCCCCGCCGTCACCCGGAGGCGCTGGGCGTGCTCCCACCAGGCGGCGTAGGCCGGCCGGATCGTCGTGGGGTCGAGCGACGCCATCTGTGCCGACAGGACCTTGGCCAGCCACGGATCGCGCTCGGTCCGGCGCCACCGCACCACCTCGTCCATGCGCGGGTCCGGGCCGTCGGACGGGGTCAGCAACCCACCGGCGATCCGGGCCCGTTCCGGCCGGTGCACGGTGACCGCGGTGGCACGGTCGAAGTTGGCCAACGTGTTGTGCTCGTTGGTCTTGACGAAGGCGAGCTGCCGCTGGTCCCCGCCGAGCAGCGCGTCCAGCGCGGCGATCCCCTCGCCCGGCTCGATCGACACCAGCCCGGCCCGGCTCATCCGGTCCCGGTAGAACGCGGACGTCACGCTCCCCAAGGTGCCCCACCAGCCCCAGTTCATGACCTTGACCGGGGTGTCCCAGTGCGCGCCGAGCGCATGCGCGTAGGCGTCGCTGAAGGCGCATCCGGCCGCGTAGTTGCCCTGGCCGGCCGCCGTGGTGAAGGACTGCATCGACGACAGCAACACGGCGAAGTCCAGCCCCTCGCCGTCGAAGCCCTCGGCCATCGCGGTCGTGACGTCGACCTTGGCCCGCAGTGCCGCGCGCAGTGCCGCCTCGTCCATCCTGGCGAACGTGCTGTCCTCCAACACGAGGGCGGCCTGCACCACTCCGTGGATCTGCGGATGCTGCCGCTTGATCTCCGCGACGGCACGGCGCAGCGCCGCCGGGTCCCCGGCGTCGGCGCTGAGGTAGCTCACCGTGCCGCGCCCCGTGACGGAGCTGAGCCGCTCTTCCACGGACGCGTCGCGCGGGCTGCGACCGATCCATGTGACGTGTGCGCCGTGGCGCTGCACCACGTGCTGGGTCCATGCCCGCCCCAGGCCGCCGGCGCCGCCGATCACGACGTAGACGCCGCCCTCGCGGTACACCGGTCGGGCCGGTGCCGCACACGGTGCCCAGCGCCGGGCGAGCCACTGCCCGGCACGCCGCACCCACGCGTCGTCAGGTGAGTGGGCCGGCAACGCCGTGAGGTCGGTGGGCCACTCGGGGGCGTCGAGGTCGACGCGGCGCACGGTCCACTGCGGGTACTCCCGCCCCAACGACCCGAACAGACCGTGCAATCCGGCGTGCGCGGGCTGGACGGTGTCCTGCGCGTGGGTGGCGAGCGCACGGGTGGTGACCAACGTGATCCCCAACGGCCGGGCGTCGTAGCCGGCGGCGATCAGCGCCTTGATCATCCGGAAGGCCGCGATGACGCCCTCGTCCTGGGCCGCCACGTACCCGGCGGCGTCGGTCGGGCTGAGGGAGGGCTCGGGCGCGGCCCACACCAGGTGGTCGATCGGCCCGAGGTCACGGAGCGCGGCGGTCACCTCCTCGACGGTGGCCGACGGCGGCAACGGCCAGGTCCGCGCGGATGCGAGGGCGCCGGGCCGACCGACGACCAGCACCCGGTCCGCCGATCCCGGTACGGGCGCGTCGGACGCGGTGATCGGGTCCCACACGGGCGCGAACAGGGCCGTGGGATCGGCCTGTTCGGCCCTCGGGGCGGTGCGACGCGCGGAGTACCCGGTCAGGCGCACGCAGACCTCGCCGTCGCCGTCGACCAGGTCGATGTCCAGCTTGCTGAGCGGTCCGGACGCGCCGCCCCGCACCACCGCCCACATCGTCGCCTGGCACGGCGCGAACAGGTCGAGCTGTTCCAGGGCGAACGGCACGGCGGTGCTCTCCAGCGCGGTGAGGTGGGCGGCGACCGACGCCTGGATCGCCGAGTCCAGCAGCGCGGGCGTCAGCACCCCCGGCTCCGCCGACTCCGGCAGCACCAGTTCGGCCAGGACGGTCCCGGCGCCGACGTGCGCCTGACGGATCGCCCGCAGGGACGGGCCGTGTTCGATGCCCTTCGCCACCAGAGCCTCGCGGATCCGGTCGGCGGACACGGTTTCCCGGCAGTCCGCGCGCAGTGCGGCGAGGTCCGAACGTGCCGGGCGCGGCGCGTCGGACGGGGCGATGCTGCCCTCGCAGCAGACGGTGTCGCCGGTGGCGATCGTGAACCGTTGGCCGGCCCGGCCGGCCTCCCGCAGGTCGACCCGCACCTCCACCGGATCGTCCGCGACCTCCAGCGGCCGCACCCACGTCACGTTGCGCAGGCGCACCGTGGTGGCACCCAGCGCCGCGCGGGCCAGTTCGAGATGGGCGACCGCGGGCAGGATGCTGCGGCCCTGCACCACGTGATCGCGCAGCAGACCGTCCGTGCGGGTCAGCGTCACCCGCGCGCCGTCGGACGCGGGCCAGTGCCGGTCGGGGGCGAAGGGATAGGTCGGCAGCGCGATCCGCCGACCCCGGGCCGGCACCGGAGTGTCATCGGGCCTGCGCGCCGGGAGCGTTCCGTCGAGGACCTGGAGCAGTTCCTCGCGATCACGGACCACACAGGCGAACCGGTGCGTGAACCGCGCCCGCCCGACGCTCAGTGTGTACGCGAGGTCACCGAGGTCGACGGCCGGCTCGGCGCGGACGTGTGCCGCCAACCGGCGCCGTTGTTCGGCGAGTTGCTGCTCGGTCCTGGCCGACAGCACCACCAGGTGTTCCGCCTGCGGTGCCGTGGCGCGCGGCACCGCCGGGGCCTCTTCGAGCACCAGGTGCGCGTTGGTCCCGCTGGCACCGAAGGAACTCACCACACCGCACCGCGGCACGCCGTGGGGGGAATCCCACTGCCGGGTGCGGGTGTTGACGTAGAACGGGCTGCCGGCGAGGCCGATCGCCTCGTTGGCGGCCTCGAAGTGCAGCGACGCGGGGATACGCCGGTGCTTGAGCGCCAGCAGCACCTTCAGCACGCCGGCGATGCCCGCCGCGAACTGGGTGTGGCCGATGTTGGTCTTCAGCGAGCCGAGCGCGCAGTACTCCGTCTTGGCGGTGCGGGCGCGAAAGGCCCGGTCGAGCGCCTGGAACTCGATCGGGTCGCCGAGCTTGGTGCCGGTGCCGTGCGCCTCGACGAGCCCGATGCGCTCCACGTCGACGCCGAACCGCTCGTACACCTCGCCGAGCAGGCTCTCCTGGGACACCGAACTCGGCGCCGTGATGCCGTTGGTGGCGCCGTCCTGGTTGACCCCGCTGGCCCTGATCACGCCGTGGACGTGGTCGCCGTCGGCCAGCGCGTCCGCCAGCCGCTTGAGCACCACGACCCCGACGCCCTCGCCGGGCACGAACCCGTCGGCGCGGTGGTCGAAGGTGTGGCAGCGGCCGGTCGGCGAGAGCATCCCGGCGCGGCCGGCGAGCCCGTACAGCCGCGGCGTGGACTGGAGGAACACCCCGCCCGCCAACGCCGTGGAGACCTCACCGGACCACAGGTCCTTGCAGGCCAGGTCGATCGCCACGAGCGAACTGGAGCAGGAGGTGTCGACGGCGATCGCCGGCCCCTTGAGGTCGAGGAAGTAGGAGACCCGGCTGGGGATGACCGACGTCATGTTGCCCCACAGGGTCTGCGCCGGCGCGTCCGGGGCCAGCAGGCCCTGGTAGTCGCCCGCCCACGCCCCGACGTAGACGCCACAGCGTCGCTGGCCCATCTGGCCGGCGTAGCCGGCGTCTTCCAGCGCCTTCCAGGACTCTTCCAGCAGCAGCCGCTGCTGGGGGTCCATCACCGCGGCCTCGGTGCCCGAGATGCCGAAGAACATCGCGTCGAACTCGTCGATGCGGCGCAGGAAGCCGCCCCGGCGGCAGGCGCCCACGCTGTCGAGGTCGAACCGGCTCGTCTCGGTGACCAGGTCCTCGCCGTCGACCAGGTGCGTCCACAGTGCGTCGAGCGAGTCGGCGCCCGCGAACCGGCCACTCATGCCGATCACCGCGATCGGTCCGCGCTCCGCATCCGGGGCCCGGTTCTCCCGAGGCGCCTCCCGTACGGGCGAGGGCACCGCGACCGGCGCGACGTCCTGCGAACCCGCCACCGTCACCGGCGCGTTGCTCCCCGGCCCCGCCACCGGCTCAGGGACGACCTGCGGTGCCGGCCGTGGCCCGGGGGTGCCTTCGGTGGGCACGATGACGTCCCGGTACGCGGCGAGCAGGTGCGCGGCCAGCCGGTCGGCGGTGCTGAAGTCGAAGACCACGCTCGTCGCCAGGTCCAGCGACAGCGCCTCGTTGAGCTGGTGCACCACGCGGACGGCCAGGATCGAGTCCAGGCCGTAGTCGGCGAAGGCCAGCCCACCGTCGATCTCGTCGACCTCCATGGCCAACGCGCGGGCGATCTTCTCCCGCACCACGGCGGGCACCAGCTCCTCCAGACTCCGGTCCGCGACCACGGGTTCGGGGGCCGCCGCCACGGTCGCGGCGACCGTCGCCGCGACCGGCGCGGGCCTCGGTCGGGTCAGGTCACCGATCCAGAACCGCTCCTTGGCGAACGGGTACGTCGGCAACGACACCACCCGACGCCGCTCCTGCTGGTGCAGGCGGGCCCAGTCCACCTCGGCACCGGCCACCCACAGCGCCGCGACCTTGGACAGCTTGCCGGCGGCGCTCCACCGCTGCATCAGCAGCTCCTGGACGTCGCCGTCGTCGGTGAGCTCGGCGAGCAGACCGCCCGCGGCGGTGCCCCGGTGTCCACGACCCGCCGTCAGACTGCTCCTCAGCTCCGCGGTCGAGGACACCGCGACCGCGAACCGCTCCGGCATCGCCTCCCGACCGACCTGGAGGGTGAAGGCCAGGTCCGCCAGGTCGGTGTCCGGGTTCCGGTCGAGGAACCCGGCCAACCGGTCGACAGATGCGGTGAGTTGCTCGGGAGTCCTCGCCGAGAGGACGACGACCTGGGCGGTGCTGCTCGGCGCACCGTCGGTGGGTTGCACGGGATACTCCTCGACGATCAGATGCGCGTTCGAGCCACCGGCACCGAAGGAGGACACCGCCGCGATCCGCGGGCCGTCGGAGTGCCACGGACTCAGCTCGCGCTGGAGGTGGAACGGGGTCGACGCGAAGTCGATGTTCGGGTTGGGTTCTTCGGCGTGCAGGCTCGGCACGAGCTGCCGGTGCCGGAGTTGGAGCAGGACCTTGGTCAGCCCGGCTATCCCGGCCGCGGCCTCCAGGTGGCCGATGCCCGACTTCACCGAGCCGATCGCGCAGAACTGCCGGTCCGCGGTGTCCCGTTCGAACGCCTTGGTCAGGCCCGTGATCTCGATCGGGTCGCCCAGTTCGGTGCCGGTGCCGTGCGCCTCGACGTAACCGACCTGCCGGGCGGAGACCCCGGCCCGGTCCAACGCCTCGCGGACCAGGGCCGCCTGGGCGACCGGGCTCGGCACCGTGTAACCGGTGCTGCGGCCGCCGTGGTTGACACTGGACCCGCGGATCACCGCGAGCACCCGGTCCCCGTCGGCCTCGGCGCGCGACAGCGGCTTGAGCAGCACACACCCGACGCCCTCACCGGGCACGAAGCCGTGGCCGCCGGCGCCGAAACTGCGGCAGCGCTCGTCCGGCGAGAGCATCCCGGAGCGACACAGCTCGACGTAGTCCAACGGGTGCGCGTAGAGGTTCACGCCGCCGGCGATCGCCACCTCGCACGCACCGCTGTGCAGGTGCTCGCACGCCTCGTGGAGGGCGGTCAGCGACGCCGAGCACATCGTGTCGAGCGTCAGGCTCGGGCCGCGCAGGTCGAGCAGGTAGGAGGCGCGGGCGCTCAGCGAGGCGAACGACAGGCCGGGCACCACGAGTTCGCCGGACGGCAGCCGACCCACGTCGTGCCGGGCGTGGCCGACCTTGGTGACGCCGGCGAACACCCCGACGCGGTGGTCGTGGCGGTCGGCGAGGCGGGACCTGGTGTAACCCGCGTCCTCCAGCACCTCCCAGGCGGCCTGCACGAAGAGCCGTTCCTGAGGGTCCATGGCGTACGCGTCGCGGGGGGCGATACCGAAGAACCTGGGGTCGAACGCCGCGAAGTCGTCCAGGAAACCACCCCACTTGCTGTAGCTGCGGCCGGTGGCGACCGCGGTGTTGCGGTCGGGCTCGAAGAAGTCGTCCAACGGCCAGCGGTCGATCTCACGGATACCGACGTGGCCCGCCTTGAGGTTCTCCCAGAACTGTTCCGGGTCGGCGGCGCCGGGGTAGCGCCCGCTCAGCCCGATGACCGCTATCGGCTCGCCGGCATGGGCCGTCGACCGGTCCGCGCGGGCGGACTGCCGCTCGGTGTCGGGAGTGCGGTGCTCGGTGCGGGGCGACCGCTGCGCGGGACCGGCCGCCGGCTCCGGTGCGGGGGCGCTCGGCGCGCCCGCGGTGCCGGACGGCCGTCCGTGCGCCGATTCCGCGCCGTGGCCGGCGAGTTGGTCGGCCACCGCCCGCAGCGTCGGCTGCTCGTAGAAGAGCGTCGACGAGAGGTGCGGATAGGTCCGGGCCAACTCCCGGTTGAGCTGGAGGACCATCACGGAGTCCAGGCCGAACTCGGGGAGCGGACGATCGGGGCCCACCGCCTCCGGCGCGAGCTTGGTCACCTCGGCGAACAGGGCGAGGAGGTGGTGCAGGGCGGTCGGGTCGGTGGCGGGTTCCACGGGCACGGCGGGCACCGCGGGGTGCGGCGCCGGCGTCCCGGTCGGCACCCGGTCGAGGTCGCCGTGGTGCACCCACACCTGGTCCGAGCCCGTGCGCCAGGCGTCGCACAGCGCGGCGAACCCGTCCTGCGTGGGCATCGGTGCGAGTCCCCGGTCCGCCCAAAGGTAGGCCCGCGTACGGTCGTTCACCTGCATGCCGCCGTCCTCCCACAGCGGCCAGGCCAGGCAGAGCGTGCGCCCGCGGCGGCGTCCGTCCGCGACCCACGTGTTGCGCACCGCGGCGAACGCGTCGAGGTAGGCGTTGGCGGTCGCGTAGTCGGACTGCCCGGGGTTCCCGGTGAGCGCGGCGCCCGAGGAGTACCCGAGCACGAACTCCAGCGGGCAGTGCGCGGTGGCCCGGTCGAGGTGGACCAGTCCGTCCACCTTGGCCGCGAGCACCTCGTCCCACTGCTCGACGGTCTTCGCCGCGAGCGGCGCGTCCCGCACCACGCCGGCGGCGTGCACGATCCCGGTGACCTCGCCGGCCTCGGCCACCAGATGCCGCACCTCCTCCCAACGGGAGACGTCCGCGCGCACGTACCGCGCCTCCGCTCCGGCCCGACGCAGGTCGGTGAGCAGGCGCTCGATCCGTTCGTCGCTCGGTGACCGGCCGGCGAGCACCAGGGTCGGGCGTCGCACGTCGGCCGCGATCCGACGGGCCGTCAGGGCACCGATGCCCCCGGCGCCGCCCGTGATCAGGTACACCCCGCCGTCCCGCCACGGTGCCTCCGGGGCCGTGCCCTCCGGCACGGCCCGGACCCAGGTCCGCGTGTGCCGGACACCGTCGCGGTACAGCACCAGGTCATCGGTGGTGCCCGCGTTCTCCGCCACGACAGCGGCCAGGTCGATGCCGTCGTCGCCTCGGACACCGTCGACGGCGATGACCTGACCGACGAGCCGTGGGTCCTCCTTGGTGACGGTTCGCAAGAGGCCGGCCAGGGCGGGGGAGTCGGTCACGACCTGGACCACGGTGGTGCCGTGCGGGCCGTCGAGGCCGCGGAGGGTCTCCGCCAGCTGCCACGACAGATCGCGGAACCGGCTCTCCGGCCGCTGCTTGGTCGTCGTCAGGACGACGGCCCCGGGCACCGCACCCTCGACCCCGCACAGGATGACGACGCGTCGCTCGTAGCGCGCGGTCGGGGCGGCGGGCGTCGGCGTCCACCGTGGTGTCAACAGGGCCGTGCCGTGCGCCTGTGCGGCGTCGGCGTCCTTCGTGCTCTCCTGCTTCGCGTTCTTCCTGCCGCTGTCGGGGAGCCAGAACCGCTCGCGGGCGAAGGGATACCCGGGCAGGTGCGCGCGTCCGGGCGTCGGGCCGTCGTGCTGCGCGCGCCAGTCGACGGTGGCGCCGTCGACCCACCGCCCGATGAGGGCGTCGCCCGCACCACGGTCGCCCGTGGTGACGAACGCCCGCAGCCGGTCGATGAGTTCGGCGCGCGACGAGACCACCCAGCCGACCCGTTCGGCCAGCTCTTCGCGGCCGACCTGCAGGCTCCACGCGACGGACCGGAGCGACACCTCGTCGGCTCCCTCCAGGAAGGCCAACAGATCCCGGGCGCGAGCGGTCAACTGCTCCGCGGTGCGGGCCGACAGCGGCACCGTCACGCTCCCGCCGCTCTCCGTGTGCGCCGCGCGCCGGCCGTGCTCGGTGCCCTCGCCGCCGGGCACGTACTCCTCGACGACGACATGGGCGTTGACGCCCCCGAACCCGAAGCTGCTCACCCCGGCCCGCCGCGGCGACGCACTGCCGGCACGGTCGCGGGGCCGCGGCCAGGACTCGTTCTCCCGCACGAGGTGGAACGGACCGCCGTCCAGCTCGATGTACGGATTGACCTGCCGGACGTGCTGGGTCGCCGGCAGCACACCGTGCCGGAGCGCGAGCAGCACCTTCAGCAGCCCGGCGATGCCCGCGGCCGACTCCAGGTGACCGATGTTAGTCTTGACCGAACCCAGCCCGCACGCGCCGTCGTCGCTGCGCCCCAGCCGGCGGAACGCGGTGCGCAGCGCGCGGACCTCCACCGGGTCGCCGAGGGCCGTGCCGGTGCCGTGCGTCTCGACGTAGCCGATGGTGTCCGGATCGAGGTCGCCGACCGCGGTCGTCACCAACTCGGCCTGGGCGTCGGCGTTGGGCGCGGTCAGCGAGTTCGCCCGGCCGCCGTGGTTGTACGCGCTTCCCCTGAGCACGCCGAGGATCGCATCACCGTCGCGCTCGGCGGCCGCCAACGACTTGAGCACCACCGCCCCGACGCCCTCGCCGCGCACGTAGCCGTTCGCGTCGGCGTCGAAGGTCTTGCACAGGCCGTCCGGGCTGAGCATGCCGGCGCGGTGCGCGCTGACGAACGTGTCGGCGCTGAGCAGCACGTTCACCCCGCCCGCTACGGCCATGTCGCAGGCGCCGGAACGGATCGCCTCCATCGCGCGGTGCACCGCCACCAGCGAGCTGGAACAGGCCGTGTCGATCGGCTCGCTCGGGCCGCGCACGTCGAGGAGGTACGAGATGCGGTTGGCGAGGATCGAGTGCGTCGTCCCGGTCGAGGTGAACGCGTCCGGTTCCGCGCCGCTCGTGGCGAGCAGCGTCGCGTAGTCGTTGCCGGTGACGCCGATGAACACACCCGTGTTGGTCGGCAGGTCGGCCGGGCGGTACGCACTGTCCTCCAGCGCCTGCCACACCGTCTCCAGCGCCAGGCGGTGCTGGGGGTCCATCAGCTCCGCCTCGCGCGGCAGGACGCGGAAGAAGCCCGCGTCGAAGGCGTCGACGTCGTCGAGGGCACCCATCCGGTGGGGGAAGTCCTGGGCCTCGATGGCCCCGCGGTCGCCCGCGTCGTACCGGTGCCAGGGGAACGCGGTGACGGAGTCCTCGCCCGCCACCAGGTTCGCCCAGAACTCGTCCAGGTTGCGGGCGCCGGGGAACCGCCCCGCCGCGCCGATGACGGCGATCGGCATGCGCGGATCGGACGCGGCCGGTACCGGCCGCGGCTGTGGCGACGCGATCCGTGCCGGGGTCGCCTCGACCTCGGCCGGGACCGGCCGGGGCGCGGCCGCCACGGTGACGCCGTGCTCGTCGGCGAGGTGGCGGCCGAGCCCCTCCAACGTCCTGACGTCGAAGAAGACCGCCGGGCTGACCTTGGCACCGAACCGCTCGTGGATCTCCTCGGCGAGGGCTACCAGCGAGATCGAGTCGAAGCCGAACGCGTCCAGGCCGGTGTGCGGATCGAGTTCCTCCGGCTCGAACTTGAGGAGGCCGGCGGCGATGGACCGCAGGGCCTCGACCAGGGCGGGCCCGGCCGGGGCGGCGGGGTGCGCACCCACCGGCCCGTGCTCGGCCGGTGCCGGGGCGGTCTGCGGCAGCGGGCGCACGGCCGGCTCCACACCACCGGTGCCCGATCGCACCCCGCGGAGCTCGCCGACGACCTCGCCCGCCGCACCGACCAGCACGATCCGGTCGTCCCCGAACACCAGGTGGGTGACGGGTTCCCCGGCCCGTACGTGGATCTCCGCGATGTGGTGGGGCGCGACCCGCGGCCAGTCCGGAACCCCGGCGCGCTTGGCCTCCCACTGCACGCCCTGCGCGAGCGCCGCGAGCACGAACGGCTCGACGGTGACGTTCCGCCGGACGTGGTCCTGTTGGAACGCGGGCCGGCCGACGCTCAGCACCGTCCGCCCGTCCGCGGTGCGGAACACGCCGTCGACCGCGCACGACGTCGGCTTGTAGTCGACCCCGCCGGCGGCCAGTTCGGCCAGGAACTCGTCCCGGGTGCGGACCGGCCGCAGCCCGGCCAGGTCGACCCGGCCGGACGGGGCCGCGCCGACCCGGACGGTGAACTCCACGGCCGCAGAACCGTCCTCGGTCCGGACGGTGCCGTGGCCGTCGGCGAACTCCGTCACGAGCCGCTTGGTCGCGGACCAGTCGATCGGCCGCAGCACGCGGAGATCGTGGACGGACGCCCGCGCGGCGAACCCGCTGACCTGGGCGGTGGCCAGGGCGAGATCCACGGCGAAGGTCGGCACCACGGCCGGGGCCTTGTCCAGGCGGTAGCCGTAGTCGAGCAGGTCGGACAGGAGGACGTCGGCACCGTAGCGCAGGCCGCGCACATCGGATTCGTTGCGTCCCAGGAACGGGTGCAACCGCTCCCGCAACGCCAACGGGGCCAGCACGGACGGTGCGCCGTCGGTCGACTCCACCCAGCACCGCACCTTCTCGAACGGGTACGCGGGCAGCGACACCCGGCGCGCCGCCGGTAACCGGTCCCAGTCGACGCTCTTGCCGGCGACCCAGGTCGTGGCGAGGTCGTGTGCGGGCAGCTCCCGTCGGCCGCCGAGGTAGCCGTCGACGGCCGCCAGCGCGGACCGCTTGTCCGCCGCCACGAACGCCCAGCGGTGCGGCAGTTCGTTCTTGCCCACCCGCAGCGTGAACGCGATGTCGGGGAGGTCGGCCTCCCGCATCCCGGCGAGGTAGTCGCGGAAGGTGGCCAGATAACGCCCGAGCGCGGCCTCGTTCATCGCCGAGAACACGAACAGCTGCTCGCCGAACGGCTCCTGACGCGCGGGAGGTTCGGGGTACTCCTCCAAGATGATGTGCGAGTTCATCCCGCCGGCGCCGATCGAGGTGAGGCCGGCCCGCCGGGGTGGGGTCACCTGCCGGCCGTCGGCCGTGGTGACCGTCGGCTTCCAGTCGGTGAGCGACTGCGGTACCCGGAACGGCGTGTCGGCGAAGTCGATGTCCGGGTTGAGCTCCGTGCTGTGCAGCGACGGGACCAGCTTGCCGTGCCGGAACTGGAGCAGCACCTTGGACAGCCCGATCATGCCGGCCGCCGCGAGGAGGTGCCCCATGTTGGCCTTGACCGAGCCGAGCGCGCAGAACTGCCTGTCCGAGGTGTGCTTCCGGTAGGCCGAGGTCAATGCCCGGACCTCGATCGGGTCGCCCAGAGCGGTGCCCGAGCCGTGTCCCTCGACGTAGCTGACCGTCCTCGGGTCGACTCCGGCGTCGTCGAGGGCCTTCTCGATGGCGCGCGCCTGCATCACCGGGTTCGGCACGGTGAAGCCGTTGCGGGTACCGGCGTTGGACAGGGCGGTGCCCCGGATCACTCCGTACACGTGGTCGCCGTCGCGCTCGGCGTCGACCAACGGCTTGAGCACGACCGCGCCGACACCCTCACCGAGGATGGTGCCGTCCACGCCGAGGCCGAAGCTGCGGATCACGTCGGAGGTGCCCGTGGTGAAGTGCTCCTGCGACGAGGTGACGAGGTTGTACGGGTGCAGCATCAGGTTGATGCCCCCGGCGACCACCATCCGGCACTCGCCGGCCCGCAGCATCTGCACGGCCTGGTGCACGCACGTCGACGAGGCCGAGCACATGGTGTCCACGAAGATCGACGGCCCGGTCAGACCGTAGAAGTAGGACAGCATGTTGGGGATCGTGCCGGTGTAGCTGCCGCTCTGCGGGGCGCCGCGGGTGAGGCTGTTCTGGAAGCCGTACAGGTTGTAGTGGTTGCTCATGGTTCCCACGAGCACGCCCACGTCACCCTGGTAGCGGCGGTGGATGGTCTCCCGCGAGTAGCCGGCGTCCTCCAGTGCCTGCACGCCGACTTGGAGGAAGAGCCGCACCTCCGGGGACATCCGCTCGGCCTCGCGCTTGGAGATGCGGAAGTAGCGCGGGTCGAACGCGTCGATGTCGCGGAGGAACGTTCCGGTCCGGATCACCGTCTTACCCGGCACGGACCGGTCGCCGTCGTAGACGGCCGCGTGGTCCCAGCGGTTGGCGGGGATCTCCTCGAAGGAGTGCCGGCCGTTCTCCAGCAACTCCCACAGCTCGTCCAGGGTGTCGGCACCCGGATAGCGCCCAGAAACGCCGACGATCGCGATGTCGTGCCGATCGTCGCGCGTGGGTTCGCGCAGCACGACGGCGGCGGAGTCCGAGCCTTCGGACTGCCCGGTGCCGGACGCCGCCTCGTGGGATTCGGCCGGCTCAGCCTCCGCCCGACGCCCGTCGCCCCGCGCGGGCGGGGCCGTTGCCGGGGCGGCCGGCGCGTCAGTGCCCGAGCCCTCCGCCAGGACGGCCGCCAACTGCTCCGGCCGGGACTCCACGAAGTGCGCCGCCACGTCCGCGATGTTGAGGTACTCGAAGAAGATCGTCTTGGACAGCGTCCCGAACAGCTTCTCCAACCGCGCGGTCACCCCCAGGATGCCCAGCGAGTCGATGCCGTACTCGATGAGGTTGGTGGTCGCGTCGAGGTCCTCGGGGGCGTGCCGGAGGACCTCGGCGACGATCCCCGTGAGCAACTCCTCGGTCCGCTCCTGCAGGTCGCCCTCGTCGATGCCGCCCGACGACACCGGGCGGGCCGGCGTCGGACGGGCCGCCGCGGGACGGCGCGACCCGGCGAGCGAGGGCTGCGCGCCGTAGGCGACCACGAGGTGCGCGGGAGCGTCGGCGCGCAGGGCCCCGCCGAAGGCGCGCAGTCCGTCCTCGGTGGGCAGCGCCTCCCAGCCGCGCTCGCGCCGCATCGTCTCCTGGGTGAGCTCGTCCGCCGTCATGCCGCCGTCGGCCCACAACGGCCAACTGACGGCCACGGTCCGGCCGTTGCGCTCACCCGCGTCGACCAGCGCCTGCCGGTGCTCGGCGAACGCGTCCAGGAACGCGTTGGCCGCCGCGTAGTCGGACTGCCCCGGGTTGCCGTAGACACCGGCGACCGAGGAGAACAACACGAAGAAGTCCAGGTCGAGATGGCGGGTGGCGGCGTCGAGATGGAGCGTGCCCTGGACCTTCGGCGCCGTCACCCGACGGACGTCGGTCAGGTCCTTGCGCAGCAGGTACTGGTCGCGCAGCACCCCGGCCGCGTGCACGACGCCGTGCAGCGCGCCGTGCACCCGCAGAATCGTCTCGACCGCGCCGCGCACGGCCCGGTCATCGGTGACGTCGACCGGCAGGTAGTGCGCATCGACCCCGTCGGCGCGCAGCGACGCCACGGAGCCGTCCGCGGACCGTCCGCTCAGGACGACCGTCGCCCCCGCGCGGCTCAGGTAGCGGGCGAGGTGCCGACCGATGCCACCCAGCCCACCGGTCACCCAATACACCCCGCCCGCCCGCAACTTCGGCTCCTGCGGGCCGGGGCCGAACGGCACGTCGACGGGCTCGCGCACCCGCCGGGTGCCGTCGGCGGTGTAGCGGACCTCGGCGTCGGCGGAGCCGTCGGCGCACTCCTCGCGCACGATCCGCGACACCTCGTCCGCCGAGGCCGCCGCCAGGCCGGGCACCCGGACCACGCGGCCCGAGACCAGCGGGTTCTCCAGCGCGACCGTGTGGAACAGGCCCACCAGCGGAGCGTGGAAGTGCGCCGGCACCCGGTCGTCGACCAGCGCCACGAACCGGTGCTCGTCCTTCGGGCCGGACGCCAGCAGCCCCTGGACCTCGGCGAATGCCCGGTCGATCGCGGCGTTGACGCCGTCGGCCGGGTGCGCCAGCGCGACCTCCGGCAGCTCCATGACGTGCGCGGTGCGGGAACCGTCGTCGGGGCTCAGCGGTCTGTCGAGCCACCGCGCGCTCGCCGCGGCCACCCGCGGGCCCGCGTCGGTGGTGCGCTGGGCGAGCCCCCGCAGACTGGCGCTGATCACGCCGTCGCCGTCGCACAGGTCGATGTCGAACGTGGCGAGCGCTCCGGAGCCCCCGCTCCGCCGGACCCACGCCCACGTCTCGGACGCGCACGGCCGGAAGACCCGGAGCTCGTCGAGGGCGAAGGCCAGCGTCGGACCGGACGCCTCGCCCATCAGGGCCACGGACGTCTGGAAGGCGGCATCCAGGACGCTCGGCGGCAGCACGTACCCCTCGGTCTCCGTGGCCCGGATGCGGGCCACGGCCTCGTCGCGCCCCACCCGGACGTCGCGGAGCGCGCGCATGGCCGGCCCGTACTCCAGGCGCTGGGCGCGGAGGTCCGCGTAGAGCGCGTCGGTGTCCCGCGGGGTGCCGCAGGACGCGCGCAGCTCGTCGAGGTCCAGCGGCGACGGTTCCGGCAGCGCGACGGCCTCGGCGCGGCCCGTGCTGTGCGTCGTCCCGCCCTGGCGGAAGGCGATGTCGACCGCGTCACCGCGCGGGGTCAACTCGATCCGCACTTCGGCGGGTTCGTCGACGACGAGCGGCCGCAGCCACGCCACGTCACGCAGTCGCACCGCCCCCTCCCGCGGCACCGCGTACTCCACGGCGGCCCGCGCCATCTCCAGGTACGCGACCGCGGGCAGCACCCGCCGGCCGTGGACCTGGTGCGCGGCCAGGAAGGGCTCGGAGCCGGTGAAGGTGGAGGCGTAGCGGTGCTGCGCCAGATCGGAGGTGTTCCGGTGGACGAGCGGGTGCAGCGACGAGGCGTCCGGCTCGTCGGCTCCCGGCGCCACGTACCAGTGCCGGTCCCGCGCGAATGGGTAGCCCGGCAACCGCACGCGGTGCGCCCCGGGCTGCTCGGGCCAGTCGGCGGTCCCGCCGCGCACCCACGCCTCCGCCGCGGCCACCACCTCGGGCTCGGCCCCCGCGGGGTTGTGCACCTCACCGTCCGCGACGGACTCCAGCGCGGCGACGAGCTGTTGGCGGTCCGCGACGACCAACGCGGCCCTGGTCCGCATCGGTTCCCGGCCGACGCGCAGCGTGTGGGCCACGTCGGCCAGCGACTGGCGCGGCCGCAGCGGGTGTTCCGGCGCCCGCAGGTGGTCCCGCAACCGCCCGGCCAGTGCGCGCAACCGCTCCGGGTTCTTCGCCGAGAGCGGGATGACATACGGTCCCGGCTGCTCGGCGACCGGCGGCACGCCCCGGCCTTCCTCCAGCAGCACATGGGCGTTGGTCCCGCCGAACCCGAACGAGCTGACGCCCGCCCGCCGCGGCGCGTCCGCACCGGCCGGCCACGGCCGGGTGTCGCCGACGATGTAGAACGGACTGCCGTCCAGGTCGATCAGCGGGTTCCGGTTGCGGTGGTTGACCGTCGCCGGCAGCACCCCGGCGGCCATCGCGCCGATCACCTTCACCACGCCCGCCACGCCGGCGGCCGACTCCAGGTGACCGATGTTGGTCTTGATCGAGCCGATGCCGGTGGTGTCCGGCAGCGGTCGGGTCCCGTCGGCGTCGTGCAGGCTCTGGAAGGCGCGCTTGAGGCCGACGATCTCGATCGGGTCACCCACCGGCGTCCCCGGCCCGTGCGCCTCGATGTAGCCCACGGTGCCGGGCGCGACGCCGGCGCGGGTGTAGACGTCCTCGATCAGCGCGGCCTGCGCGGTCGGGTTGGTCACGGTCAACGAGTTGGTCTTGCCGCCGTGGTTGGTCCCGATGCCCTTGATCACCGCGTACACGGGATCGTTGTCCGCCAACGCCTTGGCCAGCGGCTTGAGCACGAGGACCGCGCCGCCCTCCCCGCGGACGAAGCCGTTGGCGTCCTCGTCGAAGGCGTGCGAGGTGCCGGTGGGGGAGAGCATGCTGGCCTTGCTGAACGCCACGAACAGCTTCGGCGACCAGCACAGGTTCACACCACCCGCCAGCGCCAGTTCGCAGTCGCCGTTGTGCAGCGCGGTGACGGCCTCGTAGAGCGCGACCAGCGAGCTGGAGCAGGCGGTGTCGTTGGCGATGCTGGGGCCGTGGAAGTCGAAGAAGTAGGACAGGCGGTTGGCGACGATGGAGAACGCGGTGCCGGTCGGGAAGTAGCCGTCGGTCGGGACGTTGTCGCGTTCGATCAGCTCGGCGTAGTCGGCGTGGCTCACGCCCATGAACACGCCCGTGCGGCTGCCCGCGAGGTCGCTCGCCCGGTAGCCCGCGTCCTCGATGGCCTGCCACGCCAGTTCCAACGCGAACCGCTGCTGCGGGTCCATCGTCTCCGCCTCGCGCGGGGAGATGTTGAAGAAGGCCGCGTCGAAGCGGTCGGCGTCCTCGACGAACCCGGCCCAGATGCTGTTCGTCCGCTCCCCGTCCTCGCGCGGATCGCCGAAGTAACGTTCCTTCGACCACCGTTCCGTCGGCACCTCGGTGATCAGCGAGCGCCCGGCCGCGAGATGGTCGAACAGCTCGGTCAGCGAGTCGGCGCCGGGGAACCGGAGGGCAAGACCGGTGATCGCGATGTCGTCGGCACTCATCGGCTCTCCTCCGCTTGCCGCAGGGCGCGGCGGTTGTCCACGGTCACGCGCAGGTTCAGCGCGGCGGTCGACGGGCGGCCCGGCAGGTCGCCCTCCCCCCGCACGAACTGCTGGTTGAGCACGGCGGTCGTCAGCAGGTACAGGAAGGACTGGTCCTCCTTGGTGCTGATCTCCTCCGCCGGTGACGCCATGATCTTGTTGACCAGGCGCCGGGCGAACCGCTGGTCCACGCAGTCGAGCCCGGCCAACTCGCGCTCGGACAGCAGCAGTTCCAGATAGTCCGGGCGGTTCTCCTTGAACACGGTGCTGCCCGGGGCGCGGTAGGGCTGTTTGGGACGTTGGGTGGTCCACTCCGGAAGCTCGGCGCGGAACGCCTTCTTCAACAGGGCCTTCTCGACCTGACCGTCGTCGTAGCGCAGGTTCACCGACGCGGCCGCGCGCACCACGGCCGGGTCGAGGAACGGGCAGCGGTTCTCGACGCCGTGCGCCAGCGCGGCGCGCTCGCCCTGCGTGGACAGCAGGAAGCCGGGCAGCAGGGTCTTGTACTCCAGCCACTGGGCCTTGTGCACCGCGGGCATCCGCGCGTAGCCAGGGGCCTGGGACACGAGGTCGAGCAGGTCGCCGAACGGGTCACGGCCGTCGGCGAGCAGACGGTTGGCGAACAGGCCGTTCTGGTACCGCATCTCGTGCGAGAACAGGCCCGGCAGGCGCTCCACCGAGAACTGCTGGTACAGACCGAGCAGATGGGCCTGGTGGGCGGGGCCGAAGTGCGCCAACTCCGGGTGCAGGTTGGCGAGTCGGGCACGGCGCTCGTCGTCGGACAGTTCCTGCCACTGGTGACGCAAGAGCGTCTCGCGGAAGAGCGAGTAGCCGAGGAACGCCTCGTCGGCGCCCTCGCCGCTGAGGACCGTCTTGATGCCGGCGTCGCGGACGTGCCGGGACAGCAGGAACATCGGCACGAACGAGGTGCGGAAGGTGGGCACCTCGGCGTGGTAGACGGCGGACAGGAAGTTGTCGACGATGTCCGCGCCGGTGATCGGGACGCTGGAGTGCTCGGTGCCCAGATGCTCGGCGACCAGGCGCTGACTGTCGGACTCGTCGAAGGTCTTGTCCTGGAACGCCACCGAGAACGTGCGGACTTGGTGCGGGGAGAGCTGGGTGGCCAGGCGCGTCACCACCGAGGAGTCCAGTCCGCCGCTGAGGTAGACGCCGACCTCGACGTCGGACCGCAGGCGCAGCTCCACGCTGGTGCGCAGGGTCTCCCTGACGAACTCGATCGCCTCGGCCTCGGTGCCGTCGAAGCCGGCCACGTCGAAGGAGAGGTCCTCGTAGGCCCGCAGCGAGCGGCGGCCCGCGCTGAGGGTCAGCACGGAGCCCATCGGGAGCTGGCGGATACCCCGGTACGGCGTGCGGTCGGGCAGCGGGGTCCAGGTGGCGTAGATCGTGGCCAGTTCCCTCGGGTCGAGATCGAAACGGAACCCGGGGAACGCGCGGAACGCCTTCATCTCGGAGGCGAAGAGGAAGTCGCCGCCGTGGTCGGTGTAGAACAGCGGGCGCTTGCCGTAGCGGTCGCGGGCCAGGACGAGGTCGCCGGAGACCGCGTCCCTGATAGCGACCGCGAAGGCGCCGTTGAATCGGATGAAGCAGTCCGTCCCCCATTGCAGCCACGCCTGGAGCACCACTTCGGTGTCGGAGTGGTCGGTGCGGAACGGGCGGCCGAGCGTTTCCAGTTCGGCACGGAGTTCTCTGTGGTTGTACAACTCGCCGTTGAAGCAGATCCAGTAACGCTGTGACGGGTCGGACATGGGCTGCGAACCGTCGACGAGGTCAACGATCGCCAGCCGCACCGTCCCCATGGCGAAACCGTCGTCCAGGTAATAGCCCGCCTCGTCCGGTCCGCGGTGGCGGATGGTCGAGAGCATCGAGGTGATGACCTCCGCGGTGGCACCGGAGTGCACGGAGGTCGAGAGGAATCCAGCCAACCCGCACATCTTCCGTCCTTCTACTTCTCGGAGAGCTTCTTCTGGATGAATTCATCGATCGCGGTGAGCGACACGAAGACGTTGGTGAGGATGTCCTCCGTGCTGATCTTGAGCGAGAACTCGGACTCCAGGAAGCTCATCAGCTTGACGTAGCCGAACGAATCGATGACCCCTGCCTTGAAGAGGTCGGTGTCCGGATTGATCGTCTCGTCGAACTCGAAGAGGAAGCGGTCTTCGAGGTACTGGCGAATCGTTTCTGTGGTCGTTGCCATGAGTCATACTCCAGTCTTGATCTTGAACACCATTTGGGAGAGGGCGAAGCCGCCGATTTCGGCGAATTCGACCCCGTCGTTGCTGTCGAGGAGCGCGCGGATGCTGTCGGTCCAGCGCACCGGTGCCACGAGCTGCTCGGTGAGCAGGCGTGCCACCTGTCCCGGCTCGTACGGCTTGGCAGTGACGTTGGAGATCACCGGAGTCGTGGGGTCGGCAAAGCTGAACTGCTCGACGAACTCGGCGAATTGCACACGCGCCGGCTCCATGTACCGGGAGTGGAAGGGGGCGCTCACCTTGAGTGGCACGAACCGGATGTCCCGGCGTTCCAACGCGGCGTGCGCCGCGCTCAGTTGAGGTGGGGTGGCCGCGATCACCAACTGCGAGCCGGTGTTGAAGCCGGCGATGTCGACCCCGTCGACGTCGTCCTCCGAGAAAATCTCCTGCAGTTGTTCCGCGGGCGTGTTCATCACCGCGGTCATGCCGCCGTCGGATGCGGCCGCCATCAACTCGCCGCGCTTGGCGACCAGTCGCAGCCCCGTTTCGAAGTCGAAGACGCCGGCCGCGAGCAGGGCGTTGTACTCGCCCAGACTGTGCCCCAGATAGCAGTCCGCCAGTGGGTCTTCCTGATGAATTCGCTCGAAGGCGCGCAGCGCATTGACGACGTACAACGCCGGCTGGGTGTAGTCGGTACGGCTGAGCAGGTTCTCGGGGTCTTCCGTACACAGGGAAACGAGGTCGTATCCCAGGACTTCTGACGCGAACTGTACGAGGCCCGGGTAACGCCCGAAGACCTCGACTCCCATCCCTTTTGCTTGACTTCCCTGTCCAGCAAACATCAGCGCCAGCACAATACTCCTTTGGGCTGCGAGAACCGCAGTGGGGGGAACCATGGGAAAACCGCGTGGGACGCTGATGTGAGTCAGGCCATCGCGTTCGCGGTGGGGGTCGTTGCGACCGCCGATCGAAGCGCCGTCAGGAAGGCTCTGCCACGGCTGCTGACGATCAGACCCGGCATCGTGGCGACACCGAGCGAGGACGGGGGTAGGGCGTCGGCGATCTCGACTGCCGCAACGTTTCTGCCGTCCAACGTGGCCCCGCTCGCGCCGCGTTGGTACATCAACGCGAACCCGGAACCAGCGGCCACCAGACCGCGCATGGTCTCCAGGCTCGTCGTCGTGATCACCTCCGGCATATGGACGCCGGCATTGGCGAACAACTTCTCGAAGTGCCGGAGAGCGGCCGAGGTGTTCAACGCGATGAGCGGACGAGTGGCCAGTTCGGCCAGATCGACCGGTCCGGTCCTGGCCTGCGGGTCGTCGTCAGCCAAGAGCGCATGAATGGACAGGTCCACCAGGGGGAGAAACCTGGAATCGCCCGACAGGAAGTCGTATGTCACCGCCAGTTCGCAGTGACCGCCCTGGAGGGATTCCAACAGCCGATCGGCGGACTCCTCGCGGACGTTGAGCCGTAGCGCCGCGTAGCGCTCTCTGAGCAGCCGGTGGGTCAACGGCAGGAGAAACGGGGCGACCGACGCAAGGAACCCGACGTCGAGTGCCCCGGTGGTTTCGCTCGCCAGCGCGTCGCCCTGGGCCTTGAAGTTCCTGGCTTGCCCCAACAAGGCCCGCGCTTCGCGCAGTAACCGCCGGCCGCTGGGGGTGAGGGAGACGCCACGAGCATGGTGGCGGAGCAGTAACTGCACGCCGAGTTGACGTTCCAGCCGCATAACGGCCGCCGACACCGTTGATTGGGAGGCACACAGCCGCTCTGCCGCCTCCGATATGTTGCCGAGTTCGGCGGACACCACAAAATAACGCAGTTGCGTGAGGCTGAAGCCCAAGTGATCGTTCATAGCGTACTTCCAGAGCCCTTTTCCTGGAACCTAACCATTCGGATTTCGCGTTCGGCGTCGTTGTTGTCGAAGTGAACCCGGAAGTCGGTGGCGAGCCTCAGGTGGTCGGCTTGCCCATCCAGGAGATCCGGCGTGCCAGGTCATGGGGGAGTGTCGATCGGGGCCTGGCATCGGCCGGTGGTGCCGGTGGTGACCTCTGTGCCGCTCTCCTCGGTTCTGGCCGACGGAGAACAGGCGGTCCCTTGTTGCTGTTGTGGATCGGCCACCCCTGCCAGGTCGAGTAGCGCCACTCGCGCTGGCCGGACGGAGAGTGCTCGGTTGCGTTCTCGGGACCGTTACTGGTCCAGCGGGCATCTCGTAGATGAACAGGGCTTAGATGCAACGGAGTTGGCCGCTGTCGGCGAAAGGTAGGGCCGCGCTGTGCCATGCGAAGAGCGCGGAACCGCGCGGCGTACGCCTCCTGGTGAGCCCCCTCTATGACGGCGTGAGAGCAGCGCCACAAGTGTCAACCCCGACAGTCACGCCTGCTCGTGGCTGTCACCCTGGCCCTGCCCGTCGTTCTGGTGGGGACTTTTCTACCCCAGACCGCCGATGTTTTCGTACGTGCCCGAACCATTTGGACAATCATCGGACAAACAAGGTGGCCAATGATGGACGGTCGCCGAGGAGGGGCCGGATGGCCCTGGTCAGAGCGCTGCGAGAGGTATCCCGCAGGTACCCGTGTCGCACGAAGTGCGGCCTCACCACTGACGATGCCCTCACACCGCGAACGCGCCGCCATGTTCGCAGTGGCGAATCCGGGGCCCCGGTAACGGGTCGGTCGACACGTCGGTGAGCCAATCTGGCCGGTTGTGTCACATGGCTTCGGCCAAGCGGATGGCCGATTTCCGTTTGTGCTCTCGCTGCCATCCGGGCAGATGACCGAGGAACGCGACATCCCGCCCCGGCATCCGCTCGGCGCGCCTTCACGGGACCGTTCGGGCCCGATGGGCGACATCAACGGGTGCCAGCTCAACCACTGGGTGCGTCGCGCCTGGCTCTCGCGCGCACCGAAGCGGCTGGCTGCACGCATCGCCGCCGGGGATTCCGCGACGCCCGGTGCGGTCGGTGACCTGCCCAAGACCGTCGGAGTGCCCGCGACCCGTGCCCTCGCCAGCGCCGGCATCACCACGCTCGCCCAGATCGCCGAGCTGACCGACGCCGAACTGCTGGCGCTGCACGGAGTCGGGCCGAAGGCCGTGCGCATCCTCCGCGAGGCGCTGTCCTGAGGCCGATGGACAGGACCGAAGGCGTTCTGAGCGGACGCACCGAGGAGGTCCGCGACTTCTGCACCACGCACCAGGCGCAGGTCGGCCACTCCGGGAGTACCTGGGTCATCGCCCACCGCATCGAGGGCCTCATCGCCGAGAACGCGGACCAGGCCCTGCCCCACTTCACGCGAGCTGCGGAAGCCGAAGCGGCCCTGACGCCGCACCGCCCCTTCAACCTCGCCCGCGCACAACTCCTCCACGGCGAAACGCTGCGCCGACCGGGCCGGAGAAGACAAGCCCGTACCGCCCTTGAGGCGGCCCGCACGCTCTTCAACAGGCTCGGCGCCACTCCCTGGCAAACCCGGGCAGAGCGAGAACTCACCCACGTCCACCCGGTGGCCGCAAGTCCCACCGCCCGGCTCGGGCTGACCCCGCAGGAGTGGGAGGTAAGCCGCCACGCGGCCGTGGGACACACCAGCAAGGAGAGATCGCCGCCCAACTCCACCTCAGCCCCCGGACCGTGGGGTACCACCTCTCCAACGCCTACGGAACACTCGCCGTCTCCAGCCGGGCGCAGCTCCGCCACATCCCAGAACTCCTGGCACCGGAAACGGAACCTCCTGCCTCGCCCTACCGGTAGTTCGCCGAGCTCCTCGGTCCATCGGCTGCACCCGGGGCCGCTCTCGCCCCCTCATCCCACGCGCCCATCGGGCCCGGTGTTCGCGCACGCCGTGGGCAGGACGCGAGGTGTGACGTCGTCATGTCGCAGGATCGGAAGGGGAATTGGAGTCCATCACCCGACGGGCTGCGGATGCCCAGTCAATGCCTGGGAGCCGGGTGCCGGGAGCCCGGTTGCGGGCGGTGGTGAGCAGGGTCTCGACGTTGGTGCCGGCGATCTGTTCCACGCGGGTGGACAGCGTGCGTGAGGGGTTGGTGTAGCGGCGGTTGACGGCCTGCTTGGTCTGTCCCAGGTCGGTGCCGATGGTCTCCCACGGGACGCTGTGCGCGAGGGCTTCGGCTACGGCCAACGGCTCGATCAACCCTGCGATCTCCCGCAACTGCCGGCTGACGGCGAGGGCCGCCCGCGGCTGGTGGTCGGCGAGTTCGCCGAGCGCCGTGGTCAGGGCGGCCAGGCGGTCGCGGCAGCCGTCGGGGACCACGGCGGACAGGGCGGCGGTCGCATGGGACTGCCACGCCCGGTGGGCGCTGACGGCTTGTCCGTCGTGGCAGGTGCCGTCCCCGCACACTCCGCCCGCGGGGTGGTAGGGAAGATCCGCACCGCGCCACCCACAGGCACAGGCGGGGATGAGGGCGGTAGGTGCCTTGGAGGGGGCACCCTGCGCGGGGCCACTCCACGTGCCGCCCTGTCCCGTGGAGGAGTCGGCGAACTGGCGCTCGTACAGCGCGCGCCCCGAGCGGTGGGTGGGCACGGTGCCGTCGTCGAGGCGGCCGAGGACGAACCCGCCGTGCCGAGCTTCCTCGTCGCCGGGCAGGAGCCAGGTCACGACATCGGCCGTCCGCGGTGAAGTGCATGTGTCGGCCTCGGGCTCGGGAGTCGGGACGGCCACGCCGATGGCGGCCAGCGCCTCCGCCAGCGCCTGGTGTGCGGCGTCCGCACCGAGCCAACTGCCCTGACGCCGGGCCGCGGAGGCCAGGCGGCTGTACGCCTGCTCGTACTCGTCCTCGGTGAGGATCCTGGAAGGCGCTGCCGAGTCGTGGTTCCGTGACATGTCGCGACATTGTCAGTTTTCATTGCCGAAATCAAAGTTGGTCAATGATCCTTGACATGCTGCCCCTCCCAGGAGGTGTCGCCACTGGCCAGGCGTACGGTGTCCACGCAACACCAACAGCGTCGCGTCACCTGGACTGTCGTGCTCCGCGAGGCCGGAGCCGGCGGTCAGGGCAAGGACGGTCTGGCGCAGTGCGTGCTCGGACCCGCCGAAGACGGTTGCCGCACACCGAGCGCGAACGACCTTGCCGCGCTGCCCGCCGCGCACCCGCGCACGTCTGGCAATCAGGCGCTGCCCCGGCCGCGGTCCGCGTCGATCCGGTCTCCGGCCGGCTCCTGCACGGTGACGCCTCCGAGGTCCCGGTAGCGTGCGCGGCTCGGCTCGCTCCCGTCTCAGGACGTCCTGGCCCTCTGGGTGACCACGATGCACGTGAGGACGATGGCCGCGGTCACGGGGACCGCCGCGGTGAAGCTCTCACCGAGCAGTAGCACGGCCCATACCAGTGTCAACAACGGCTGTGCCAACTGGAGTTGGCTCGCCCGTGCCACGCCGATGAGGCCCATGCCCTTGTACCAGACGACGAACCCGCCGAACTGCGAGATGGCCGCGATGTAGGCCATGCCGGCTATCGCCTTGGCGGTGAGGTGCACGGGTTCGTGCGACAGCGCGAACAGGGACACGACCAGGTTGACGGGGGCCGCCAGCACCACGCCCCAGGCGATGACCCGCCAGCCAGGCATGCGTGCGCTGAGCCGCCCGCCCTGCGCGTATCCCGCCGCGCAGACCACCAGGGCGCCGAAGAGATAGAGGTCCGCGACGGTCGGTCGGCCGTGGTTCTGCGACAGCGTGTAGACGACGACGGTGGCCGCTCCGACACCGGCCGCGGCCCAGAAGACCTTCGACGGGCTGCGCCGCGTCAGCACCGCGGAGATCGCTGCCGTGGCCATCGGCAACGCGCCGATCACGACCGCCGAGTTGGCGGTGGACGAGGTCTGCAGCGCAAGCGTGGTGAGCAGCGGGAACCCGACCGCGCAGCCGCCCGCCACGACGGCGAGCGCGGGCCAGTCCGCGCGCTTCGGCAGCGGCGCCCGGGTCAGTCGGAGCGCGGTCAGCGCGATGAGGGCGGCGAGGACGCCGCGGACCCCGATAGCGCTCCAGGGCCCGAACCCGTCGAGCGCCCACACCGTTCCGGGGAAGCTGAAGGAGAAGCTGACGACGCCGAGCGCCGCGTACAGGGTGCCGCCGGTGGGCGAGGCCGTCGCGGTGCTGGCGAGCGGCGTGAGGGAATTCTGCTGCGAGGTCACTGTTATCGGGTCTTCCGCTTCAGGGAGGTTTCTTCCAGCCGCACGGAGATGGCCTGCGCGAACCGCGCGGCTGAGGCTTTCGCGAACGGCATGCTCAACGACGGTTCGCCGAGCTCCAGTTCGAGGACCAGGGGTTTGTCGTCCGCGCCGCGGACGAGGTCGACGCGGCCGTAGAGCAGCGGCTCCCGCAGCTTCAGGTGTGCGGCGGCGGCATCCAGTGCGGCCGCGGCAACGGCCCGCTCGTCCTTGGTGGCCGCCCGCGCCGCACGGGCCTGTTGCGTCGGCTCGTCGACCGTGCCGTCCGGCAGGAGCAGTGCGCGCTTGCGGATGGCGTGGCTGTAGACGCCGTCGAAGTAGATGAGATCGGTCTCGCCGGCGCGGTCGATCGCGTCCAAGTAGGGCTGCACGATGACGTGTTGGTCCTGGTCGAGCAGCTTGCCCAGGTGCGCGACCGCGCCGTCCTCGGCCGACCGGGAGAAGCGCTGTACGTCCCGCGAGTACGCGCCGACGGCCGGTTTCACCACGAACTCCTCCGCTCCGTCGTGTTCGGCGAGGAACGCCCGAAGCGCCACCACGGGATCCGCACCCGGGGGCACGAAGCGGCTCGGCACGACCGGCACGCCCGCACCGGCCAGATCCGCCAGGTAGTGCTTGTCGAGGTTCCACCGCACCACCGGCAGCGGGTTGAACAGCGACGTCACGTTGCTGACGCGTTCGCACCACTCCAGGAACTGCGGGAGGTTGTCCACATAGCGCCACGGGGAGCGCAGCAGGACGGCGTCGAAACGGTCCCATGCGATGTCGGGATCCTGCCAGGAACATATCTCGGCCTTGATGCCGACCTCCTGGCAGGCGTCGAACAGCAGGGGCATGTCGTAGTCGATCACGAGGCTGGGCATGTCGGTGACCAGGGCCAGGTGGTTGCCCATCGAGCAACTCCAATGCGGAAACGGGTGGGGGAGAGGGCGGGTTGGCGGTGCGGGAGACCGTCTCCTGGTCGGCTACCAGGGGATGGTTTCTCCTTCGTGCGTGTAGGTGCCGGTCGGGCCGTCGTGGTCGAGCAGTGCCATCGCGACGCTCGACCGCGCTCCGTCCGCGACATCGAGGTCGCCCTCGCCGTCGTTCATGCCGGTCCTGGTGTAGCCGGGGTGCACGGCGTTCACCTTGATCGGTGTCTCGCGCAGTTCGTAGGCCAGGTGCACCGTCCAGGAGTTGAGCGCGCTCTTGGCGGCGCTGTAGGCCGGGAGCGACTTGAACATGGGGCTGTACACATACGACTGCGGATCGGTGTGGGTGGTGAGCGAGCCGAGCAGGCTGGACACGTTCACGATGCGGGCGGCCGGAGACCTGCGGAGCAGCGGGAGGAAGGCCGTGGTCACCTCGACGAGCCCGAACAGGTTGGTGTCGAAGGTCTCGCGCCACCGTGCCACCGGCTGCTCGGACGGCTGCTTTCCGTACTCCTCGACGCGGATGCCGGCGTTGTTGACCAGAATGTCCAAGCGGCCGTGACCGTCCTCGACCTCCGCGGCGGCACTGCGGATGCTGGCCGGGTCCGTGACGTCGAGGACGAGGGGGGTGACCGCGAGGCCGTCGTCCTGCAGCGCCTTCGCGGCTTCGGTGACGGCTTCGCCGTCGCGGCCGGCGAGCAGCACGTGGGCGCCGGCGGCGGCGAGTTGACGCGCGGTCCCGAGGCCGATGCCCCGGTTGGCTCCGGTGACGAGGGCGAGTTTGGGCATGCGGGTTCTCCAAGGTGGGGAAAGCGGGGGGCGTTCAGAGCACGGTCAGGAACTTCGCGATGGGGGTGCCGAAGCGCGCGGTGTCGATCAGGAAGGCGTCGTGCCCCTCCAGCGAATCCAGCGACAGGAAGGTGACGTCCGTGCCGCCCGCGGCGAGGCCGTCGGCGATCTGTCGCTGTTGGCGCAGGGGGAACAGCACATCGCTCTTGACCCCGATGACCAGGGCCCTTTCCACACGGACGCGGGAGAGTGCCGCATCGGTGCTGACGCCGCTCGATTCGCCGAGGTCGAACCGGTCCATGCAGCGACTGAGACAGAGATAGCTGTTGGGGTCGAAACGACGCGCGAAGCGTCGGGCATGCGCCTCCAGGTAACCCTCCACCTGGAATTCGTGGCCGAAGGATTCGTCACCGACGTGGGCCTCCGGCGCGATGCGTGCCCGATCGAAGCGGCCGTCCCACTCCCGGGCCGACCGGTAGGTCATCATGCCGAGCTTCCGTGCGGTGAGCATGCCGCGCTCGGGATAGGCGGTGTCGTCGTAGCGGCCCCCGTTCCAGTGCGGGTCGTACCGGATCGCCTCGCGTTGCAGTGAGCGGACCGCTATCGAGAACGGCAGGGCGCGCGCTGCGCCGCAGATGTTGATGTGGCTGCGGGACAGGCCGGGGTGTCGGGCCAACAGGGACAGCGCGCTCATGCCCCCCATCGAGGTGCCGATCACACACGCGAGCCGGTCCACGCCCAGGGCGCGCACCGTGTGGGCCGCGGCGTCGGCGATGTCCTCCATCGACAGGTCCGGGAAGTCGGGACCGTAGACCCCGCCGGTGCCGGGGTCGACCGAGGCGGGCCCGGTGGACCCCTTGCAACTGCCCAGTGAATTCAGGCAGATCACGTACCAGCGATCGGTGTCGACGTGCTTCCCGGGACCCACCATCGCCTCCCACCAGCCGGGGCTGGTGTCCGCCGGGTGGGAGGCCGTGTGGGCGTCGGGCGAGAGTCCGGTGAGGACCAGGACGGCGTTGTCGCGTGCGGGGCTCAGCCGGCCCACCGTCTCGTACGCGATGCGGGCACCGTGCAGTCGTCCGCCCCGCCGCATGGCGAAACCTGAGGGGAGGCCGACGAAGCGGGCCGCGGGCGGGACGAGTTCCCTCATGTCTGTCTCCTGACGGATGTGGGTGCGCCGCGGGGCGGTGGAGTCGGGTGTCGGGATCAGGCGGTACCGTCACCGCTCTCCAGGGAGGCCAGCCACTCGTCGTCGGATCCCTCCGGCACCCCCTCCATGAGGAAGGTGGAGAGATAACGTTCTCCGGTGTCCGGGAGCATGGCGAGGAGCACCGAGCCCGCGGGCGCGGTCTCGGCGACGCGCAGCGCGGTCGCCAGGGTGGCTCCGGCCGAGATGCCGGTGAAGATGCCTTCCTCGGCGGCCAACCTGCGCGCGGTGTCGCGCCCTTCCACCTCGTTGACGGTCACCAGGTCGTCGATGACGCTGCGGTCCATCACGCCCGGCACGAAGTTGGGGGCCCAGCCCTGGATCCGGTGGACGTTCCACTCCTGTCCGGCGAGCACGGCGGCGTTCTCCGGCTCGGTGGCGACGACCCGCACGTCGGGGCGGGCGCGCTTGAGCATCTGCCCCACGCCGGTCAGGGTGCCGCTGGTGCCGAAGCCGGTGACGAAGTAGTCGAGCCGCTTTCCCGCGAAGTCGCCGAGGATCTCCGAGGCGGTGGTCTCGCGGTGGTACGCGGGGTTGGCCGGGTTCTCGAACTGGTGGGCCCGGAACCAGCCGTGCCGCTCGGCGAGTTCGTCCGCGATCTGGTTGCCCCCACTGCTGCCGAGGTGGCCGGGGAAGAGCAGCACCTTTCCGCCGTAGGCCCGGACCAGCTTGCGGCGTTCCACCGAGTAGGTGTCGCCCATCACCGCCACGAACCGGTAGCCCCGGGCCGCGGCCACCATGGCAAGGGCGATCCCGACGTTCCCGGAAGTGCACTCGACGATGGTGTCACCGGGCTTGAGCAGCCCCCTCGCCTCGGCGTCGAGGACGACGGAGAGCGCGAGGCGGTCCTTGACGGAGCCGCCGGGGTTGAACGACTCGACCTTCACATAGACCGTGGTGTGGGCGGGTGCCATGCGGTGCAGCCTGACGATCGGGGTGCGGCCGATGGTGTCGAGGATGCTGTCGTGCAGAGGCATCGGAAGTACTCCTTGCGAGCGGGGCCCGTGGCGCCGGCCACGGGAAGGGGACAGACAGGGGCCGGCGGTCGGCCCCTGTCTGCTGCGTGCAGCGGGTGGGCTAGCCCACCGGGACGTTCTCGAAGGCGGGTGCGACCATGCCCAGGATCGTCTCGATCGCGCGTGCGCTGCCGTCGTCGTCCAACGGGGCGTTGAATTCGGCCAGTTCGACGCCGCGGAGCTGCCGCGCCGGGATGGCGTCGAAGATCGCCCGGATCTGCTCGGGGAACAGGCCGTCCGGCACCGTGTAGTCGGCCGGTACGTGTCCGGGTTCGAGCACGTCCCAGTCGATGTGCACCCACACCGGGGAGTCGCCGACGGCATCCAGGATGTTCTCGGGCGTCGTCCGGGCCGGGGGGAGGACCCGGACGCCGTGCCGCGCGATCAACTCGCCCTCGGCGTCGTCGATGTCGCGCGCCCCGACCAGGACCGCCTGTGCGGGGCGGAGCCCGGCACCGTGGCCGCTGTCCCAGAGTCCGCACGCGCCGGCGAGGACCATCCCGCCCAGGTAGCCGGTGCCGGTCGTCTCCGGTGTGTTGAAGTCGCCGTGCCCGTCGATGTAGAGGACCACGGCGTCCGGGAGTTCGCGGGCCACCACCGGCAACGTGCCGAGGCTCGCCGAGCAGGTGTTGGAGATCAGGGCCGTCCGGTTGCCGTTCGCGATGCTCTCGGTGACGGCCCGGCCCAGCCCGTTCAGCGTCTCCCGGGCCTGCGGGAGGCTGACGGTCCAGTCGTCGTCGGCGGGCGGTGCCGGCTCCCCGACGAAACGGCCGGTGAGTCCGTAGCGCTTCTCCAGGGCCCGGGCGAGGTGGGCGGCGCCCTCGATCATCCGAGGCTCCCGGTCGGCCACGCGGCCCTGGGACACGATGAGTTCGATCATTCGGCCAGCAACTCCTCTTTCTCCACGGATATTCGGGGACGGAACGGGCACACATCGCTCCGCTCGATGTTCTCCTCGGTGAGCCCGTACTGGCGCCATTCGAGGGCGCCGACACCGTACGAGCCCAGTTGTGGCGAATGCGGCATGCCGTCGTACGCGCGGATGCGCTTGCGGATGTTCGCGCGGACCTTGCGACCGCTCGGGGTCTCTCCGGCGAAGAAGTCGAAGCGTTCCCGGGGATTGACGACGAGTGCGAAATGGCCGCCGAGATTACGGCTGCGACGGTTCCGGTGCGCGGGACTGCTCATGTTGCAGAACAGCGGCATGCCGTGGAAGCACATGGACCAGGTCTCGGAATCCGGGTCCGTTCCGACGCCCTCGGGCCAGGGGTCGGGATCGACGTGGTGCAGTTCCTGCAGCACGCGCCAGCCGAAGGAGTGGTACTCGGCGACGGTGCGCGCGTTCACGGCGTCCGCCGAGAACAGCACGACCAGCGGATAGGCGGTGTCCAGCCGGCCGTCCCAGTCCCGGGACAGCTCGACGTACTCGGTGAGGGCCCTCGCCAGGTGCCCGATGCCCGCACTCCCGGCACTCTCGACGAAGGCGAACTTCAACAACTGCTTGCGGAAGGCGTTCCGGGAGAAGACACAAGGGAAATCAGGATCGGTGAGAGACGCTGCGAGCTCCTCGAAGGCCACCCGATGCCACCGTTTCGCGCCTTCGAGAACCTGCGCCTGGGAGATCAGCGTTACGGTCTGCTGAGACCTTTCCAACTGAGCATCCTTTTCTGCTGTTCCTTGCTCGTTGTTCTCTTCTCTGCATGGGCGCACGGAAGTTGCCGCTCCTTGCCTGTAACTTCCCAGGATTTTTCACACGCCCGGTTCGCCGCGGTCGCGGAGTTTCCGGTGCGGGTGCCATGTGCGCCCTCGCAGCGGCGTCGGTTTCAGGTCAACCAGGCCGCGCCCCGCCCACCTTGCTGGTGCACGTCCGGCATGACAAGGAAGTGCAACCAAGGGCCCAGTGAGGATGTACGCCTTTTACGCCGATGGTTGTATGGCGAGCACGCCGGGGCCGTTTCTATGCTGCGGCCGTGACCGATTCCGCGGCTCCTGTCGCTTCTTCGCCGAATGTCGCCGGCCGGGTGGGCACGGCGGGCCCCCGACGGCGCACCGCGCTGAAGACCGCGCGGCTGTGCTGGGCGGAGGCGCGACCGTCGGTTCAACTGGTGTTCCTCCTGCGGTTCGTGGTGGGCGCGGTCTCCGCCGGGCAGTTGCCGCAGTCCCCGGGGCGGGCCGTGCTGGGACTCACCTCCTGGTGGTGTGCGGTGGCGTGCGCCTATCTGCTCAACGGCGTGACGGACGTCCGGGAGGACCGCGCGAACGGCTCCCGTCGCCCGATCGCCCGGGGAGCCCTCCCGGTCCGCACCGCCGCGGCTGTCACGGCCCTGCTGGCCGCCGCCGCGCTGGCGCTCGGCGCGACGGCCGGCGTCGGAACGTTCGGGTGGGTGGTGGCCTTCCTGCTGCTCGGCTGGGCCTACTCCGCACGCCCGGTGCAGGCGAAGCGGTCGAGCGTGCGCTGCGCGGTGGTGGTGTTCGGCCTGGGCGCGACCTCGTACGCGGCCGGGATCTCGGCGTCAGGCCACGGATGGAGCGCCACGGGCGTGGTGTTCGGCTGTGTGATGGCGGCCTGGATGGCCCTGGTCGGCTCGGTGGCCAAGGACCTGGGGGACGCCGACGGTGACGCGACCGGCGGGCGGCGCACCGTCGCGGTCGTCCACGGCCTGGCGGCGGCCCGGGCCCTGACCGTGACGTGCGCCGCGCTGGTCGGCCTGGCCGGGACGGCGGCGGCCGCTGCGTGGGCCCCGCTCGCACTGGCCGGGACGCTGCCGGTGGCGGCCGGGGCGCTGTGGGTCGTCGTCCGAGTGGTGCGGGACGCCCGGCGGGTAGGCGCCGCACGCGGCCAACGGCGCGGCGCCTACCGGGCGTTCATGGTGACGCAGTACGCCGCGAACCTGCTCGTGCTGAGCGCGCTCGGCGCCCGGTGATCCAGCGCGCGGACGGGCCGCGCGTACCGGAGGGGATCGACGCCCGCGGCGCTTGCGGGGAAAGCGGTGTTGAGGGCCTGCACCCGGGAGCTGACCCCCAACTTGCGGTACACGTTGTGCAGATGCCGCTTGACCGTCGCCTCGCTGATGTTGAACCGGCGGCTGATCAGCCGGTTCGTCAGTCCCGCGCGCACCGCTTCGAGGATCTCCCGCTCCCGCAGCGTCAGCAGGCCGAGGGCCTGTGCGTTCGTGCCGTCCGAGGACGGCGCGGGCCCCCTCCCCGGCTCCGCGGAGGCCCCCGTGCGCTGGGCCTCCTCGTACGCCCGGATCCCTTGGTACAGGCGGTACCCGACGGCGACACCGAAGGCGGTGCTCACGGTCTGCGCAACCGCGACCCGTTGCTCGGCCTCCACCCGGTCGAGCACCTTCGCCATCACGTTCTGCACGGCCTGCCAGAGCACGTCGGCCGCCCGCACCGACTCGGACACCGGTATCTGTTGGACGACGCGGAGCGCCCCGAGCAGCCGTGTGTACTCGCCAACTCCGGGCGACTCGGGGCGTTGGACACCCTCTAACGCCTGGACGCACTCGCCCATGATGCTCTGCGCCTGATGGCGGCACTGCTCCCAGACATCGTCGCGATACACCAGCGGGCTGCCGATGTCTTCCAACGCATCCCGGTACGCCTCGGTGATCTCAGGTACGGCAGCACGGAGCACCTGGGCAGCGGCCCGACGACCCGACACAGTTTCCTCCTCGGAAAACGGAGCGACGTGATCGCCCCTTCGGGCGGCGTTGTCACGAAGTCCTCTGGCCAAGCTAACATCAAACACCCGCAATGCGAGAGCAAAGTTCCGCAATTCGAAATTCACTGAGGGTGTGTATCCGCATAGCGGTCAGCCTTGGGTCGCGCCCACCAACGCGCCATGCGCTGCACCTCGCCTGGCGTGCGACCGGCACTGGACGAGAGGCGGGCCAACTCGTGCACCGCATCCTGGTGTTGGCGTTCGGAGCGTTCGCGGTCGGCCCGGACCTGTTCCCTGGGCGGGATCCTGCCCGGGATCGCGGGCTCGCTACGCGTCGGAGTCGAGGAGGCCGGCCGGTCCGTGTCCGCCTTCGCAGTCGCCTACGCCCTGGCGACCCGGACGACGGCGTATGAGCGTCATGCCGTTGCCGTTGCCACTGGTCCGCGGACGGGAGCCGGGCTCTGTTGAGGTGTCAGACCGGGCGATGGCGGACTGGTCTTGTTGCCGCCGGGAAGAGCAACGACCCGGAGTCTGGGAGGACTTCGTAGGTGGAGTGCCGGTCGGCGTAGCCGGATAGGGCCGGCAGGCGCTGCCGGTGACGACGCAGTGTCTCCGCCTCGTCATCGAGCGGTTCGAGGTGACCGGGGCCCGGCGCTACGCGCGATGACGGCCGATCATGCGCTCGACTCGTGGTCGGCTCCTGTCGCTGGTTGCTCGGCTTTCTGCTCTGGGGCTTCTACCGGGAAGTGGATGGGGCTGAGCAGGTACTGAGCTCGCTCGGGGGCCGGCTTGTTTGCCAGCCTCGGCGCGATGGCCGCACGCAACTCCGCGATCAGCTGGTCCAGTTCCGTCGGGCTGAGCCAGAGTGCATGCTGGCGGTAGCCCACCTGGTCGGCTACCGGGTCGGCCTGTTCGCGGTCGAGGTAGGTGTTGAACTCGGCGAGCAGGACGGTCATCGCGGTGGCGAATGCCCCTCGATGGTCGTCTGGGGTGAGCGAGCGGACCACCTCGGCACCGATCACGGCCCGGTCCTGGCGGAGGCCGTAGTGGCGTTGCACCGCGCCTCGTACCTTCTGCTCCTCGGCCACCTCCAGGATCCCGTTGTCCACCAGCAGATCGATGTGCCGGTAGACGGTGGCTTTGGACGCTTCGGGGATACGTGCGCAGAGCTGAGCGGTGGTCAGCAGCCGTCCACCGCCCATCGCGTGCATGATCCGCAGCCGGATGGGGTGGGCGATCAGGTCCAGGAAATCCACGCCCTGAATGTTCTCACAACTGCTACCGTTCTCAAGTATGAGAATAGATGAGGGCGGGGCATCGGGAGGCAGGGAACCGGGCGCGGCGCGGGGCCTCGCCGCGCTGTTACGGGCAGAGGACTTCGCCCAGATCGTGAAGCTGTTCGCGCCACCACTGCGTACCGCGGTCTCCGCCGAGGCGCTGCGGCTCGCGTGGGCGGCCGAGACTGCCGCGCAGGGCGGGGTTCATGCGATCGGAGAGCCGGTGAATGAGCCCAGCGCCGCTGGCTTGGTGCGCGTGCGCACCCCCGTGACCTGCGCCAACGGCAGCTTCACCGTGGTCACTTCGGTCGACGGTGAGGGACTGCTACATGGTCTGCGGCTCGCTTCGGACGACGGCGCCGAGTGGCAGCCGCCCCACTACGCGACCCCGGACCTGTTCACCGAGCGGGAAGTCCTGCTGGGCGAGGGGCCGCTCGCGGTGCCCGGCACGCTGAGCCTGCCCGTTGGCCCCGGCCCGTGGCCCGCCGCGGTACTGCTCAGCGGCGGCGGTGCGTTCGACCGAGACGAGAGCAGCGGCCCGAACAAACCACTCAAGGACCTCGCCTGGGGGCTCGCCTCTCGACAGGTGGCCGTACTCCGCTTCGACAAGATGACGTTCGCGCACCCGAACCACCTGCCACCTGACTTCACCATGGCCGACGAGTACCTGCCACACGCACTCGCCGCCGTCCAACTGCTCCGGCACCAGCCCGAAGTGGCCTCGGACCGGATCCACTTGCTCGGCCACAGTATGGGCGGCAAGGTGGCACCCCGGATCGCCGCCGCCGACCCCTCCATCGCAGGTCTGGTACTGCTCGCGGCAGACACGCAACCGATGCACCAGGCGATCGTGCGAGTGGCCCGCCACCTCGCGGCGCTCGCCCCTGGCCCGAGCACGGACGAGGCGGTGGCCGCGCTCATCCAGCAGGCCGCCGTCGTGGCAGACCCCGAACTCACCCCCGACACACCACCGGAGCTGCTGCCGCTCGGATTCTCCGCCGTCTACTGGCTTGACCAGCGCGCCTACGACCCGGTGGCAACGGCAGCCGGACTGACCTGCCCCATGCTGATCCTGCAAGGCGAGCGGGACTACCAAGTCACCGTCGCCGACGACCTGTCACGCTGGCAGGACGCCCTGGCAGACCGACCCGAGGTATCGATCCGAATCCACCAGGACGCCAACCACCTCTTCATCCCCGGCAGCGGCCCGGCCACCCCGGCCGAGTACGCACGACCGGGGCACGTCGAGCCGACCGTGATCGAGGAGATCGCAACCTGGCTGACGCAACGGTAGGGGAGACCCCCCACACGCACGTCAGCGCGGTCCATTGACGACTACGACGGCCACGTCACCCTCGGCCGCGGCGCATTGCCCGACGGTATCGCCCTCGCCGCATGTCCCATGCGCTCCCCCGGAAACACGTTGAAGTTCCCAGAAGGCCGCAGAAGTTCCCCGAATTCCCCAAGTGAAGTGCTCTCGAAACCGTCGAGAGGCGATCCGGGCCCTCGCTGAAAACCCCTTGTCGACTGGGGGCGTCCGCGCCGATCCTGATCAGCCGGAGGTGGTGAGGGCGATGGACGAGATGGTGTTGCCGCTCTCGGCGCGCGATCTTGCGGCGAATGATCTGGCGGCGTGCGGGTGGGCGGGTTCTGCCCTCCATCTTCGGTCCGTTGCCGAGCAGTTGCGAAGGGCCGAGCTCGGTGAGGTGGACTACTTGGCGGTGTGCCCGCCCTCGGGCGTGCCGGTGGCCATCGGGGGAGTGGACTACGCGATTCGGGAGGCGACCGGCACGCTGTGGCAGTTGGCGGTCCATCCCGCCTGGCAGTCGTGCGGAGTCGGCAGCTTCCTGATTCGGACGGCGGAGGAGCGGATCAGACAGCGTGGCATCCGTCGGGCCGAGCTCGCCGCGGAGGAGAGCAACCCCCGCGCACGGGCACTGTACGAGCGGCTGGGGTATGTCGCCTACGGCCGTGAGCCTGATGCCTGGGACGAACTGGCTCCGGACGGGTCGGTGCGCCGATACGAGACGGTGTGCACGTTGATGCGGAAGGAACTCCCCTGAGGACAGGGGGATTTACGACTTAGTGGCGCCGTGTGGTGATGGCCTTGCGGGTGGCGTAGGCGGCGGCGCCGACTGCCAGGACCGTGATGCCTGGGAGCACCGAGGTGAGGGGGAGGGCGCAGGCCAGTGCCAGGCAGCCGGTCGCGCCGAGGACGGGGACCGGGCGGGGTGGGCGGCCCTCGCCAGGGGGCAGGGTCCACGCGGAGGCGTTGGCGATGGCGTAGTACACCAGCACGCCGAACGAGGAGAAGCCGATGGCGCCGCGCAGGTCCGCGGTGGTGGCGAGGACGGCGACCACCGCCCCCACCGCGAGTTCGGCCCGGTGCGGGACCGCGAAGCGGGGGTGGATGGTGGCGAGGGCGTGGGGCAGATGGCGGTCCCGGGCCATCGCCAGGGTGGTGCGCGAGACGCCGAGGATCAGCGCGAGCAGCGAACCGGCCGCGGCGAGGGCCGCGCCGACTCGTACGACCGGGACCAGGGCCGGGACTTCGGACGCTCGTACCGCTTCTGCCAGCGGAGCGCTTGCGTGGGCGAGGCGTTCGGGGCCGAGGACGGAGAGGACCGCGACTGCGACGGCGCCGTAGGCGACGAGCGCGAGGGTGAGCGCGAGCGGGACGGCGCGCGGAATGGTGCGCCCAGGGTCCCGGACCTCCTCTCCCAGCGTGGCGATCCGGGCGTAGCCGGCGAACGCGAAGAACAGCAGGCCGGCGGCCTGGAGGATGCCGGTCGGGGTGGCGTCCGCCGCTACGTCCAGCCGGGAGGCGTCGGCGGTCGCGGAGGACAGGCAGGCGGTCACCACGGCGGCGAGTACCGCCAGCACCGCCGCGACGATCAACCGGGTGGCCCAGGCGGACTTCCGAACTCCCGTGTAGTTCACGGCGGTCAGCGCCACCACGGCAGCGACCGCCACGGTGTGGGCCTGGGCGGGCCACAGATAGGACCCCAGGGTCAGCGCCATCGCGGCGCAGGAGGCGGTCTTGCCGACCACGAAGGCCCAACCGGCCAGGTAGCCCCAGAAGTCCCCGAGGCGTTCCCGGCCGTAGACATAGGTTCCGCCCGAACGTGGGTACCGGGCGGCCAGCCGCGCCGAGGACGTCGCGTTGCAGAACGCCACCACCGCTGCCACCAGCAGCCCCGGCAGCAGTCCGGAGCCGGCGGCCGACGCGGCCGGCGCCAGCGCGGCGAAGATCCCCGCCCCGAGCATCGAGCCGAGCCCGATCACCACGGCGTCGAACACCCCGAGCCGGCGTGGGAGTTCGTCGGGATTGCCGGGGATGGAGGGGACGGAGGGATCGGGAGCGGCGGGGGTGGGAGGGGTGCCCATGCTTGGCTGGCTCCTCGAACGGAGGGTGGAGGGCGTGGCGCCGTGCCGTTGCCGAGTGGGGAGGGACGGCGGGGGAGAGGGAGCGACGGGTCTGACGACCGCACCATAGTGGGAGGTGCCGCCCCGGCGGGAGGAGTACCCCGCTCGTGGCGAGCTGTATCCCTCCCGGCCTCTCGCTCGTATCGCCCCCTCGCGGCGCAGAGCCGGCACGGGGACGGGCACGGAGCAACGGGCACTCCCTTGGTTTTGGGGACGAACGTGACGCCGGGGAGCACGTACGGTTCCGGGGCGCTGCCGTGCTCCTCAATCTCAGCCACGGCAGCTCGCTCCGCGTTGGTGTCGCCACATCTCCTCGCTGGCGACAGCGGCCGCCGCGTAGTCGCGGCGGGCGCGTGCCTGCTTGCGCTTCTCCGCCCAGGACAGGCACTTGTTGCAGCCGGGGGTTGGGTCCGGGTTCAAACCGGCGAGTTCGCCCAGTGTCACGGGCTCTTCCTGGGCGCGGGAGCGGTGGCGGTAGGAGTCGGCCACTGCTACCACGCCGGTTTCGTGTTCTTGCCCGCGTCGGTGGTCTTCGACGACTGCCTGTTCTTCTCGGCGTTCTTCTTGCCCACGTCCTCGGTGCCGCCGCTCACCGCTGTGCCTCCTTCTCCAGGATCTTGCACAGCGTCTCGGCCTGAGCGGTCGACAACAGCGGGGGAACGACCTGGTCCACCAGCACGCCGTCAGCGGTGAAGATCGTGGCCACGACCGGTGGTTGCAGGTCCAACTCGACGGTGCGCAAGGCTTCGTGCAGCCTTTTGCACACCTCGTTCGCCGTTCGTGCGTCTGTCACAGCCATGAAGCAGCCCTCCGTGCCTCTCCGTGGTGATTCCGTCACCGGGTCGACTCAGCGTGGCGTACAGTCGGGGAACCATTCAACGTCCCAGAAGGGGACGGAAAGTTGGTGAATGCCCTTTGAATCGCAAGGAGTTGAACCCGGACGCCTCGCCTCAGGCGGCCTTCGGGGCGCGTCTACGCAGCCTGCGGGAAGCGCGCGGCTGGACGCAGGAGGATCTTGCCGAACGCATGGGTTACTCCAGCGTCCATATCTCGGCGGTGGAAACGGGGCGGAAGTCTCCGACCCTTCGTTTTTCGCGTAGCGCCGACGCTGTGCTCGGCCTTGTAGGTACAGCAGACGCGTTCGAGCGTGAGTACCGCGAGATCAAACACGGCAGCCTGCTGGAAGGGTTTCCCGAATACGTGAGCTTCGAGGGTCGCGCCGTGGAGATCAGGCTGTATGAAGTCGGCGTGGTCCCTGGCCTGCTCCAGACGCCTGAGTACGCGGCAACTCTGGAAGCTGACGCAGTACGGCGGGAAGCCATCACACCCGAGCAAGCCGAAGAACGAGTAGAGCTGGTGACGCGAAGGCAGAGGATGTTAGTCCGCACCCCATCGCCCTTGATCCATGCGGTACTTGACGAAAGCTGCGTTCGCCGGCCGATGGGGGATGACCCCGCGGTCATGGATGCCCAGTTTGATCGGCTCCTGAAGTTCGCCGAGATGTCGAACACCGTGCTGCAGATTGCCCCGTTCAGCATGGGCGCGCGGCGACCGTTCAGCCTGCCTGTGACGGTACTGACCATGTCGGACCGCTCGATCATGTCCTACGCCGAGTCGGCGCAGCGGGGGCACCTCGAACGAGATGGGGCTTCCGTAGTGCCGATACTGTCGGCCTACCATCAGTTGCAGGCCGAAGCGCTCTCCCAAGCGGCATCTGTGGTCTTGATCGATCAGCTTCGAAAGGGTTACCAGTGAAGTCCGAATCCCCCCGCTGGTTCAAGTCCTCCTACAGTGGCAATGGCGGCCAATGCATAGAGGTCGCCACCAACTTCGGCAGTGCCGTCCCCGTTCGTGACAGTAAGGATGCTCAGGGCCCGGTTCTGAGCTTCTCTGCGTTGTCCTGGTCGGCGTTTGTGGATCAGGTGAAGCGTGAGGCGTGAGGCGGCGTCAGAGTGACGATGGCCCCCGTTCTTCCCTTCCTCCGGTGAAAGAGGGAGGGAGGAACGGGGGCCTCGCTGGCTGTCAGCCGTCCGTAGGCACCGGCGCGCCCGTTCGTGCCGACGCGTAGCCGGTCTGCACGATCTGCGGTAGGCGCAGACCGCGTGGCGGCGGAGACGTCGTGGCCGAGCGCGGCGTACTCGGCGGCGAGCTTCCTCGCCGAGTCGCTGCGGCTGTGCATGCTGACGGTGGCGTGCCCCTTCGTGCGCCGGGCGCCTTCCGGCCCGGTGGCCGAAGGAGTGTCTGCGACGTTCGGATCCCGTTAGGGAAGTGGTGCCGGTGCTCGCCCGGTGTCGATCCGGCCGCCACGGTGGACCGGGACGGAGACCGGGACCGGGCGGACCGGGACCGGATCGGGTGCAGCGCACGAGGAGGAAACCCGTGGTGGATGGTTGCGGTGGTGCGGTCGTGCCGGCGGTGAAGTGGTGAGCGCGGAGCACATCGTGGGGGTGCTGGTGGCGGTGGCGCTGGTCGGGCTGTTGGTGGCCGGCGTCAAGTTCCGGGACCGCTTCTGAATCTGACGTTGAGCGGTGGGGCGGTGCGATAGGGCCTATCCGGCGGCTCGGGTGACCAGTGACTCACTAGGCTGCCGCGATGGATCACGTAACCGATGTGCCCGAGCGCCTCGACCGGTCTGCGGATTCGGCCCGGGTGAACGACTACGACAGCTTCGCCGAGGCGTACTCGGCGGACAACGAGCGCAGCCTTGTGAACGCGTACTACGCGCGGCCCGCGATGCTGGACCTCGCCGGAGACGTGGCCGGCCGGCGAATCCTGGACGCCGGCTGCGGATCCGGGCCCCTGTCCGCAGCACTGCGGGACCGCGGCGCCGTTGTCACCGGCATCGACGCCAGCGCCGGGATGCTGACACTGGCCAGGCGACGGCTCGGTGACGACGCGGACCTGCACCAGGTCGACCTTCGCGACCGCTTGCCGTTCGGCGACGGTGCGTTCGACGACGTGGTCTCCTCGCTGGTCCTGCACTACCTGGAGGACTGGGGGCCGACCCTGGCCGAGTTGCGGCGCGTGCTCAGGCCGGGCGGCCGGCTGATCGCGTCGGTGGATCACCCGATCGTGGCCTACACGATCCAGGGACCTCGTCCCGACTACTTCGCGACCACCAGCTATACCTTCGACTGGACCTTCGGTGGGCAGACCGTCCCGATGAAGTTCTGGCGCAAGCCGTTGCACGCGATGCTCCATGCCTTCACCACCGCGGGCTTCCGCCTCACCGCCCTCAGCGAGCCGCAGCCCGACCCGGCCGCCCGCGAACTCTTCCCCGACGGCTTCCAGGAACTTTCGACCAAGCCGTGCTTCCTGTTCTTCGTTGTCGAGGTGCCGCCCACGGCCAACGGCTCGGACGTCTAGCGAGGAGCTGTCTCCTTGAACTTGGCGCATCGCTCGTGAACGCGCCGACGCGACACCTACGCTGCCGGGATGCGGGAGTTGACATTGCGTATCCGTGTCGCTGCCTACGTGCTGCGTCGGCGCGCGGGACGGCCGGTGGAATTGCCTGTGTTCGATCACGACGCGGACCTGTCGTCCGGCACGCAGGTCCCGGCGGGGGGTGGGGGTCCGCAGGAGCCGCTGGAAGAGGCGGTGTTGCGGGAAGTGGCAGAGGAGAGCGGGGTGACGTGCGTTCGGGTGCGGCGCCCGATCGCGGAGGAGACACCCCGCACCCGATCCGACGCTCTCCGCGTCACACCACGTTCTTCGAACTGGAGGTGGCCGGCGACGCGGACGTCCCGGATGCGTGGGACCACCACGTGACGGGCGCGGGACTGACCCATCGGACACGCTAGTCGTCCCCCAACCCCGCCTCTTCGAGGTCCAGGCTGCGTTGGAGTCTGCGACGCGTGGTGTCGCTGATGTGGTTGTCCGCGTACAGCCGGTGGAGTTGGGCGGATTCGGCCGCTATCACGGTGCGGCGCAGCTCGCGGTAGGTGGCGGCCGAGGTCCACTCGGTGGTGGTGGCGTCCTCCTGGTCGGCGTCGGCCTGGTCGAGCCGGGCCAGAAGGCCGCGCCGTAGTTGGTCTATGACCGGCGTGGGCGCGGCCTCGGCCGATTCGAGGTCGTCCAGGCAGCTCAGGCCCGCCTTGGCGAGACCGGCGCGGGCGCGGGCCTCCTCCCGGGCGGTGTGTTCCGGCTCCAGCGCGATCCCGGACCAGCGCACGACCGGCGCCAGGGTGAAGCCCTGGAGGACGAGGGTGAAGACGACCACGCCGGTGGTCAGGACGAGGACCAACGGGCGGTGCGGCAGCGGGCCGCCGCCGTCGGCGGTCAACGGGATGGACAGCGCGGCGGCCAGCGGCATCACGCCACGGGTGCCGGCCCAGGAGACCACCGCGGGGATGCGCCAGGTGACCGTGCCGTTGCCGCGGCGCCGCTGCATGATGACGGAGAGCGGCAGGACCCCGAGGAGCCGAACGGCGAGCACCGTGCCGGCCACCGCGAGCAGCCCCAACGGCCAGGACCGTTCGTCCGGCGTCAACTGGCGGACGAGCGGTGGCAGTTCCAGCCCGATCAGGGCGAAGACGACGCTTTCCAGGAGGAAGACCACGGTGCCGTAGACGGCGTGCACCTGGAGGCGGATGGTGGCGTTGGTGAGCTTGTGGCCGGTACTGCCGAGCACCACCCCCGCGACCACCACCGCGGTGACGCCGGAGGTGTGCAGGTCCTCGGCGAGCACGTACGCGGCGTACGGGGTGACGAGGGCGATGACCGTCTCCAGTATCGGGTCCTCGGTCCGCCGCCGGATCAGCGCGACCGCGCCCGCGACGGCGCCGCCGACCAGCGCCCCGCCCCCGCCCAACAGCAGGAACTGGCCGCCGGCCGAGGGCAGCGTGACCGCGTTCGCGGCGACCGCCGTGCCCACCGCGACCTTGAAGAGCACCAGGCTGGTGGCGTCGTTGAAGAGGCTCTCGGACTGGACCATCACCTGTATCCGCGGCGGCAGCGCGATCTTGCGGCCGAGGGCGGTCACGGCGACCGGGTCGGTACTGGCCAGCACCGCGCCCAGGACGAACGCCATGGTGGGGGAGAGCGGCGTGACCGCGGAGGCCACCACGCCCACCGCCGCCGCGCTGGCCAGCACCAGTCCGAAGGCGAGAACGGTCACCGGCCGCCACACCAGCCGCAGTTCGCGCCAGGGGATGTCCTCGGCGGACGCGTACAACAGCGGCGGCAGCACCACCACGCTGATCACTTCGGGCGCCACCTGGATGTCCCGTAGCCAGGGCAACAGGCCGATGAGCACCCCGCCGACGACCAGCAACGAGGGGGCGGGGATGCGCCAGTGGCGGGCGCCGGTGGCCACCAGGGTGGCGAATCCGACGAGGAGCAGGATGGCAGTAAGTTCGGTCACGCGCTCGTCTCTCGGTGGCTTCGGCCGTCATGGAACCGCCGCCGACCAGACTTCCCGGCACCCCGCAAGGAAACCTATCGGGTTTTATCGGGTCTCTGCCATAGTTCCTACGCGCCACGTGTCCGTATGCGCGGCCGCGATTGAGGGGGCGTCATGACGGAGCCCCGGGACGGCAACCCGCCCCGGGGCCACGCCACTTCGGCCTCAGCCCTGCCCGGCCTTGCCGCCGTGGTTGGAGTTCTTCTTGCGACGGGCTCTCTTCTTACGGGCGCGCTTGGACATCGGTACGACGGGTCCTTTCGGTGGGTCGGGGTGTGGTGCGTAAGCGGCAGTCAGGCGTGGTGGGCGACGAGCTCGTCGGCCAGCTTGTTGAGGCGCCTGACGGTGCGGTCTTCGGTGGCGACGGGCGCCGGGTCGACGCGCTGGTCGCGGTCGTAGTAGGCGCCGTTGACGATCTCGACGGCCGGGTCGCAGAGCCGGACCACATGGGCCGCGCCCTCCGCCGCCGGGCCGCCCTCGACGCCGTAGAGCGGCAGCAGGCCGGTCTCGCAGATGCCGGGGTGGACGGAGACGGCCGCGACGCGCGGGTCGGCGGCGAAGACGGTGAGGGCGAGTTGGGACTGGGCGTAGGCGGCGAGCCGGGAGTAGCGGCGGGCGCGCTGCGGGTCGCTCCACTGGATGGAGGCGGTGCGGTGCAGCGAGGAGGAGACGTTGACCACGCGGCCGCCGGGCTCGCTGGTGAGCGCCGGCTCCAGCAGGCAGGTCAGCAGGTAGTGGGCGAGGAAGTTGACCTGGAAGGCGAGTTCGTTGCCGTCGGCGGTGAGGGTGTGGCGCTCGGGCGCCGCGGTGGCCGCGTTGTTGACCAGCACGTCCAGGTGCGGGTGGTCGGCGACGACCCGTCGGGCCAGCGCCTCGACCTCCTCCAGGCGTGCGAAGTCCGCGCCGAGGCCGATCAGTCGGGCGGCGTCCAGCCCCGCCGTGGCGACGAGAGCGTCGGCCGCCGCCAGGGCCTCCTCGATGGTCCGACCGTGGAGCAGCACGGTCGCGCCGCGTTCGGCGAGCTGTCGGGCGGTCTCGTAACCGATGCCGGAGGTGGCTCCGGTGACCAGGACGGTACGGGAGGAAAGGTCGAAGACGGACATGATTCCTGTCTGGGTCGGGAGGGCGGAAGGGAAGGATGCGCCGCGCCCGGGTACGCCGGAGTCGCTGCCTCAACGGGCGACGACGTACGGGCACGGGCGTGCCGAAGCACGGAAACGGGGCGCCCGAGCGGATCGTGACGCCCCGTTAGGATCCGGAAGACGGCTCAGCGGGAGGCAGAGCCCTCCGGGCAGCGCGGCGCACGACGCGGGGCCGCCGGATGAGGCGGACGGTCGAGAAGGAGCCAGGCGCTGTTCACGCCACCATCAAATGCCGGGCCGGGCACGGCCGCAAGCACTCCCGGCTCCTCTTGACGCAGCCCTGATGACCTGCGGCGCGGCGGGCGGAGGACGCCGACCGTCCGCGGTGATGATCAGAGCGCCACGACAACCAGAAGCGCCAGCGCGAGCAGCAGGACGGTCCCGCCGGCGGCGATGAACGCGCGCTCCACGCCCAGGCGTTCCCGGTTCCGGACGACGACCGAGCGCGGATCGGCGGGGTCGTAGTGGAGGAGCACCCGGTCACCGTCGGCGAGCGGACGGCGAGGCGTCGACGCGACGGGACAGACCACCTCCATGACCCGCTCGTCGTCCGTCACGAACTGGAGCAACGGGCGCGGCCGCACCGGCTCCTCGGCACCCCGGCTCGGCGCCTGCATGACCAGGGCCGGCACGCACACTCCGGTCCGCTGCACCCGGCGCACGTGCCGCAGCCCGTACACCCCGGCGACCAGGGCGAGCGCACCGCCGAACGCGGCGAACACCGCCAGCACCGCCACCCCATCCACCGCGTACCTCCGTCCGGATTTCCCCCGCCTGGAGTTCCGTTCCCCCGCGCCCGCTCCGGGGCTAGGCGCCCCCCACCGCCCGCTCCGTCGCCTCCTCGGCGGCCGCGGCCCGCAGCGAGAGGACCATGGTGAGCCCGCCACCGGGAGTGTCCTCGGGGTCGAGTGTGCCGCCCATCGCCTCGGCCAGGCCACGGGAGAGCGCCAACCCCAGCCCCAGACCGCTGGTGTTGTCGCGGTCGCCCAGCCGCTGGAACGGCACGAAGATCCGGTCCCGGTCCTCCGGGCGCAACCCCGGCCCCTGGTCGATGACCCGCAGTTCGACCCGGGAGCCCAGCGCGCTGGCGGTGATCAACACCCGCTCCGCCGACCCGGAGTGCCGCACCGCGTTGGTGACGAGGTTGGCGAGGACCCGCTCCAACAGCGGCGGATCGGCCAGCACGTCGCGGACCTCGGCCAACCCCCGGGACTCGACCCGCACCGGCGCCGCGGCCAGCGTCGACAGCGCCAGCGGCAACACGTCGGCGAACGCGGTCGGTTGCAGGTGCAGCGTCAACGCGCCGGCACGGAGCCGGCTCATGTCCAGGAGGTTGTCGACCAGGCGGTTGAGCTCGATGAGCGACTCCTCGGCGGTGGCGAGCAACTCGTTCCGCTCCGCGTCGGAGAAGTCCACGTCCGGGCAGCGCAACGAACTGATCGCGGCCCGCCCACTGGCCAGCGGCGTCCGCAGGTCGTGACTGACCGCGGCCAGCAGCGCGGTGCGCAACCGGTCGGCCGCCTTGACCGGTTCGACCTCGGCCGCGGCCTCCATGAGGCGGGCGTGGTCGAGCGCGGCCGCGAGGTGGGCTGCGAAGGCGGTCAACACCCGGTGCTCGGAGGCCGGCAGCCGACGGCCGCGGAGGATCAGCGACCGGTCCGGCCCGGCCGGCACCTTCACCAGGTCGGTGTCCTCCGCGTCCACCTCGGTCTCCGGATCGGTGCGCGGGACGAGCTCGGCGGACTCCATGCCGAACGCCTCACGGGTACGGTCCAGCAGCACCGACACCCCCTGGTCGCCCCGCAGGATGTTCCCGGCCATCGACGAGAGGGTCTCCGCCTCCGCGGTGGCACTGGCGGCGCGCCGCGACAGCCGCAGCGAACGGTCCACCAGGGCGGCCACCGTGACGGCGACCAGCGCGAACACCACCAGTGCCAGCGCGTTGTTGGGCTCCGTGATGGTGAACTCGTCCGTCGGCGGGATGAAGTAGTAGTTCAGCAGCAGGGAGGCGGTGAGCGAGGCCAACAGCGCGGAGGCCACGCCGCCGAGGCAGGCCACGCCGACGACGCTGATCAGGAAGAGCAGCGCCTCGCTGCTGAGGTTGAGGGTGCCGCGGATGTGGGTGAGCACGACGGTCAGCAGGATGGGGAGGACCAGGCCGCCGACCGGCCCGGCGATCCGGCGGGCGTGCGGCAGCTGCCGGCCGGGGATCTTCAACCGGCGGCCGCGACCGGCCCGTTCGTGGGTGACCATGTGGACGTCGATGTCACCGGAGAGCTCGACGGTGTCCTCACCGATGCCGCGCGGCGCCACCAGGCGCGAGAACCAACTACGGCGGCTGGTGCCCAACACGAGCTGGGTGGCGTTCTCCGCACGGGCGAAGTCCAGCAGCGCGGTGGGGACATGGTCACCCACCACCGAGTGGTAGCTGCCGCCCAGCTTCTCGACCAGCGCCCGCTGCTTGGCGAGCGCGGCCGGGGAGGCATAGGCCAGCCCGTCGCTGCGGGCGACATGGACGGCCAACAGGTCACCGCCGGACGAGCGGTCCGCGATCCGCTCCGCGCGACGGATCAGCGTCTCGCCCTCCGGACCGCCGGTCAGCGCCACCACCACCCGCTCCCGGGTCTCCCAGACCGTGCCGATGCCGTGCTCGGAACGGTACTTCTGCAGCGTCTCGTCCACCCGCCCGGCGACCCACAGCAGCGCCAACTCCCGTAGGGCCGTGAGGTTCCCGATGCGGAAGTAGTGGGCGAGCGCGGCATCGACCTTCTCCGGCTGGTAGACGTTGCCGTGCGCCATGCGCCGCCGCAGCGCCTCGGCCGGCATGTCCACCAGCTCGATCTGATCGGCACGGCGGACCACCTCGTCGGGCACGGTCTCCCGCTGCGGCACGCCGGTGATCTTCTCGACCACGTCGTTCAACGACTCCAGGTGCTGGACGTTGACGGTGGTCACCACGTCGATCCCGGCGGCCAACAGCTCGTCGATGTCCTGCCAGCGCTTGGCGTTCCGGCCGCCGGGCACATTGGTGTGCGGCAACTCGTCGACCAGCGCGACCGCCGGCCGACGAGCGAGCACGGCATCGAGGTCCAACTCACTGAACGTCGAACCGCGGTAGGTGCGCCGCAGCCGCGGCACCAGCTCCAGCCCGTGGAGCATCTCCTCGGTGTGCCGCCGACCGTGGCACTCGGCGTACGCCACCACCACATCGGTGCCGCGCCTCAGGCGGCGGCGTCCCTCGTCCAACATCCGGTACGTCTTGCCGACCCCCGGCGCGGCACCGAGGAAGACCTTCAGCTTCCCCGGCCGATCGCCCGGCACCTCGGCCGCGTCCACTCTCGGCGCCACCGAACGTCCCTCCCTCGCCATTCCAGCACGGCCCCACGACGCCTGGTTCGGCGAGGGGACCTCGGGCGGCCGAGCGGACATGGGTTGCCTGTCATCGTCACACCGGGCCGGCCGAAACACGATGAAACGGCGCGATGTTGACGTTTTCCTGATCCGCTGAGGGGGCGGTGTCACCGGCTCATGCCCCGGATCACGTCACCGACGAGGTGGCCCCGGTCGCCGTGGTCCACTGGGCGAGCGCCTCCGTCAGGTCGAGGGGATCGGCGGACGAGGTGGCGTGCGCGAGATATCCGTCCGGCCGGACGAGGACGGCGCTCAGCGTGGACCACGTACCGCCCGGCGAGGGCGCCGCCCGCACTTCCACATGTGGGGTGCCGAGTTCGGCGAAGCGGCCGTCCGGTGTGAAGTCCACGAGCAGATAACGGTCATGACGCAGCGTCCGATGGAGCGACCCGCCACCGGCGAGGGGGAGGTCCGGCGCCCGGGTGCCCACCAGGGGGTGAGTGCCCTCGGGTTGCGGATACCTCACGCTGAGGCCGGAGAGCGATCCGGCCAACTCCTCGGCGGTGTCGCCGCCACGACCGATCAGACCGCTGACCAGGTCACGCAGTGCCTGCCCGGCGGCCGTGAACGTGTGCATCAACGCCCCCTGTGCCAGGGTGTTGGCCATGAGCTGCTCCGCCACGTGCCGGCGTTCGTGCTCGTAGGAACCAGCGCCGTCGACCAGATGGGCGGGAGCCCAGCCGTGGATCTCGGCCGCGAGCTTCCAGGCGAGGTTCGTGGCGTCCTGGAGCCCTACGTTGAGCCCCTGCCCGCCGGCCGGCAGATGGACGTGGGCGGCGTCTCCGGCGAGCAGGACGCGCCCGGAGCGGTACCGCGTGGCGCGGCGGGTACCGTCGGTGGCCCGGGAGATCCACGGCGCGGCGCGCAGCCCGAAGTCGGTGCCGGCGATACGACGCAAGGCGGCACGCAGTTCCTCCAGGCCGAACGGCTCGGCCTGCCGCTGCCGCACCTCCTCGGCAGTCAGCCCCGTATCACCGACCTCCGTGCCAAACACCCGCCACATGCCACCCGGCATCGGCACGGTGCTGACAAAGCCGGTGTCGTGGCGCCACAACTGCCGTGCCGTGACGGGCGGGTTGGCGAGGTCGACGTCGGCGACGAATCCCACCGCGGTCGGCGCCATGCCCGGGAACGCGATCGACGCCAGCTTGCGCACGCGGCTGTGCGCGCCGTCGGCCCCCACCAGATAGCCGGCGGTGTGAGCCCGGTCGCCAGCCCGAACACGCAGTCCGCCGTCAACCTCCTCCCACCCCTGCACCGCCTGCCCGTAGTGCACCGGGACGCCGCGCCACCGCAGGTGATCGGCGAGGAACCGCTCGGTGTCGGCCTGGGGGATCAGCAGCACCATGGGGAAGGGCGTGTCCAGGCCGGAGTAGTCGAGCCTGTCGGGCAGCACGGCGAAGTGGGCACTGGGCAGCGGCGTGCCGTGGTCGACGAGGACGTCGACCAACCGGCGCCCGCCGGCCGTCTCGACCGTGGCCAGCACCTCCAACGTGCGCGGATGCATGGTGGTGGCCTTGGAGTGCTCGCTCGGACCTTCGTTGCGCTCGAAGACCTCGACGCGCACGCCGGCGGCGTCCAGTAGGGCCGCGGTCAGCAACCCGACGGGCCCGCCGCCCGCGACGATGACCTGGGCGCTCATCGGTGCCCCGCCTTCGGGCGCAGGAGAGCGACACCCACGCCGAGCCCCGTGGTGGACGCGAGGTGGATCAGCAACGCCTTGCGGTTGGGGGCCCATACGCCCGTGGTCGGTCCACCGGACCACAGCGCGGCGCCGATCCCGGCAGCCGCGGCGGCCATGCCCCGCCACACGGCACGGCTCCTGTTCTGACCGGCCAGGGCACCCATCACGAGCACGCCGACCGAACCTGCGGAGATCAACACCTCACGCGCCATGTGGTACTGGACGTGCCCCTCTCCGTGGCGCGCTTCCGGGGCACGGTACGTCTCGTCGGTGATGTGGGTGGCCGTCTGCCACACCGAAGGCACCACGGCGGCGACCCCCGCCAGCGTGACCACGGCCCCGACCCTCTGTCGTAGCGAACTCATCAGCTTCCCGACCTTCCTGGATACGAGTTCCTGGAACTGGATGTGAGCTCCCAGATTACGAGAACGTTCATATAATGAGCCCTATTCCATCGCAGGGATACCGGATTTCGGACACCGGTCGGGAGAGGGAAGATGCGCCAGACGCCACGCACGGACTACGTCGACGACATGGTGGAGGTCCTCGCCGACACCTTCGAGCCCGACCTGCTGGAGGCCAAGGCGCTCGCCTACCGGCTCCGGCGGGTCAGCCACTGGCTGGAGACGGAGATAAAGCGCGAACTCGCCCCGCACGACATCGAGTTGTGGGAGCTGGAACTGCTGGCCTGCTTGAGCCGCGCCCCACACGGGCAGCTCACCGCGGGCGAACTGGCCCGCCAGATGCAGCTCACCTCCGGCGCCGTCAGCAACCGGGTGCGCAGACTGGAAGCGAAGGGATGGGTGTTGCGCGACTTCGCCGCCCACGACCGGCGCTCGGTGACCGTCACCCTGACCGAGGAGGGCCGCGGCCGAGCCATGCAGGTCTTCGCCACCAAGACCGAGACCGAACTACGGATGCTCTCCGCGCTCTCCCCCGCCCAGCGCCGCAGGGTCAACGCCGACCTGCGCACCGTGCTGGCGGACCTGGAAGCGGGGGAGGCGGGGCAGGCGGGCTGATGCCGTACGCGGCACTGCCGGGGGCTCCCCGCAAGGGACGTTGAGGGGGCCTTGCTGAAGAGCCCTGACCGAGCGCGATCGGACACGGTGATTCGACGTCATGGCAAGGCCCCCCGAGTTGCCGAGGAAAGCCGTTGGGCTGCCCGACCTGCGTCGGGCACGATCGACTCGTGGACACCTACCTGGAGACCGAACGCCTGGCCCTGCGCCGCTTCACTGCCGATGACGCGGACCTGCTGATCGAGCTGGACAGCGACCCGGCGGTGATGCGCTATCTGACCGGCGGCATTCCGACCGCGCCGGAGCTCGTCCGCGAGCGCTACCTGCCGAGGATCCTCGCCGGCTACGAGAAGTGGGGCGGTGACCTCGGACTGTTCGCCGCGCAGGAGAAGCACGGCGGTGCGTTCATCGGCTGGTTCATCCTGCGTCCCGAGCCGGAGGGCCCGCTGGACGAAGTCGAACTCGGCTACCGACTGCGGCAGGCGGCCTGGGGCAAGGGGTATGCCACCGAGGGCTCGCGGGCCTTGCTGGGCACGGCGTTCACCGAGCTCGGTGTGCGCGCGATCTGGGCCGAGACGATGTCCGTGAACGACGGTTCGCGCAACGTCATGGAGAAGCTCGACATGACGCTCGCGGGCACCCGCCCTACTCCCTCCGGCATGGAGGCGATCGAGGGCTCCGAGCACGGGGTCGTCCGATACGAGATCACCAAGGAGCAGTGGGAGCAGCAGTCGTGGGCGCAGAACTCGGCGTTGCCGTCGAGCCCGCCGAGACCCCCCGGTCCAGCGCCTGCCGGATGACGGCGAGCCCGGTCTCCCCGCTGTACTTCCACCCGGCGGGCCCGTCCCTCCACAGACCCTGATGGTCACTCCGAAACGTGCTCGATGACAACGAGTGTGCCGTGACTGCCAGGGCGCACGGCATGCTTCACTCCCGCCTCGACGAGGTACATCTCCCCGCTGCGCACTTCGACTTCGAAGCCGTCGGCCACCAGTTGTAGCGTGCCGTCCGCCACCAGCAGTGCTTCCGCCGTGTCATGGGATTCCGGGCCCAAGGGGCGTCCGTCCATCCGGAGCACCTTCACGCCCGTACTCCCGACCTGCCCGAGCAGGAGCGAACTCCAGGGGTCCGGCAGTTCCGTGGCCGTGCTCTGTATGTCGACAACGCTCATGGCAAGCCTCCTGGCGGGCCGCGTCGCCGGAGGGGTGAGTGACCCGCCGGAGCCGCCCGCGTTCGTGATCAAGGGATGCAGTGACGTTACGACACGGCGGCGCACTGCTGGTCGACCGTTCGGCAAAACCTCCCCGACACGGCCGGGAGAGGAAGACGGCCGGCGTCAGCGCGGTACGCCGAGGCCGTCGAGGACGATGCGTACGGCCCGGTCGAGCGCTTCGGCTTCGGCGAGGTCCGTGGCGTGCGCGAGGGCTCGCAGGAGGAGGGAGATGTCGTCGCCGGTGACCTCCGGCCGGGCGGCGCCCGCGGCCTGGGCGCGACGGAGCGTGCCCTCGACGGCCGCGTGGAAGACGTCAGCCGCTTCGGCGACCGGGCGGGACAGGCCCTCGCCGTCGGCGCCATGAGGGGGCAGCAGGTCCAGCAGCGTCATCTTCACGGGCCCGGCTGCCGCGAAGGTCCTCACCATGGAAGCGAGCGCCGTTCCGGGCTCCTCGCGGTCGGTGAGCCGCAGCGCCTCGGCGGTCAGTTTCTCCAGGCAGCGCACCGCGGTTGCCTCGATCAGGTCCTGCTTGGTGGCGAAGTTCCGGAAGACGGTGGCAATGCTTACCCCGGCCCGCTGGGCGACCTCCTCGGTGGAGGCGGCCGCACCCTTCGCGGCGAACACGTGCTCAGCGGCCAGCAGGACCTTCTCCCTGTGTCGCGTCTCGGTGCGCCAAGCACGCGTGGCGAGATGCCCTCAATTGCCGCCAACTGCCCGTAACCGCACGGTACGGCCAGGGGTGCAGCCGGCCCTGCCCTCCGCGAAGCCCTACTTCCGTCGCACCGGGCGCCCGGAACCTCAGGGGTCGGCGCAACGGAACAGCCTCATCAGGGGCCGGTGCAGCAAGTTGAAGGAGCACTTTCCATGTCCGTGAGGAACGAGAACACCACCGTGGTGATCGTGGGTTCGGGAGTCGCCGGGTTAGCCCTCGGGAACTTCCTCCTGCGCAGCGGGATTGACTGCGTCGTACTGGAGCGGCGAAGCCGCCAGTACGTCGAGCAGCGGCAGCGCGCGGGTGTCATCGACTTCCGTGCGGCGCGCATGTTCCGCCAGTGGGGCCTGGCGGACCGGGTCCTCGGCGGAGTCCCCGTCGAGCCGGTGCTGAACTTCCGCATCGACGGCCGGACACGGCCCTACACGTACCTGGCCGACGACAACGGCGAGGGGCGCTTCTGTCCCCAACAGGTGCTCGTACACAACCTCATCGACGTGTTCGTCAGCGACGGCGGCGACCTCCGCTTCGAAGCCGAGGAAGTGACACCGGAGAACATCACCGGCCTCCGACCGCGCGTGCGCTACCGCGACAACGCGGGCGTGTCGCGGACCATCAACTCGGAGACGCCGCGCACATCGTGCCGCCCATGAGCGCGAAGGGCATGAATCTCGCCCTGCATGACGCCGACGTGTTCGCTACGGCCGTGCTCCAACAGGTCAAGGAGCAGGACACCAGCCTGCTGGCAGCGTATTCCTCGACCTGCCTGAAGCACGTCTGGAACTACCAGGCTTTCGCCGTGTGGTTCACCGACCTCGTGCACGACGCCGGAGACGTCTCCTACCGCGGCGCATTCCGACGCCGCCTCGCCCGGGCCGAGTTCGAGCGCCTCTACGACTCCGAGAGCGCCAACCGACTCTTCAGCGAGTTCCTCACTGGCCTGAACTGAACGACCAGCGACGACCGGTCAGGGAATCAGAGCGCCATCGCGGTCCGGACGAGGTCGGCGACGGCTCGGGAGCGACTGTGGGGTGGCCACGCGATGACCGTTGTGACCCTGGGCGCGTCGAGTACCGGCACCGTGGCGTGGTCGTCGCGCAGGTGGGCTCGGCAGGACTCCGGCAGGACCGCGCAAGCCCGGCCGAGGGCGATGAGTTGGAGCAGCTGCGTGTGGTCCCGGACCTGCGGGCCGGGGCCGTCGGGATACCTGCCGTCGGCGCCCGGCCAGCGCGGCAACGGCAGGTCCGGGAGTGCGGCGACCTCCGCCAACTGCACGTGGGGCCGGCCGGTGAGGGGATGCCCGGCAGGCAGGACCACGACCTGTCCTTCCGTGAAGAGCTCCTCGGTGTCGAGCCCGGCCGTCGAGTCGAACGGCCGGTGCAGCAGCGCCACATCCGCCCGCCCGTCGCGCAGCAGCCGTTCCTGCTCGCCGGGTCCGCACAGGAGCACGTCGACGGTGACCGCACCCGACTCGGCGGTGTAGGCGCCGAGTAGTTTCGCCAGCAGTTCGTTGGACGCGCCGGCCTTCGTGGCGAGGACCAGTGCGGGGCGGCCGGTGGCGGCGCGGCGGGTGCGGCGCTCGGCGGCCGCGACCGCATCCAGCGCCGCCCGGCCCTCCCGCAGGAGCACCGCCCCGGCGGCGGTGAGGGTCACGCCGCGGCTGGTGCGTTCCAACAGCGTTGCCCCGAGCCGCCGTTCGAGCTGGCCGATCGCCCGCGACAGCGGGGGCTGGGCGATACCCAGCCGCTGCGCGGCCCGTCCGAAGTGCAGTTCCTCGGCGACGGCGACGAAGTACCGAAGCTCCCGCGTCTCCATGCCGTCACTGTACCCAGGCTCCGACCAGGCTCGATACTCGCGCGGTATCGCCGCCTACCGAATCGGTGTTGGAGACTCCTTGGGGTCCCGAACAGGATTGACCGTATGAACGAACAGACGACCGCGCTGGTCACCGGCGCGAACAAGGGCATCGGATACGAGATCGCGGCCGGCCTTGGCGCCCTCGGCTGGAGCGTCGGCGTCGGCGCGCGGGACGAGCAGCGTCGCGAGGCGGCCGTGGCGAAGCTGCGTGCGGCCGGCGTCGAGGCCTTCGCGGTGCCGCTCGACGTGACCGACGACGCGAGCGTGACGGCCGCCGCCCGCCTGGTCGAGGAGCGCACCGGACGCCTCGACGTGCTCGTCAACAACGCGGCGATCACCGGAGGCGTGCCGCAGGAGCCGACCATGGTGGACCCCGCGACGGTGCGGGCGGTCGTGGAGACGAACGTGATCGGCGTCATCCGCGTCACCAACGCGATGCTCCCGTCGTTGCGCCGCTCGACGTCGCCGCGGATCGTGAACGTGTCCAGCGGCGTCGGATCGCTCACCCGCCAGACCACCCCCGGCGCCGAGACGGGGCCCATTTCCGCCGCGTACGCGACGTCGAAGACGTTCCTCAACGCCGTCACCGTCCAGTACGCCAAGGAGCTGCGCGACACGAACGTCCTGATCAACGCCGGGTGCCCCGGCTACTGCGCGACCGACCTCAACGGTTTCAGCGGCGTCCGCACCCCCGAACAGGGCGCGGCGATCGCGATCCGACTCGCCACCTTGCCCGACGACGGCCCGACCGGCCGGTTCTTCGACGAGGCGGGGGAGGTGCCCTGGTGACGTAGCCCCCGGCCGTCCGGGTTCTTCCAGGGCGTGTCCGATGCGGGCAACAGCGAGGGACGTTCAAGGGGTCATCACGGAGTGTGAGATTTCCGGATGCGGTGGTTACAGCCGGGTGTCAGCCTGGACTCAATCCCACTCAAGGAGCGAACCCTCATGGGCATGAAGGACGACATGCAGAAGAAGGCTCAGCAGGCCAGGCAGAAGGCCGAGCAGTCCAAGCAGCAGGCGCAGCAGCGCGGCCAGCAGGCGCAGGACAAGGCGCGTCAGCAGCAGCAAGAGCGCCAGCAGCAGGGCCGCCAGCAGTCACTGGACGACATCCAGGACGACCTCGGCGACTGACGTCCAGGGCGCCGCAGCGAGAGCCGGCGTTCTCCCGGACGAGCCTTTGCGCCCATGCCTCCTTCACCGCACGCTCGGTGAAGGAGGCATGGGCTTGCTGGTGCGCTGGGGAGTCTGTGCGGGGTGGGCCGACGGGCCGCCGGTCACGTGCCGAAACGGTCAGGTCAGGTGGTCAACTTCCCTTGTGGCGACGCGCGTCGGCCAGTAGCACGACCGCGAAGCCCGCCATCAGCAGTAGGGCCAGGACCGCGGCCAGCAGCCCGCCGGATGCGGCGCCGGTGAGTAGTGCGACCAGGCCGAGCAGCAGGACCACCACCACGGTCCCGGCGATCTTCCCGTCGTCGCCGACCAGGAACGCGTACCAGAACCGGGCGAACCCCTTGAGCAGGGAGAGGAACCCCTTGATCGAGGAGGAGAGGACGACGCGCACGACGGCTCCCTTCAGTCCCGGCCGGCGACGGGCGAACCGGGGCGCGCGGCGAGGATGGGGGCGACCCGGATCAGCAGTCGGCTGACGCCGAACCAGGCCGCGATCAACACCGGGATCGCCCAGTCGCGGCCCCACCAGGCGAGGGTCTGTCCGTCGGGCGCGAAGACGCCGAGCCCGGCCACCGCCCAGTAGGTGCCGAAGCTGGTCAACAGCAGCCCGACGCCGTACTTGAGGGTGTTTTCCGGCACCCGGGAGAGCGGTCGGTGGGCGACGAATCCGGCGAGGGCCACGCAGAGCGCCGCGATGACCGCGGTGCCGGCCGCCACCGGCACGTTATGGGCGCTGCTGCCGAACGTGATCACGATGAAGACGATCTCCACGCCCTCCAGGAAGACGCCCTTGAGGGCGACCGTGAAGCCGAACCAGTCCAGCCCGAGGCGGGTGGTCCGCTCCGCCGCGCGGGCCGCGGAGCTCTGTGCGGCGAAGGCGGCCTCCTCGTCGTGGCGGGCCCGGAGGCCGGCGCCGCGCAGCACCGCCTTGCGCAACCACTGGAGCCCGAAGACCAACAGCAGCGTGCCGACGGTCAACTGGAGCGCTGCCTCCGGCAGCCAGGTGGCCAACGCGTAGCCGGCCGCGGCGGTGAAGGCCGCGAGCACCACGACGGCCGCTCCGGCACCGGCCCAGGCGGACCGCCAACCGCGGGTCATCCCCATCGCCATCACGATGGTCAACGCCTCCACCGCCTCGACCACCGAGGCCAGGAAGACCGCCGCCACCAGACCGTATGTCGCGCCCATCCAAGGCGCCTCCTCCCGCGGCACGCCGCACCGCCCGCCCAGGATGCCGGAACGCCGGCCCCGCTCGGCACCGGCCCGCCGCACCCCGCGTGGCACGCCCACCGTCCGCCCCACCAGCCCCGCGCCCCGTCAAGGCCGCGTCAAAGCCGGACCGCTTCCGGCCCGTACGCGACGGCCTGCGCTTACACCGGAGATGGAGGTGACTTCCATGGTGCGCTACCTCACCCGCGCCCAGACGGCCCTGGCCGCCGCGCTCCTGCTCCCACCGGCGGTCAGCGCGGCACTGCTGCCGTTCCGCGACTGGATGTCCAACACCAACGCAGCCCTGGTACTGGTCGTCGTCGTGGTGGCCGTCGCCGTCCTCGGCCACAGGCTGGCCGGTGCGCTCGCGGCCCTCTCGGCCGCGGTGTGGTTCGACTTCTTCCTCACCCGGCCCTACGAACAGTTCGCCATCACCAAGTCCGCCGACATCGTCACCGCCGTGCTGCTGCTCGCCGTCGGCGTCACCGTCTCCCAACTCGCCGCCCACACCCGGGAACTGAAGGTCATCGCGATCACCGACGACGACTACCTGGCGCAGATCCACCACACCGCCCGGCTCGTGGAGACCGCCGCCGGCCCGGACATGGTGGTCGACCACGTGCGGCGGCAACTGGTGGGGCTGCTGGGGCTGAGCGGCTGTCGCTTCGAGTACGGCACGCTCATCGGACACCCGCCGCGGTTGCTGGAGGACGGCTCCATCGCCTGGGGGCGCCGCCACTGGGACGCCGACCGGGACGGGCTGCCCGAGGACGAGCCGGTCGAGCTGCGGGTGAGCCACGGCGGGCACTTCCACGGCCGGTTCATGCTGCAAGGAGCCCCGGGCTCCGCGCCGCCGCTCGGCGCCCGGCTGGTCGCGGTGACGCTGGCCGACCAGGTCGGGGCGGCCTTCGAAGCCGTCAGCCCTACCGCCCGTTGAGGCCCGCACGGCTGACGGGGACCGCGGCGGCCAGGTCCCGGTTCAGCTCGACGACATTGACGTAGGGCTGCCCCAGGAAGCCCAGCGTGCGCCCGTGCAGCCGGCGTTCGACCAGGCGGCGGACCCGCAGGGGGGAGAGCCGGCGGGCCCCGGCGACGCGCCGGACCTGCTGGTAGGCGTACTCCGGAGAGATCGCCGGGTCCAGGCCGGAGCCGCTACCGGTGACCGCGTCGGCCGGGACCACGGCCGCCGGCACGCCGTCGAAGGCGGCGACCGCACTGCGACGGGCCAGGATCAACCTGGTCAGCTTGGGGTTGGTGGGACCGAGGTTGCTGGCCCCGGAGTTGCCGGGGTCGTAGCCACCGGCGGAGGGGCGCGGTTGGAACCAGGCGGGGTCCGGGAGCGTGGCCCGGCCCGAAGTGACCGTGGGCAGCCGGAAGTTCTGGCCGATCAGCCGGGAGGCCACCGGCCGGCCGTGCGCCCTGAGCAGCGAGCCGTTGGCCCGGTCGGCGAGCCCGACCTGGGCGATGGCGGTGACCAGGAGCGGATAGCCGACGCCGGTCACCACGGTCAGCACGAGCAGCATCCGCAGGGCCGCCAGGTGGTGGCGCAGTGCGGCGGGAACGGCGGTACGCGCCATGGTCGTTCTCCTCCCGTCGCCGGCCGTCAGCGCAGGCCGGGGATGAACTGGATGACGAGGTCGAGCAGTTTGATGCCCAGGAACGGCAGGACGAGGCCGCCCAGCCCGTAGAGCCAGATGTTGCGACCGAGGAGCTCGGCGGCGGACGACGGCCGGTACCGCACCCCGCGCAGCGCCAGAGGGATCAGCGCGACGATGATCAGTGCGTTGAAGACGATCGCGGAGCTGATCGCCGACGCCGGGCTGTGCAGCCGCATGACGTTGAGCCAGTCCAGGCCCGGGTAGACGCTGGCGAACATCGCGGGGATGATCGCGAAGTACTTGGCGACGTCGTTGGCGATCGAGAAGGTCGTCAACGCACCCCGGGTGATCAGGAGTTGCTTGCC
>NZ_JBIVXW010000025.1:0-122422 GCF_044769405.1 Streptomyces sp. NPDC090442
GCCACCCGCTACGACAAGACAGCCGAGTCCTACCAAGCAGCCATCACCCTCGCAGCGCTCCTGATGTGGGCGTGACATTTGAAGACAACTCCTAGGGCCTTCGGCCGACACTGGCGACCGGCCCTGGGCGACCCCTTAAGGGAATTCTCACCGCTTCCTCATTCGGAGCATATTGTGGGCGCTCGTCGATCAGCGGCACGCTGCTTGTTCGTGTACCTCTCTGCTCCCCCGCACGGAAACGTGCCCACACCTGCCTGGCACTCCGGCATCTCGCTCCTGGACGGCTGGCTGCCGCTGACGCTCCAGATCGTCGCCGGCGTACTGCTCGTCCTCGTCATCGGTTGGCGCACCCGGCGTTGGCGACTGGTCTGGTTGCCCGTCGCCGCCGCCGTCGGACTCCTCGCCGCCCTCCTGGCCATGTGGTACGTGAACGCCAACGCGCTCGCCACCGACCCGGCGCCCGCCTCGCTGTGGGTGTGGATCGGGGTCACCGCGGCGGCGCTGGCCGTCGCCGTGTTGGGTTGGCGCAGCGCACGGTGGTGGCGTCGCCTGTTGTCGGTGCCGGTGATCCCGATGGGCCTGCTGTGCACGGGACTGGTGCTGAACCAGTGGGTGGGCTACTTCCCGACCGTGCAGGAGGCGTGGTCGCAGATCAGCGCCGGACCGCTGCCCGACCAGGTCGACGCGTCACAGTTGAGCGCCCTGCAGAACAAGGGCGGCACGATGACCACCGGTCGCGTGGTGGGGGTCAACGTCCCCGACACCGCCAGTCACTTCACGCACCGCGAGGAGTACGTGTACCTGCCGCCCGCCTGGTTCGAGGGGGCGCACCATCCGCGCCTGCCGGTGCTGATGATGGTCGGCGGTGAGTTCAACACGCCCGCCGACTGGATCCGCACCGGGGGCGCGATCTCCACCATCGACTCCTACGCCAAGGCCCACCGCGGCCAGGCACCCATCCTGGTGTTCGCCGACTCCGGGGGCAGCTTCAACAACGACACCGAGTGCGTCAACGGCCCGCGCGGCAACGCGGCCGACCACCTCACCAAGGACGTCCGGCCCTATGTCGTCTCGCACTTCGGGGCCTCGCCCGCCGCGGCCGACTGGGGCGTCGTCGGCTTCTCCATGGGCGGTACCTGCGCGGTCGATCTCGCGGTCCTGCACCCGGAGCTGTTCGGCAGCTTCGAGGACATCGCGGGGGACGAGGGCCCCATCGTCGGCACCAAGCAACTGACCATCAAGGAGCTGTACGGCGGCAGTACGGCGGCCTGGGCGCGGTTCGACCCGCTGACCGTGCTGGCGCACCACCCGCGCTACGTCGGCACCGCCGGCTGGTTCGACAACAGCAGCTCCGGCGGTCCCGGCGGACGGGGCGGCTGGGGTGGCAACGGCCCGGGTGGGCATGGCGGCAACGGTGGGCGGCAGGGCGGCCACCAAGGGCACCCGCACGGTCACGGCGGCAGCATGACCCGCCCGGGCCCGGTGGGCTTCGGCGGGCGCGACATCCCCGGCGACGGCATGGGCAACCAGACGGCCGACGCGCAGAAGCTCTGCGCAGCCGCCGCCAAGAAGGGCATCTCCTGCACCCTGCACGCCCAACCCGGCGGCCACACCTGGCAGTTGGCCTCCGCCGCCTTCTCCGACGCGCTGCCCTGGCTCGCCGAGCGCGTCCACACCCCGACCGCGTCCGCCCACACCTGACCGACCCGGTTGTCCCACCGCGGACAACGCGACACCGCCCCCGCCCGTGAACGCACGGGCGGGGGCGGTTGCCTGTCACAGGCGCCCTAACGAACCGGGGCGCACCGGTAGAGCGTCTGGGCGCCGCCGCCCTCTCGGGCAAGGGTGGCCGACGGTGCCTGCGCGCCCCCGTACGCCGAGGCCGGGACGCGGGTGCAGTCGGACCGTACCCAGGCGGTGATCCGGCCGGTCGGCGTCGTGCCGTTGCCGCTCCCGCCGCCGAACATCGCGCCCGTGCCGCGACCTTGGCCCAGCAGGACGTAGCGGACCTGGCCCGCGTTGACCAGTTGCCGGAAGCCGGCCTCGGTGGGGAACGGGACCTGGCCGCTGAAGCCGCCCAGGGCGAGGACATGGGCGCCCGCGGCGAGGATGTACGGGGACGCGCTGCTCCAGCCGTTGGTGGCGAAGGCGTACTCGGCCGAGCCCTGGTGGGCGGTGGTGTACGCGAGCAACGTGCGCTGTTCCGCGGTGAGTTGACCGTCGGACTCGCCGAACCCGCCCTTCGGGTGCCCACCGCGCGACGACTTCCCCGTCCCGTGGCCGCCGCCGTCCGTGCCGGACGGGCCGACCGCGCCCATCCCGGAGGAGCCGTACGCCGGGTTGAAGACCTGCACCGCCCAGGCACTCGGCGCGAGCAGCACCGCGGCGAGCGACACACCGATCCCGGCCAGGGCCAGTCGCCCGCCGCGCCGGGGGTCGCCGGGCCGGGCGAGGGCCAGCAGGACGACGGCGGCCAGCCCCAACGCGCCCACCGCCGGCGCCAACCACGGCAGGAACGACGGGAATTCGCCGGCGAGGTACGCGCCCCACGCCGCCGTCGCGGCGACCGCGCCGGGCAGCGCCCAGGCGCGCCGCCCACCGGTCCGGTACGCCCGCCACAGCGTCGTCAGGCCGCCGCCGGTCAGCGCGGCGAGCGGCACCGCGATCACGCCCATGTAGTACGTGTGCCCGCCGACGCTGCCCGCGCTGAAGACCAGGAAGTACGTGACCAGCCAGGTGCCCCAGAGGACGAGGCCGGCCCGGAGGCGGTCCGTGCGCGGCCGGCCGCGGCGCCAGAGGAGGCCGCAGACGAGGGCGACGGCGGCGAACGGGTAGAGCCAGCCGGTCTGTGACGCCAGCGAGGGGCCGAACATCTTCGACCAACCGTCCTGGCTCCGGCCGCCCCCGAAGCCGTTGTGGCCGCCGGTGCTGCTGTGTCCGTTGGCTCCGAAGTGATGGGCCGCACCGGGCAGTTGGGCGGTGCCGGGCGTCGCGGCGGCGGACGACGCCGCGCCATCACCGTGCCCCTGCCCCTTCCCCCTGCCGTGGCTCCCGGTGGGACCGTCGCCATGGCCCTGGTCATGACCCCCGTGATGGCCGCCCCCGCCCCGGGTCGCGCTGATGCTGCCGGTGGAGGCGGCGCTGATGCCCAGCGACGAGAAGCGGTTGAGGAAGTTGTAGCCGACCACCATGCTGAACGCGGAGTTGTTGGTGGTGCCGTCGACGTAGGGACGGTCCTTGGCCGGGGTGAGGGCGACGACCACCATCCACGAGGCCGAGACGGCGCACATCACCACCGTGGAGATCCCCAGCCGCGCCAGTCGCCTGCGCAACGGGACCGGCGCCGAGAGCAGGTACACCACGGCGAGTGCGGGCAGGACCGCCCACGCCTCCAACATCTTCGACTGGAAGCCGATGCCGACCCAGACGCCGGCCAGCACCAGGGGGCGCAACCGGCCGGATTCCGCGGCCCGTTGGGTGGCTTCGGCGGCGAGCAGCACGCACAGCGTGAACAGCGGGTCCTCGACGGAGGTGCGGAACAGCCCCACCGCCACGGGCGTCAACAGGAACGCGACGGCCGCGAGCAGCGCCGCCTTCTCGCCGGCCCATTGGCGCACCACCCGATACAGCACCAGCAGGCTCGCCACCCCCTCCAACACCTGAGGGAGCGTCACCGCCCAGGGGTGGAAGCCGAATATCCGGGCCGAAAGGGCCTGCGGCCAGAGGAATCCCGGGAGTTTATCGAGGGTGATGGAATTGCCCGGGTCGAAGGAACCGTAGAAGAACGCCCGCCAGCTCTCCGTCATACTGCGCGCGGCGTTGGCGTAGAAGGTGTGGTAATGGCTGTGGTTGATCCCCCACGCGTAGAGCACGGCGGCAAGCACGGCGATGACCAGGAGTGCCGGGCGCGCGTACGCAGGCTGACCCACCGGTGATCGCCAGGGCGCGCGGCGGTCGGTGCCGCCGGTGGGGACGGTTCTGTCGAGGATCGTGGTAGCCATGCGCAGAAGTCTTCGGCATGTTCGCGGGCCCCTACGCCGCAGTCGGCCTTTTCAAGGAATTTCTCACCGGATGCGGGGAAACCCTTTACCGACCTGATTCCGCCTTTAATCCGCACGGCGCGATTCATTACCCGTGCCGAAGGCCGCCGGACTCATCGCGCACTTCGGCCCCTCGGGGCCCATGCGTTCCCCTACCGTGGGCCCATGACGCTGCTGCACGTTCGTGATCACGGGGGCGACGGCCCGGAGTTGGTGCTGTTGCACGGTGCGGGCCGGTCGCACGCGGACTGGGACGCCGTCGCCGCGGAGCTCACCGCGGGGCACCGGGTCCTCGCCCTCGACCTTCCCGGGCACGGCCGTTCCCCCGAGGTCTCCCCGTGGACGATGCCCGCCGTGGTGCACAGCATCGCCGAGACCCTGGCGGCGCACGGCGTCTCGGCGCCGGTCATGGTGGGGACCTCGCTCGGCGGGCTGGTCGCGGTCGAGTACGCGCGGGCCCATGACGACGTTGTCCGCGCCGCCGTGAACCTGGACGGCTTCTGGTGGGGCCGGCCCGGCGAGTACCCCGGCGCCGAACGGGTCGGGGAACTGCTCCGGGCGGCCACCGGGGTCGTCGCCCCGCCCGAGTACCTCGCGGACGAGGTCGCCCACGCCGCCCGGTACGGGATTCCCGCGGACCGTGCGGAGGCCGCCGCCCGTGCGGCAGCGCGACCGATGCCCGGCGGCGGTTGGCAGACGCTGCCCGAACGGCCGGCGGCACAGCAGATGTTCGACGAGCTGGACCGGCTCGGCGCGCTCGGCGTCACGGCCTGGCTGGCGGGGGTGACCCGCCCGCTGCTGCTGGTGCGGGCCGGCCGGCCGCACGGGCCGACGCCGGTGGCGGGGTGGTTCGCCGAACTGACCGAACGCTTCGCGCGCGGACTCGCCGCGGAACTGGCCGAACTGGCCCGCGTCCGGTCGACGATCAGCGTCGCCCGGGTCGAGGCCGGTCACGCCATGGTCCTGGAGGCCCCGGAAGCGGTGGCGACGTTGGTCGCCGGCTTCGTCCGGGACCTGCCCGCCTGATCCACCCGGCGCCGAGGTACGCCGCCGGCACCACAGCGGGACACGCCAACGGGCCGGCCCGACACCCTCGGTGTCGAGCCGGCCCGTGGGGAACGGGAAGTGGGTCAGTCCGTCCCGGACTCCATAGCGGCGCGGTCCAGCAGCTCGTCGGCGTCGGACGCCGCGCCACGGGAGGCGATCGCCTGGGCGCCGCCCTCCGGCATGGTGCCGATCAACCCGGTCGCGGCCGCCTGGGCGGCGCCGATGGCGGGGTTGGCGGTGCCGATCAGGCCGATGCCGGCGTACTGCTCCAACTTGGCGCGCGAGTCGGCGATGTCGAGGTTGCGCATGGTGAGCTGGCCGATCCGGTCCACCGGGCCGAACGCCGAGTCCTCGGTGCGCTCCATGGACAGCTTGTCCGGGTGGTAGCTGAACGCGGGACCGGTCGTGTCGAGGATCGAGTAGTCCTCGCCGCGCCGCAGCCGCAGCGTGACCTCGCCGGTGACGGCCGCGCCGACCCAGCGCTGGAGCGACTCGCGGACCATCAGGGCCTGCGGGTCCAGCCACCGGCCCTCGTACATCAGCCGACCCAGGCGCCGCCCCTCGTTGTGGTACTGGGCGAGGGTGTCCTCGTTGTGGATCGCGTTGACCAGGCGCTCGTAGGCCGCGTGCAGCAGGGCCATGCCGGGCGCCTCGTAGATACCGCGGCTCTTGGCCTCGATGATCCGGTTCTCGATCTGGTCCGACATGCCCATGCCGTGCCGACCGCCGATGGCGTTGGCCTCCATGACCAGGTCGACGGCGGAGGCGAACTCCTTGCCGTTGATCGTCACCGGGCGGCCCTGGTCGAAGCCGATCGTCACGTCCTCGGGGAGGATCTCGACCGCGGGGTCCCAGAACCGCACGCCCATGATCGGCTCGACGGTCTCCACGCCGGTGTCCAGGTGCTCCAGCGTCTTGGCCTCGTGGGTGGCGCCCCAGATGTTGGCGTCGGTGGAGTACGCCTTCTCCGTGCTGTCGCGGTAGGGCAGGTCGTGGGCGAGCAGCCACTCCGACATTTCCTTGCGGCCGCCGAGCTCGGTCACGAAGTCCGCGTCGAGCCAGGGCTTGTAGATCCGCAGCTTGGGGTTGGCGAGCAGGCCGTAGCGGTAGAACCGCTCGATGTCGTTGCCCTTGAAGGTCGAGCCGTCGCCCCAGATCTGCACGTTGTCCTCAAGCATCGCCCGCACCAGGAGCGTGCCGGTGACCGCGCGGCCGAGCGGCGTGGTGTTGAAGTACACCCGGCCGCCCGAGCGGATGTGGAACGCCCCGCAGGTGAGCGCCGCCAGACCCTCCTCGACCAGCGCCGCGCGGCAGTCGACCAGGCGCGCGATCTCGGCACCGTAGGTCTTCGCGCGGCCGGGCACCGAGGCGATGTCGGGCTCGTCGTACTGGCCGATGTCGGCGGTGTAGGTGCACGGGATGGCGCCCTTGTCGCGCATCCACGCGACGGCGACCGAGGTGTCGAGGCCGCCCGAGAAGGCGATTCCGACGCGCTCGCCGCCGGGGAGAGAGGTGAGGACCTTAGACATGGGAAGAGTATGCATCATCTCGCATGGTCATGCAATCCGGGTTCGGGGCCGGTGTCTGGGCGGGGTGTCCCGGCGGTGTCTGTGGGGGAGTCCGCGCGGTGTCGTGTGGCGCCCGTCGGCGTGCCGGAACCGCGGCTCGGGCCGTCACCGTGGGCCGGGATCGTGCCGGTCGGTCCCGCGTGCGGTCAGTCGGTCTGCGCTCGCGTCAGCGCGGCGAACGCCGGCCTACGGGCCCCGTGCCCGGTTGCCCGCTCGTAGGCGTGGCCGACCCGCAGCACCTGGAGGTCGGCCCGGTGACGGCCGACGATCTGCAGGCCCACCGGCAGCCCGCCGGCGGTGAAGCCGGCCGGCACCGACAGCGCGGGATTGCCGGCCGCGCTCACGAAGTAGCAGGACCGCATCCAGTCCAGATAGGTCTCCTGCGCGACCCCGTCGATCTCCGTCGGGTACTCCGCCGACGCGTCGAACGGCGCGACCTGGCTGACCGGGAGCAGCAGCACGTCATAGCGCGCGAAGAACTCCCGCACCCGGTGGTACAGCGCGGTGTGCAGCGCCTCGGCCCTTCCGACGTCCGGACCGGAGAGCCGCCGTCCGCACGCCACGTTCCACCGCAGCGCCGGCTTGACCAGTTCGGGGCTGCGGTCCACCAGTCCGCCCAGCGCCCGCTCGAACTGCCAGGCGCGCAGCGTGCGGAACACCTCCTCCGCGCCGGCGAAGTCCGGGCAGTCCTCCGCGACCAGGCAGCCGAGCCGCTCGAACACCGGCACTTGGGCGGCCACCGCCTCCCGCACCTCGGGGTCGACCGGCACCGCGCCGCCGAGGTCCGGCGACCAGGCGACCCGCAGCCCGGTGAGGTCGCTCGACAGCGGCCCGGCGAACGAGGAGCCCGGCTCGGACAGCGCGATCGGGCTGCGGTCGTCCGGGCCCGCCAGCACCGACAGGGCCAGCGCGGTGTCCGCCACGGTGCGCCCCATCGGCCCCTGCACGGTCATCGTCGACCAGGCCGCCTCGCCCGGCCAGCTCGGCACCCGGCCCGGCGAGGGGCGCAGCCCGACGACGTTGCAGAACGCGGCCGGATTGCGCAGCGAGCCGCCCATGTCGCTGCCGTCGGCCAGGGACTGGAGACCGCAGGCCAGCGCCGCGGCCGCGCCCCCGCTGCTGCCGCCCGCGGAGCGCGTCGGGTCGTAGGGGTTGCGGGTGGCCCCGAAAACGGGGTTGAAGGTGTGTGAACCTGCCCCGAACTCCGGCACGTTGGTCTTGCCGAGGGTGATCGCGCCGGCCGCCCGCAGTCGTTCGACCACCAGGTCGTCGTCGTCCGGCACGTGCTCGGCCAGCGCCGGGGAGCCGAAGGTGGTGCGGATGCCGGCCGTGAGGTGGGTGTCCTTGTGCGCCATCGGCAGCCCGTGCAGCGGCCCGACCTCCTCGCCGCGGGCCAGTCGCTCGTCGGCCGCCCTCGCCTCCGCCATGGCCCGGTCCGGCACCAACGTGACGATCGCGTTGACCACCGGGTTGAGCCGTTCGATCCGGTCCAGGTGGGCCCGGAGCAGTTCCCGGGCGCTGACGTCCCCGCGCCGCAGGGCCGCGGCCTGCTCCAGCGCGCTCAACAGACAGAGTTCTTCGGTCACATGGGGTCCATGCCCGGAGCCTGGGGTTTCGACACGGAACCCGGCGCACGCCTTGGCGATCGCCCCAGGGTCCGCTCCGACGCCGGCGGCGGCACCAACGTCATCAAGAGGCTGCCGGTGGCGGTCACACCGGCCTGACCGGCATCCGGCCGGCCCCCTCTCCCCGCTCCGGCTTCCGCGCCAGGCACGTACCGACCCTTCGCCCGCCACCGCCGCCGCCCGCGTCGCCGACGGTCTGCTCCAGCCGCGCGGTGACGACGAACCCGGCCCGACCCAGCAGCTCCGCGATCCGTTCCAACGGCAGCCGATGGGACTCGTAGGACACCGGATGGCCGCCGTACGCATGCGTCGGACGACGACGCTCGTGGTTGCCCACATGACCGGCCAGCATCATCTGACCGCCGGGCGCCAGGGTGCGATGGAACTCGGCGAACACCGTCGGTAGCGCCTCGGGCGGCGTGTGGTGGGTCGAGTAGTACGCCAGGAGGCCGCCCAGTCCGTCGTCCGGGAGCGGCAGCGCGGTCATCGACCCCACGGCGAACCCCACGCCCGGATGGGCCCGCCGCGCCAACTCGACCATCCCCGCCGACAGATCGACACCGAACGCGGGCACCCCCAACCCCACGAGATGCGCGGTCACATGACCCGGCCCACACCCCAGATCCGCGACCGGACCACGCTCGCCCGACCGCACGAACTCGGCGAACGCGCCGAGCACCGCGCGGGACACCGGGTCCAACTCCACCGGCTTCTTGACCACTTCGGCGTAAGCACCGGCAATGCTGTCGTACGACTCCCGGACCGCGGCGAGATAGTCAGGCTCAACCATGCCGGCGACTCTAGGCGACGCCGCGTGATTCCGAAGGAGGCCGGCGTCGAACCGAGTCCGGTCGAGCCGCATCAGGTCCGGTCGAATCGAGTCCGCACGGGTGCGCCCGCACTCAGCGGGGCCACTTCTCCGGCGTGCTGCTGGTCGTCACCTGACAGACCGCGGGACGGCCGGGGGAGGGGGAGCGGCCCTCGGCCACGACCCGGATGCCGTCGAGCAGGATCCGACACGTGGCGACCGTGTCCCCCTCGGGCTCGACCTCCACCCACGCCAACTCCCCGGTGTTGACCAGCACGTGCTCGCTCCACGGCAGCGGAGTGCGGCCGAGCCGCTCGATGTGGTGGGCGCGCTCGAAGCTGTCCGGGTTGTAGCGGTAGCGCACGGTGGTGGCGTGACCACCGCCGCCGACGGCACCGGCCTGGTACGTCAGGGCCCAGGCATTCCCACCGCGCACCCGCTTGAGCCATTCGGTGTTGTTCTTGAGCCACACCCCGCCGCCGATCATCAGGCAGGCCACGACGAGCCCACCGAGCACGAGGTAGGCGGTGCCGTGGGAGGTGCGACGCGGCTGAGAGGGCATGGCTGCCGGGCTTTCTGTCGTGCTGACTCGTGTCGGTTCGTGCGGACCGCTGGTTGGCGGGGTTGCTGCTGTCGACCAAGACGCGAGGGCCGCCGGCACGGTTGATGTGGCGCGCCTCACACGCCTGTGAGCCGGGGTGGGCGGGCAGACCGCGTGGAGGCCCGAGGCGTCACCCCGATCCCAGCACCTCCCGGATCACGTGCCGGGCGTTCTGTGTCATCGCGGGGTTGGTCGTCCGGTAATACGGTAGCGCGACCAGTGCCTGGGACAGGGTCCGCGCCCGGCCGCGCAGCCAGGTCGCGTCGTCCACGCCCAGCGCACCGCGGAAGGTGTCCCTGCCGTCACCCACCGGCAGCAGATTCCACGCAGGGAACAGATCACAGGCCGGATCGCCCACTCCCAGGCACCCGAAGTCGATCACCGAAGCCAGCCTGCCGCCGTCCACCAGCAGGTTGCCCGGCATCAGATCGGCGTGCAGCCACACCGGCGGCTCGTCCCGGTCCGGGGCGCGCACCGCCTCGTCCCAGACCGCCAGCGCGGCATCGCAGTCGACGCCCTCCTGCGGGATCCCGCGAAGCTCCTCGATCGCCGCACGGGTCGACGCATCGAGCGAGGCGAGCGGCCCGCCGCGGTGGGCCGTCGGCGCCCCGGGCAAGGCGACGCTCCGCATCGCCGTCACGAACGCGGCCAGCTCCTCGCCCAGCCCCGCGGGCTCGGTCAACGCCCCCGCCCGAGGAACCTCCCCGGCCAGCCACCGGTACACCGACCACGGCCATGGATACCCCGCCGCGGGCTCCCCGGCCCCCAACACCTCCGGGACCGCCACCGGCAGCAGGGGCGCCAGGCGCGGCAACCACTCCCGCTCCCGCAACACGTCCCCGGCACCGCCCCGCACCAGCGGCAGCCGCACGACCATGCCGTCGCCCAGCCGGTACATCGCATTGACCGTGCCCCCGGACGGAATCCGCTGCACCGCCAACCCCGCCCACTGCGGGAACTGCCCGGCGACCAACCGCCGTACCAGTCCGGCATCGATCGGAAACATGCCGGGATGCATCTGTGCTCCGCTCATGGAGCGCCATCCGATCGCCACCCGCCCCAGGCGTCAACCTCATTTCCGCACGGCGGTAGCCGTCGCCACCACTCGAACCCCCGTCCCCGGTCGGGCCGTTGGGAGCAACAACCCGACATGCCCCGGACCGTCGGCCCGCACGATCACCCTCGACCCGGCACCGGTGACGGTGATCCGGGCGCCGCGGGGAAAGACGCTGGCCGGCAGCGAAAGGCGGGTCCAGGCGCGGCGCGTGGTGCGGTCGGTGGTCAGGGTGAGGGCGTAGGTCCGGCTGGCCGGATTGTAGGACTCGGTGCCCGGGACGCCCGCCACGGCCGGCGCGTACGGGGCGAAGGCCGGCTCCTTTCCGGGGGCGGGGTGGCCGTTGGCGTCGTAGGCGCAGTAGCCGCCGCCATCCGCGGCGCGGCAGTCGTACCACAGCGCCCAGCCCGTGGAAAAGCCTTCCATGGAGCTCACTTGACGTCGTATCAGCTCGGCGTTACCGGGGGTGTGGGCCTGCGGTGGCCCCCATTCGCCGACCAGCACGGGCATCCGGTGGGCGGTGGGGTAGCCGCCGATGGCGGCCTCGTAGTTCTCGATGAAGCGGCCCGACGGGTTCCAGTCGGCACCCGACTCCACGGCGGTGTCGTAGTAGTGCGGGGCGTAGCCCAGGCGGGCCGCGCCGTGCCGCGGGTCGGCGAAACCGGGCAGGCTGGTGGGAACGCCCTGGCCGACCAGGACCGTGGGTTCGACGAAGAGCCAGGCATCGGGGTCGGCGGAGCGGACGGCGCCGACCAACCGCCGGTACATGTCGGCCAGTCGGCCGCGCTCCAGGGCGGCGGAGGCGGCGATCTGGTCGTCGGGGTCGGTCGGATCCCCGGGAACCGGTCCGAACGGCTCGTTGAACAGGTCGTACCCCAGCAGGGACCGGTGCGCGCGCAGCACCGTCGCCACCTTGACGTACGCGGCGGCCTGGGCCGCGCGCAGATCGCGGTCGTCGTAGAGGTGGGTGAAGGCGGCCTGTACGGCGGGTTGGAAGTACTCCGAGAACCAGTCATCGGGGTTGGGCTTGAAGGGCAGCCCGTCGGTGCGGGTGGCCCAGGCCGGCATGCCGTTGTGCCCGAACGCCGGCCCGAAGACGTCCTGGTGCCAGTCGATCAGCACCAGCACCCGATGGCGGTCGGCCCACCCCAACACCCGCCCCAGATAGCGCAGATAGCCGGCGTCGTACCGCCCCCGACGCGGTTCGACCCGCTCCCACCCGATGTTGAGCCGCACCAGGCCGAAGCCGTCCCGCGCCAGTTGGGCCAGATGTGCCTCCGTCACCGTGTCGGTCTTGCCGAGGTTGAGGCCCCGTAACCGCAGCACGCGCCCGTGCCGGTCGGTGAAGAGCGTGCGGCCGTCCGGCGCGGTGATGCTGCCGGTGGGCACGGACCAGTCCGCCGCGCGGCCCTGCGACGGAGTAGCCGCCCCGGTGGCCGTGTTCGCCGCCGCGTCCGTTGTCGTGGCTGCCGTCCGCCCCGCGGCCGGGGCGCCCGCCGGCACGGCGGCGACCAGTGCCACACCGAAAGCGACGGACATGACGGCGCGAACCATGCGCATAACTGCCTCCCGGTACCGCTGATGTGACGATCCATCCGCTCGGCGGCCGGCTCGCCGCCGCTCGGATTCTGCGCCACGGACGTCGCGGAAGGAAGCCATGTGAAGCGTGTGGGGAAGGTCGACGGACCCTCAACGGCGTTGTGGTGAGCGCAAGTTGACCGCTTCGTCGCCGTCAGTCGTTCGGCAGGATCACCGCGCGGCCGTTGATGGTGCCGGCGTGCAGTCGTTCGTAGGCGAGCGGTGCCTCGTCCAGTGGGAACGTCTCCGTGTGCACGGACACCGCGCCGGTGCGGGCCAGTGCCAGCACCTCCAGCAACTCGCCGCGGCTGCCCCAGTAGGGCGCGCTGACCGACGCGTCGTGGGGCAGGCGGCCGAAGCCGACCGGCAGGGCGCCCCCGCCGATGCCGACGATGCTGATGTCCGCCTCGACCGCGGCGACCGCCCCGGCCGTCGTCACGGTGGGCGCCGCCCCGACGAAGTCGAAGACCGCCTCCGCCCCGATCCCGCCGGTGAGTTCGCGCACCGCGCCCGCGGCCCCGGCATCGGACCGGACGGCCTCGTGCGCGCCGACCTCGCGGGCCAGTCGCAGCTTCTCGTCGTTCACGTCGAGCGCGACGACGCGGGCCGGGGTCAGGGCGCGCAGCAACTGGATCGCGACGTGCCCGAGGCCGCCGGCGCCGATGACCACCGCGGTGGACCCCGGCACCAGCTTCGGCAGCGCGCGCTTGATCGCGTGGTACGGCGTGAGCCCCGCATCGGTCAGCGGAACCGCCGCGACGGGGTCGAGCCCGTCGAGCGGCACCAGATGCCGCGGATCGTCCACGAGCAGGTACTCCGCGATCGCGCCCGGCGCGCCGAGCCCCGGCGGACGGATGCCGAGCGTGTCGGCGCGCAGGCAGTAATTCTCCTTGCCCTCCGCACACTTGGCGCAGGTGCCGCAGCCCCACGCGCCGTACACGGCGACGGCCTCGCCCTCCTGCACGGCCGTCACGCCCGCGCCGACGGCGGCGACCGTCCCGACGCCCTCGTGGCCCAGCGTGAGCGGCAGGTCGAAGGGAAGCCCCCCCGGCGGGCCGGTTCATCACGGTGAAGTCGGAGTGGCACACGCCGGCGGCGGTGACCTTGAGCAGGACCTGACCGGGGCCGGGCTCGGGGTCGGGGACCTGCACCACCTCGGGCGGCGCGCCGACGGTGCGGAACTGGAGGGCTTTCATGCGGGCTGCCTTTCTCGCGGGGAAGGGAGAGGCGGGCGGGTTCGTGAGGCCGAACGTGCCGGTCCTCAGGGGGAGTTGGCCATATGGGCGGCCGCCGCCTCGCTGGCCAGGGCGTCGTAGGCGCGCTCCACGAGGCGGGGGAGGTCACCGGCGGCCGTGTCGGCGGCGTGCGCCCAGGCGCTCAGGGCGGCGCTGAGCACGCCGGCGGCCGTCTCGACGACCACGACCGGGCGCACGTCCCGCGCGTCGGTGCCGAGCCGCTCGGCGAGGATTCGGACGGACTCCTGGTGCGCGTCGACCCGGATGCGTGCGTACGCGGCGAACAGCGCGGGCTCGCGGTCGACCAGCGCGAGCAGGCGCCGCGTCCTCGGCTGGAGGTGCCAACCGGGGCTCTCCCCGTCGGCGAGCCAGGCGCCGATCGCCCGGCGGTAGGCCAGCAGCGGCGGTTCGTCGGCCGGGCGGGCGCGCAACAGGGCGTTGATCCGGTCGCCGTCGCCGCGGACGAAGTCGAGGGCGGCGTCCTCCTTGCCGACGAAGTACCGGCTGAAGGTGCGGCGCGTCACCTCGGCGCGGTCCGCGATCGCCTCCACCGTCGTGCCGGCGAGGCCGTGTTCGAGGATCAGCTCCAGTGCCGCGGTGGCCAGGGACTCACGGGCCTGCCGCTCCTTGCGTTGCCGGCGGTCCCTGTGCTGCCGGCGGTCCTCCGTGGGGGCGTCGGCAGCGTCGGCGGGATTCCGCAGTGCCGCCATACCGTCCACGCTACACCCGTAATGTCCCGAGGGGACATGTGTCTCAGAGAGGGACGGATCGCCGGCTACGGGTCGCCGGTGGCGCCTGGGCCTCCGCCCGCGCGAGCCGGTCGGCCACCGTGCCGCAGGCGATCCGGGCCACGGGCGTGCACCTCGCCACCGTCGCCGGCCCGGTCTCCCCGCTGGACCCCGACCGGATCGCCGAACAGTGCGTACGGCTCGCCCGGCAACCCGCCGATCAGTGGGAGGACGACGTGCTGTTCGACGGCGTGACCGTGAAGTAGGGGGTAGGGGGCAGGGGCAACACGGTGGGTGAGCAGGCGGGCGAAGTGCCTGGGGCAGGCGCCGGCTGCGGCCGGAGCTGGGAGGATCCAGGCATGCCACTCGTTGACGTCTCACCCGGAATCTCCCTCGCCTACGACACGTTCGGCGACCCGTCCGACCCGACTGTCCTGCTCGTGATGGGGTTCGGCTCCCAGCTGATCGCCTGGCACGAGGACCTCTGCCGGGCCTTGGCCGACCGCGGCCGCCATGTGATCCGCTACGACAACCGTGACTGCGGGCTGTCCACCACGTTCGACGATGACCCCGTCGACGTGGGCCGGTTCATTGCCGCCGTGGGCTCGGGAGACCTCACCGCCGCCCGCGCGATGGTGCCGTACACGCTGACGGACATGGCCACCGACGGCCTGGACCTGCTCACCGCGCTCGGCATCGACCGCGCGCATGTGGTCGGGTCCTCGATGGGCGGAATGATCGCCCAACGGATGGCCCTCACCCAGCCGGCCCGGGTGCTCACCCTGACGTCCATGATGTCCGCGACCGGCGAACCGGAGTACGGCGGGACCAGCCCCGAGTCCCAGGCGGTGCTCCTGGGGCCGAGGCCGAGCGACCGGGAGGGGTACATCGCCTCGGCGGAGCGCGAACTGGTGTGGTGCTCCAGGCGCTATGGCGATCCTGCGCTCCTCCGCGAGTTGGCCGCCGCCAGCTACGACCGCGCGTACTACCCGGCCGGGGTCGGGCGTCAACTCGGGGCGATGATCCTCGACGGCTCGCGCGCCGAGGCGCTCCGGGCGCTCCGGGTGCCGACCCTGGTGATCCACGGCCTGGACGACACGCTGATCGCGCCGAGCGGTGGCGAACGCACCGCGGAACTGGTGCCCGGAGCGAAGCTCATGCTGGTCCCCGACATGGGACACGACCGTCCGCGCGCACTCTGGCCCCAGCTCCTCGACGCCCTACAGGCACACACCGAGCGAATCGAATGATCCCAACATCGCCTGCTGGCCGGGTAGTTGAGATGCGGCAGGCGCGGTAGGCGTAACGGAACGCCCGGCGCGTTGCCGTCGGCGGGCGGAAAAACCAGGAGCCTGGCGGCCGGCGGGCGTGATGGGATGTCGCACCATGCGACCGATGCAGCACCCGTTCCGCGACGGAAGCGACCACCGCGATCTCCTGGCCAGGATGGAGCGGAACCTGGCCGAACACGCCTGCTATCTGCACCGGGAGACTGCCGGTGCGACCGTCACGGAGACCGACGACCTCCTGGTCGCCGACAGCGGCCTCGACGACGACACCTTCAACGTCGTCGCCGGGGCCCGCTTCACCCCCGACGAGGCCCAGGCACGGATCGACCGCACCCTCCGGACCGTTGCCGCCACCGGCCGCCGCTTTTCCTGGTGGGTGGGACCCGCCTCCGCACCCGAGGACCTGGCCGACCGCCTGGCGGTCGCCGGCCTGCCGCCCGCCGAACGCGAGACGGCCATGTGGGCCGAACCGACCGACGCGCTACCGCGGCCGGCGGCCGACGGGTTGGAGATCCGCCCGGTGACCACGGCGGACGAACTCGCCGACTTCGCCACGGTCCTGGCCGCCAACTGGGACCCGCCCGCGGCCACCGTCCGCCGCTTCTTCGCCCGTGCCGCACCACGGGCCCTGGCCGCCGACTGCCCGGCCCGCTATCTGGTCGGCTACGCGGCGGGCCGCCCGGTCTGCTCGGCTGAGGTCTTCCTGCACGCCCAAGTCGCCGGGATCTACAACATCTGCACCCTGGCCGCCCACCGCCGACGCGGCTACGGCGGGGCCCTCACCCTCGCCGCCCTGCACACCGCCCGCAGTCGGGGCCACCGCATCGCGGTGCTCCAGGCGTCCGAGGAGGGCGAACCGGTATACCGCCGCCTGGGGTTCCACCCCTGCGGCCAGTTCACCGAACACGCCATCGGTACCCCCTGAGACCTCACACCATCCCCATGGCGGCGCCGACTTCCCCCCCCGCACCCTGACCGCTTCCTACCGGTCATGGAACGTCGTGGTCGTCTCCAGTGCCGCGCGCGGGGTGGAGATCCGGTTCACCGGAGCGGCCTCGTCGGCGTAGCCGAAGGAGACCCCGACGAGCAACTTGCCCTCGTTGACGCCCAGTTCGCCGCGCACCGTGTCGGCGTAGAAGCTCAGCAATCCCTGCGGGCAACTGTCCACGCCGTACGCGGTCATGGCCAGCAGCAGCGTCTGGAGGTAGCCGCCGACGTCTGCCGCCAGGCGCGCGTCGGCGCGGTCCGCGACGAAGAGGAAGGCGACGTGCGGGGCGCCGTAGAACCCCAGGCTCTCGGCGTCATAGGCCGCGCGCGCCGCGTGGTCGTCGCGGTCGATGCCCAGCGCGCCGTAGAGCCGGCCGCCGAACTCGCCGCGTCGTGCCCGCTGCACCGGCAGGTACCCGGCGTCGTCGTACGGGAAGTCGACGGAGGTGCGGTGCGCGGCGTGGGCGGCCTGAAGCGCATCCGCCAGGCGAGCGCGCGGCGCGCCGCTGACCACCTCCACCCGCCACGGCTGAGTGTTGGAGTTGGACGGTGCGGCGCCGGCCAGCGAGAAGACCGTCCGCAGCGTTTCCTGGGGCACAGGGTCCGGGCGGAACGCGCGTACGGCGCGCCGCCCGCGGATCAACTTCTCCGCATGGCTGGCCAGTTGGGTGTGACCGGACGGTCTCATGGAGCACTCCTCGATGGCGTGAAGGGCGGGGAGGGGCGTCGGTAAACGGGATCGTTTACTGCTGGTCGTGGGTGCGACTCTAACCGCCCATCGCGACGTAAGTAAACGCGGACGTATACTTCGGGCATGGGTGCGGAGGCAGGCGCGGAGAAGGCGACGACGCAACGGCGGGGTCAGGGGGCGCGGGAGCGCATCCTGACCGCCGCCGCGCGGTTGTTCGCGGAGCAGGGGATCACCGCGACCGGCATGGAGCAGGTCGCGGCGGAGGCGCCGGTCTCCAAGCGCACCCTCTACCTTCACTTCCGGACCAAGAGCGATCTCGTGCTCGCCCATCTGCGGGCGCTCGCCGAGTCGGGGAGCACGTTGGCGGGCGTGCTCACCCTTGAGGGCCTCGATCCGCGGGAGCGGATCCTCCGGCTCTTCGATCCGCCCGTCACGGACGCGGCCGTGGCGCGCGGGTGCCCGTTCATCGATGCCGCGGCCGAGTTCCCCGACCCGGAGAGCCCGATCCACGCCTACGCCCGGGAACAGAAGCTCCTGATGGTGCGTCTGGTGGCGGCCCTGGTAACGGAGTTGGGCTGCGAGGAACCCGATGCGCTCGCCGAGCAACTGGTCACCCTCGCGGACGGGGCGGCCAGTCGCGCCATGGTGCTGAACGAGGCGGATTACGGTCGGCATGCGCGGGCGGCTGCGGAGACCCTCCTCGCGCACGCCTCGCCGGGGACGGGGTGACCGCATCCGCCCCGGGCGGATCGGGTGGATCAGTAGGCGCGCGCCACCACCGCGACATTGCCCGGCTGGTCGTCGCGTTCGGGGACGGACCCGTCCGCGGCGACCAGACACCGCACGGACACCCCCTGCTCGGCCAGTTCCGCCTCGCCCTCCGGGCCCAGCGCGGCCCAGGGGATGCGCGCCCACCCGGTGCTCGCGGCCGCCACCGCCTCCGCGAGTGTCGACACCTCGACGGTGCGCCGCTCGCGCCGCTCGCGTGACTGGGCCAGCAGCAACGCCTGGTCGTCCGCGAGGACTTGGGGCAGCAGCCCGGGCAGCGCCTCGATCGCCGTCGGCTCCTTGCTGCCCGCGATGCGGCGGACCAGCACGGCGGTGCCGCTCGCCACATCGCGGGGCCCGACCTCGATCCGTACCGGTACGCCCTTGAGCTCCCAGTCGACCGCCCGCCGGCCGAACGGCAGGTCGGCGCGGTCGTCGACATGGACGCGGACGCCGGCCGCGGTCAACCGGCGGCCGATCTCGCGGACCTCGGCCAACACCGCGTCGTCGCCCTTGACGGCGACCACCACCGCCTGGATCGGCGCCAGGCGGGGCGGGATGCGCAGGCCGTCGTCGTCGCCGTGCATCATCACCAACGAGCCGATCATGCGTGTGGTCGAGCCCCAGGAGGTCTGCCAGACATACTCCTGCCGGCCGTCCCGCGACAGGTACCGGGTGTGGAACGCCTTGGCGAAGTTCTGGCCCAGCTCGTGACTGGTGCCCAGTTGCAGCGCCTTGCCGTCGCCCATCATGCCTTCCAGGGTGAGCGTGTTGATCGCGCCGGCGAACCGCTCCCTGGCCGTCTTGCGTCCCGGCAGGACGTCCATGGCGAGGACGTGCGTCATGAAGTCGGCATACACGTCCCGGTGGATGTGCGCGGCGTAGCGCCGGGCGTCCTCGTGGGTGGCGTGTGCGGTGTGGCCCTCCTGCCACAGGAACTCCGTCGTGCGGAGGAACACCCGCGGGCGCAGCTCCCAACGCACCACGTTCGCCCACTGGTTGATGAGCAGCGGCAGATCGCGGTAGCTCTGCACCCACTTGGCGAAGTAGTCGTTGACGATCGTCTCGGAGGTGGGGCGGACGACGACGGGCTCTTCCAGCTCCTTGCCGCCACCGTGCGTGACGACGGCGAGCTCCGGAGCGAAGCCCTCGACGTGCTCGGCCTCCTTCGTCAGATACGACTGGGGGATGAGGAGCGGGAAGTACGCGTTGGAGGCGCCCGCAGCCTTGATCCGGGAGTCCAACTCCTGCTGCATCCGCTCCCACAGGCCGTACCCGTACGGTCGGATGACCATGGTGCCGCGCACCGGCCCGTTCTCGGCCAGTTCGGCCTTGTTGACCAGGTCCTGGTACCAGCGCGGGAAGTCGTCCGCCCGGGGGGTGAGCACGGGTGTCTTTGCCATGGCCGGCAGAGTAGGGGCCGGGCCCGGCCGGTGCGAGCCAATTACTCCGGTGGGCGGCACCGCCGTCGCCCGGCCCCTCCGCTCCGTCGTCGGGGCGCGGCTCAGCGCATGTCGGCCGGGCGTTCCGTGCCGGCGAACGGGAAGCGGCGGCGGAAGTCGTCGGCGGCGTCCTCAAGGGTGCAGAAGGTGACGCCGTCGTGGCCGCCGACGTAGTCGATGAACCGTTCCAGCATGAGCAGGACCTGCGGGCGCCCGCTGACGTCGGGGTGGAGGGTGACGGGGACGACGGCGTAGTCGAGCTCGCGGTGCACCCAGTCGAACTGGTCGCGCCAGGTCTGTTCCAACTCGCGCGGGCTGACGAAGCCGTGGCTGTTGTGGGCGTGCTTGTTGAACATCATCGGTGGGAGGTCGTCCACGTACCAGTTGCCGCAGAACTCCACCAGGTCGACCTCGGTGCCGTGCACCAGCGGCTTCATCCAGTCTTTGGCGTCCCGCGAGTAGTCGATCTTCGTCCAGCGGTCGCCGACGCGGGCGTAGAAGGGCGTGAAGTCCCGGTAGTTCTGGCTGTGGTCGTAGGAGAAACCGTACTTGTGCAGGAGTTCCGCGGTGTGCGGAGACATCTCCCACCACGGCGCCACATAGCCGCGCGGGCGGCGGCCGGTGTACTCCTCGATCAACTCGACGCACTTGGCCAGGACGTCCTCCTCCTGACGGGGCGTCATCGCGATCGGGTTCTCGTGCGAGTAGCCGTGCGCGCCGACCTCGTGGCCCGCCTCGACGATCATCCGGGTCTGCTCGGGGAAGGTCTCTATCGAGTGGCCGGGGACGAACCAACTGGTGCGGATGTCATAGCGCCTGAAGAGCGTGAGCATGCGGGGGATGCCGATCTCGCCGGCGAAGACGCCGCGCTGGATGTCGTTGGGGGAGTCCGCACCGCCGTACGAGCCGAGCCAGCCGGCGACGGCATCGACGTCGACGCCCAGGCAGATCCTGATGTCCTTGGTCATGTGGGGTCCTTTCGGCGGCGGCGTCAACGGCCGCTCTGGAAGGGTGAGTTGGGTGGGCGATGGGCGGGCTGGAGTCAGGGGAGGGCGTTGAGGGCGCGGTCATCGCGTCGGGGACCAGGACGACGCCGAGCATCCCGGCGACGACGGCGCAGCCGGCGATGCCCATCAGGGCACGCATCACGGTGTTGACGCGTCCGCCGCGCGCCCGCCAACGGTCCGACAGTCAGCCGCCGCAGAGCTCCCCGACGAAGCCGGCACCGAAGATCACCAACGTGGACCAGCCGATGGTCTGGATCTTGCAGCCCTTGGTCTCCGCGAGGTACAGCGGGCCCCAGGTGAGCAGCCCGTAGAAGACGCCGTTGAAGCCCATCCAGCCCAGACACATCGCCCAGAACGCCCGGTGTCGCAGATACGGCAGCAGGCTCGTGCGCCGGTCGGTGGGGGCGGCGGTGTCCTCCTCGGCGTGCGCCCGCGCGATGTACTCGGCCTCGGCGCAGTTGACGCGGGGGTGGCCGGCGGGGTGGTTGCGGATGTACCGGGCGGCGAACAGGCCGACCGCTACGGTGGCGGCGCCGACGACGACGAAGCTGATCCGCCAACTGCCGGTCCAGGCAATGAGCGTGGAGAGGGTGATGCCGCCGACGGCCGCGCCGAGCGGGGCGCCGCCGCCCAGCAGCACCGCGCCCCGGCCGCGTTCCCGGGCCGGCAGCCACTGCGCGTTGAGCTTGCCGCCGGCCGGCATCACCGGGGACTCGGCCGCGCCCAACAGCAGCCGGAAGCCCAGCAACGAGCCCATGCCGGAGGCGGCCGCGGTCGACGTAGCTGAGGGCCACGATCCCGAGCAGAGCAGGAACATCGTCCAGCGGGTCCGGGTGGGGCGGGAGCCGTGCGGTGCGGTGCCGGTGGCGGCCTTTCTGGCCGTGAACATACTCATGCCAAGCCTCGATTCGCCTGGTCGGCAGGGGAGTTGCACGCGCTGTGGGAGCGGATCCGCGTTTGGTATACCAAAGAATGGAGGTGTCCCCGGGCCACGTCAAGCGTTTGGTATACCGTGACCCCTCCGAGACGCGGAGGCGTCGCAGACCTGGAGGGAACGTGGACCGGACCGAATCGGGCGCGCGGAAGACGGAGGCCGCTCCCACCCACTCGTTGTGGCTGCGCGATCAGGTCCTGGACGAGCTGCGCGACCGGATCGCCACCGGGCGGCTCCGGCCCGGCGACCGGCTGGTGGAGCGCGATCTGGCCGAGGACTTCGGCGTCTCCCGCGCCCCGGTCCGCGAGGCGATCCGCATCCTGCTCAACGAGGGCGTGCTGGAGGCCCTTTCGCCGCGCCGCATCGTCGTCAAGGAGATGTCCCGGCGCGACGTGGAGAACCTCTTCGACATGCGCGAGGCACTGGAGGTGCTCGCCACCCGCCGCGCCGCCGAACGTGCAACCCAGGAGGGGCTCGACGAACTCGCCCACCTCCTGGAGGACGCCCGCCTGGCCACCCTGACCGGCCGCGCCGAGCGCATCAACCGGGCCAACCTCGCCTACCACCACCGGATCGTGGAACTCGCCGACAACGAGTTGCTCGCCGCCACACTGGAGTCCCTTGAGGGACGGCTGCGTTGGCTCTTCCAGCAGATCGACGACCCGGTCGCCCTGCACGAGGAGCACCGCGCCCTGACCCTGGCCATCGCCTCGCGCGACACCGAGGCGGCGGCCGACGCCTCGCTGCGCCACGTCCGCCACTACCGGGCGGTCGCCCTGCGCCTGCTGTTCAGGGAGGGCGAGGAGTAGGAGGCGTGGGCGACGGGGAGTGTGGGACGAGTCGACGAGTGCGGACGGGCGAGGAGTTCGGGGGAGCCGCCGGGGTGACGGTGAGTGTCTGCGCCGCTTCGGCGTCCGCCCGCGGCACAGTGGTGGCATGAGTGCAGACGACAGGCAGACGTTGGCCCAGGGGCGCGTGGCGACCAGGCTTCCGGCCCAGGATCTGGCGCGGGCGCGGCGCTTCTACTCCGAGCGGCTCGGACTGGAGCCCGTCGACGAGCGGCCCGGTGGGCTGCTCTACCGCTGCGGCGGGACGGAGTTCGTCGTGTTCCGCTCGGCCGGTGCGTCCCCCGGCACCTTCACCCAGATGAGCTGGGAGGTCGACGACATCGACCGCGTGGTGTCCGAACTCAGGCGGCGCGGGGTGGTGTTCGAGGACGTCGAGCTGCCCGGGACGCTGGGTGGCGGGCGGACGCGGAACGGCATCGCCGAGGTCGAGGGGCACTACCCGAGCAAGGGGGCGCGGGGCGAGCGCGGTGCCTGGTTCCGCGACAGCGAGGGGAACATGCTGGGCATCGGACAGCCGGTCTTCTGAACCGGTGCGTGTCCCGACCAGGCACCCCGTGGGGTGGCCGGCCTGGCGTGACGTACCGTCAAGTCAGCCCTTCGGGCCGTGCGTTCCCGTCATCAGGGCGGCGAGGTCGTCGGGGGCGAGGAAGGACGGCGGGGGCGGCGGCCCCCACGTCAGCAACCCCTTGGCCCCCTCCAGGACTTCGGGCGTCCACAGTTGGTCCTCGACGATGCAGTCCATGTCGGAGTAGAACTCGCTGAAGTTGCCGGCCGGGTCCTTGAGGTACCAGAAGAAGTTGGAACCGGCGTAGTGCCGGCCCATGCCCCAGACATGCCGTTCGGGATGGTCCGCCAACAGTGCGGCGGCGCCCCGGCCGACCTCGTCGAGGTCGTCGACCTGCCAGGAGGTGTGGTGCAGGAAGGTGACCGGGGCGGCCAGCACGAGGATGTTGTGGTGGTCGGTGGAGCAGCGCAGGAACGCCCCGCGGTCTTCGAGGTAGTCCGACGCCTTGAGGCCGAGCCCGTCGCGGAAGAACGCGGTCGTGCCGTCGAAGTCGGCGGTGCCGAGGACCGCATGGCCCAGTTTGCGCGGCCGGACCGGACCGGTGCGCCGCACGGCGGGGGCGCGGGTGTCGACGCGCTCGTCGCGCCCGGGGCCGTTGTAGCCGGTGGCCGGTGTGGGCGGCTGCGCCAGTCGTCCGGTGACCTCAAGGACGGCCCGCAGACCGGTCGCCGTGTCGTGGGCGGTCAGGGTGGCGCCCTCGGCGCGACCGGCGATGCCCAGGCGGCGCAGCCGGGAGGCGGCCGCGGCCAGGTCGTCGGGGGTGTCCGCGCCGATCCGGACCTCGACGAGGCGGCGGGTCGGCGCCGGCACGATGTGCAACTGGCGGCCGGCGTCCCGGGTAGCGAACCAGCCGTCGCCCTCGGGGGAGAGGCCGAACTCGGCGTAGAAGGCGGCCGTCTCGGCGACGTTCGGGACCCCCATGGTGACGGAGATCAGACGGTGCAGTGCCATGCGCACTCCTCCTGCAAGGGCGGCTGGTCAGGCCGTGCGGGCCGGACGCGTCCCGCTGCTGCCCCGATCGCGCCGCCGGGACCACGCCTCGGGTCGGCCGGCGCTCCGGATCGTCACCCAGCCTCACACCGGCGCCGGCGCAGGTAAAGGGAGCCTCGCCGACGCCGACGCCGACGCCGACGCCGGCGCCCCGACGCACGCGGCGGCCGGACGGCGCGTCCGCCGGGAAGCCGTCCGCCAACTCGCCTGACCGTGCGCCGAAGTGGTGACCGGCCCCGCCCTGCGGGGAAGGCCGGTGAGCGCGCGCGGTGGTCCCGCCGGCCACGGATGCCGGCCGGCCGCACGCCAGGGCCGGCTACCGAACCGCCGGGTCCGCCGCGTACGCTCGTCGGTCGGGTGGCGGACGTACGGGGGAGTACACATGGGATACCACCGCAACAACTGGCGGCAGGTCGCCGACCTCGCCGCGCCGTTCGTTCCCGGCGGTCGCGAGCTGATGAGCGCCGTGGACGTGGTGCACGGGGTCAGCGACAGCGTCGGCCGGGACCGGCTCCATTACGTCCAGGGCGGTCACCCGGTGGTCGAGTTGCCCTGGCAGCCGCCCGGCCCGCCCCCAACCACCAGCGCGCCGACGAGATCGGCCGCCAGGCATGGAACGCGCTGTTCGCCGACGAACAGCGCCACGGCGCCCGTTCACTGCTCGACCAGGTCGGCAACCTGCTGGTGCCGCTGCCACCCACCGAACTCGACCTGGTCATCCGCCGGTTCGGCACCCAGGGCCTGGACCGTTGGGACTCCCTCGCCCACGTCGAGGACGAGCACGGCCGGCCCGCCTACGACTGGCGGCGCCAGCAGGAGCTCTTCACCTGGCTCCTCCGCTCGGTCAGCCCCTACGCCGCGATGCTGATCGGCGCCGGCATGCCGTGCAGCCAACCCGTCTACGACGCCGGATGTGACTGCGCGGACCACGGTTGGGTCCTGCCGGAGGGCCCGTTCGCGCAGGTGGACGGCGCCTATGTCACCGAGAACTGGCAGTGGGTCTCGGCCGCGACCGAGGCGATGTCCTGGCAGGACATGGACCAGGGCCGCTTCGGCACCTGTTGGCTGCTGACCAGCATGCAGGGCGTGCTCCAGGCCAACCCGCAGTACGCCCCGCGGCACCTCTGCCTGGAGGCCAACGGCACCGTGACCGTCACCCTCTACGACCAGGGCAACCCGGTCGCCCTCACCGTGGTGCCGGACCTGCCGTACGGTCACGGCGGCCTCTGGGGCGCCAAGGGCCATACCGCGGACGCCCGTTACGCGGAGACCTGGCCGGGCTACTTCGAGAAGGCCGCGGCCCAACTGTTCGGCAACTACCCCGACGTCGCCCAGGGCGGCCCCGTAGACGTCGCGCTCGCCACGCTCACCGGCCGCCAGGTACAGCGACTGGACCTCGCCTCGCCCTGGCTCGCCCGGGAGATGGCCGACCGGAAGGCGCGCGGCCAGGCACTCGTCGCCGCCACCTACGGCACCAGCGACCGCGATGAGATCGCCGGCGGCCGACTGGCCGCCAACCACGCCTACTTCATCAAGGACGTGGACCCGACGCGCGGCCGGATCTGTCTGGGAAACCCGTGGGGCGACGGTGCCACCAGGCAGATGTGGGAGTGCTGGCTGACGCTGCCGGAGGTCGGCTCGTACGTGGCGCTGATCGACGCCGTCGACACCTGGTGACCCCCGCCGCACGCCCGCACCGCAGCCGACCGCCCACCGGGCGGACCGCCGTCCCGATCGGGTACGCGGTCCGCCGCGGGGCCGGGCGCCCCGGCCCCGCCGCCGGACGACGCCGCTAACGCTGGATCAGCGCGCGGGCCGCCTGGGCGATGTGGGACCGGGAAATGCCGGCCGCGTCGAGGAGTTCGCCGGTGGTGCCGGAGCCCGGGAGGTTGGTGACGGCGAGGTGGGTGAAGGCCGGGTGGTTGCCACTGGCGGCGAGCGCCGACAGCACGGCCTCCCCGACGCCGCCCTCGGGGTGGTGGTCCTCGACGACGACGAGCGCGCCGGTGTCCTGGGCGGCCCGGGCGAGGGCGGCGACGTCGAGCGGCTTGACCGAGTACAGGTCGATGACGCGGGCCTGGACGCCGTCGGCGGCGAGGTGTTCGGCGGCCGCCAGGCATTCGTGCAGGGTCACGCCGGCGCCGATCAGGGTGACGTGGTCGTGCTCGCCCTCGCGCAGGGTCTTGGAGCCGCCGACCGGGAACGCTTCGTCGCCGTCGTAGAGGACGGGGTAGCCGCCGCGGGTGGCGCGCAGGTAGGAGATGCCGTCGAGCTCGGCCATGGCGGCGGTCAGGGCGGCCGCGGAGGTGGCGTCGCTGGGGTAGAGGACGGTGGAGCCGTGGACGGCGCGCATCATCGACAGGTCCTCCAGGCCCATTTGGGAGGGCCCGTCGGCGCCGATCTCGACGCCGCAGTGGGTTCCGCACAGTGCCATGGTGATCTGGGAGACGGCGGCCATGCGGATGAAGTCGTGGGCGCGGGTGAGGAAGGCGGCGAAGGTGGTGGCGTAGGGGCGGTAGCCGCGGACGGCCATGCCGACGGCGCTGGCGATCATCTGCTGTTCGGCGATGTAGGTCTGGAAGTACCGCTCGGGGTGGACCTTCTCGAAGTCCTCGGCGTGCGTGGAGTTGCCGACCTCGGCGTCCAGGGCGACGACCTCCGGGCGGGCGCCGAGGGCGGCCAGGGCGCGTCCGAAGGCGACGCGGGTGGCGACCTTGTCGCCGACGTCGAAGCGGGGCAGTTCCACGGGGCCGGCGTCCGGGACGGATACGGGCGCGGCGGCGGGCGGTTGGGGGCCGCGCACGCGCAGGTGCCGGACGCCGCCCAGTTCGGCGACGGCCCGCTCGGCCAGGTCCTCGGGCAGTGCCTTGCCGTGCCACCCCTCCTTGTCGGCCACCTCGGCGACGCCGCGGCCCTTGACGGTCCTGGCGATGACGACGGTGGGTGCCTGGCCGTCGGCGGCGGTGGTCAGCGCCTCGTCGATCGCCGGCAGGTCGTGCCCGTCGATCACGAGCGCGCGGCAGCCGAACGCCTCGACACGGCGGGCGTAGGCGGCGGTGTCCCACTCCAACTCGGTGGGGCCGCGCTGTCCCAGGCGGTTGACGTCGATGACGGCGGTGAAGTTGGTGAGCTCGTGGTGGCCGGCCTTGTCGAGGGCCTCCCACACCGACCCCTCGGACATCTCACTGTCCCCGCACAGCACCCACACCCGGTAGGGCTGCCTGTCCAGGTCCCGGCCGGCCAGCGCGATGCCGACGCCGTAGCCGATGCCCTGGCCCAGCGAACCGGTGGCCACGTCGACCCAGGGCAGCACGGGGGTGGGGTGGCCCTGGAGTCGGTGGTCGAAGCGGCGGTACGTCGTCAGCAACTCCTCGTCGCCGACCACGCCGACCGCCTTGAACATCGCGTACAGCAGGGGAGAGGCGTGTCCCTTGGAGAAGACCAGGTGGTCGCCGGCGGGGTTGTCGGGCGCGTCCCAGTCGTAGTGCAGGTGGCGGGTCATCAGGACCGCCATCAGGTCGGCCGCGGACAGGCTCGACGTGGGGTGCCCGGAACCCGCCGCGGTGCTGGCGCGCACCGAGTCCACGCGCAGTTGCTGCGCGAGTTCGAAGACCTGGGGCAGGTCGCTTTCGGGCCCGAGCGTGATGGTCTGCGCTGCGGTCATGGTGGTGGGGGCCTTTCGTGGACGGTGGGTCGGGGCGCCGGGTGCGGGCCGCCGGTTTTCGGACTGGCCGAGCACCGCCGGGAAGGCTATCCGCCCATTTGTCCGGTAATGCGGAGTGTGGCGGCCGTGGGCGATGCGTTCGAACGCCGCGGCGACCGCCCCGCCCGGGCACGTGGTCAGGATCACGTCGGGGTGCACCGGGCGGTCGGAATGCCCGGACCGCCAGTCAGGTTGGCTTCTACACGCAACCCATGCGTGCCTTCTTCTTGACTGGTACCTACGAGGAGTCCCCGTGACCGTCCCCGCGTCGCCCGCCTCCCGCGCGGCCGAGATCCTGTCCCGCCCCGTCGCGCTCAACGGCCTGACCGTCCCGAATCGCATCGCGATGGCGCCGATGACGCGCATGTTCTCCCCGAACGGCGTCGCCGGCGAGGACGTGCGGTCGTACTACGCCCGCCGCGCCGCCGCGGGCGTGGGGCTGATCATCACCGAAGGGACCTACGTCGGCCACGAGTCCGCCGGGAACAGCGACCGGGTGCCGCGCTTCCACGGCGACGAGCAGCTCGCCGGCTGGGCGAAGGTCGCCGCGGCCGTCCACGAGGCGGGCGGCACGATCGTGCCGCAGCTCTGGCACATCGGCACGGTCCGCAAGGAGGGCGAGCCGCCCTTCGCCGCCGCCCCCTCCGTCGGCCCCTCCGGCCTCCGCGTCGACGGCACCGAGGGCGGCAAGACGATGACCCGGCGCGACCTGGACGACGTCATCGGCGCCTTCGCCGAGGCCGCCGCGGCCGCCGAGCGCATCGGCTTCGACGGCATCGAACTGCACGGCGCCCACGGCTACCTCATCGACCAGTTCCTCTGGGCCGGCACCAACCGCCGTACCGACGCCTACGGCGGCGACCCGGTGGCCCGCACGAAGTTCGCGGCCGAGATCGTGGCCGCGGTCCGCGAGTCCGTCTCGCCCGAATTCCCGGTGATCTTCCGCTACTCGCAGTGGAAGCAGGAGGCCTACGACGCCAAGTTGGCCGACACCCCGGAGGAGTTGGAGGCGATCCTGACCCCGCTGGCCGCCGCCGGCGTCGACGCCTTCCACGCCTCCACCCGCCGCTACTGGCTCCCCGAGTTCGAGGGCTCGGACCTCAACCTCGCGGGCTGGACCAAGAAGCTCACCGGCCGGCCCACCCTCACCGTCGGCTCGGTCGGCCTCGACGGCGACTTCGTCCGCGCCTTCCAGGGCGACGGGGCCCCGGTCCAGGGCATCGACAACCTCCTCGACCGCCTGGAGCGCGACGAGTTCGACCTGGTCGCCGTCGGCCGGGCCCTCCTCCAGGACCCGGAGTGGGCCGCCAAGGTCCTGGCCGACCGCTCCGCGGAGCTCCAGCCCTACGACGCGGCCGCGCTGAAGACGCTGAGCTGAGGCGCACGGGCTGACGGGGGCGCCGCGCCAACTGGGCGGCGCCCCGCGGCCCTACGGGTGGGCGGGCTCCGGGCCGTCCGGCGCGGCGCCGGCGACCTCCGCGCGGCCCGTCGCCACCCGCAGCGTTACCGCGGCCGCAACGCCCGCCACCAGTCCCCAGACCAACGCGGCCGGGACACCCTCGGCGAAGCCGCTCAGGAGGCGCAGCGGATCGCCAGGCATCTCCACCGCGCCGCGGACCACCCGCAGCAACTCGCTCGCCAGCAGCCCGAGCACGGTCGCACAGACCCCGCCCATCACCATCGCCGGCACGGTGGCCCGGGTGAGCAGCCCGGGCAGTCGCCGCAGCGCCCACCACACCACGACGAGCAGCAGCACGTCCGCGCCGCGGTCCAACAGCCAGGCCCCGAACGCCCCGTCGACCGGCCCCGACCACGCACCGAACAGCAGCCACTGGCGCAGCAGATCGCCCGGTTCCGACAACACCCCGACGCTCGGGGAAACCGACTGGAGCGCGGCGGCGACCGACTGCCGGGAGACGACCACCACGGCCAACGCGACCACCGCGGTCCCGACGGTCGCCGACAGGCGCGCGGCGCGCGTCGGAACGACCTCCCGCGGCAGCGGGCCGGCACCGTTGGCCGTCAGCCGCGCCACGAGCACGGTCGCCGCCGCGGCGACCAACGCCGTCACCACCAGAACCTCCCGCCCGGAGGCGATCACCCCCGCCAGGCGCGGCAGGAAACGGAAACTGCCGCGCCCCCCTGAGGCGATCCACCACGGTGCGGACACCGTCACCGCCAGCGTTCCGGCCACCAGTCCCCAGGCCCACAGCGCCCACAGCGCCGCCGACGTCCGACCGCGCTCCGGCGGCAGCCTGCGGAGCAGGAACAGCGCCCCCAACGAGAACAAGACCAGGACCGCGCCGAACCGGATCTGCTGCCCGGTCGCCTCCAACGCCGCATAGCTCGCACCGTCGGTCCCGGCCGCGTCCCCGCCCGCCATCGCGTTGCCGAACCGGGCCGCGCCGAGCGGGTCGTACGCCCAGGGCAGGAGCCAGCTCTGGAGTTGCGCGACGGTCTGGCCGTCGACCACGTTGGTGGCGCCTGGCAGCTGCAACGCGTGCACGCTCGCCCCCGCCCACCACAGCAGCGCCGTGAGCAGCAGCCCACCGGCCACCGCCGGTATCGCCGCACGTCGGTACGTCATGAACTGCCCCCCGCGTTCTTCGCGTATGTCTTGAACATTGCCCAGGGGGACATTACGGGACGCCGATCACATACGGATCACGACCGGTGCCGGCCCGCACCCCTCACGACGGTGAGGACGCCGCTCATCGACACCGCCCCTCAACAACCGCCGCACCCAGCGGCGTTCAAGGCCCCCATCTGTGACCTTCCTCCCTCCGCGACCTCCACCGAGTGGCAGTCGCCGCCGCCCGGCGGGTGGTTGACTACGCCGCATGAATCTCGCGCGAGCGCTCCCGGGCGGCAGGTCATGACTGTTGATGACGCGCCCTGGGAACCCCACTCCCCCCAACCGATCGGCGCCGCGCCGCCGCTCGACCCCGAACTGAGCGCCGTGCTGGCGGAGTTGGGGGACGAGGTGAGGACTCCGCTCACCCCGGAGAACCTCGCCGCCAGACAACAGCAGGACGCCGCGGCCCGCCCCAGGCCGACCCTCCGGGACCTCCGGGCCGACGGCCGCTTCGAGGTGGCGGAGCTGCGCGTGCCGGGAGCGCCGGGCGGCCCGGACCTCACGCTGGTCAGCGCGCGGCCCGCCGGGATCGCCGGGCCGCTGCCGGCGCTCTACTACCTGCACGGCGGCGGAATGATCAGCGGCGACGCCTGGTCCGTGCTCCCACGGCTGCTGCGCAACGTGGCGCTCCCGCTCGAACTGGCCGTCCTCTCCGTCGAGTACAGGCTGGCGCCGCAGACGCGGTACCCCGGACCGGTGGAGGACTGCTACGCGGGACTCGCCTGGGCCGCCTCGCACGCGACACGCCTGGGCATCGACGCCCACCGCATCATCGTCGGCGGCAAGAGCGCCGGCGGCGGACTGGCCGCGGCGCTCGCCCTGCTCACCCGCGACCGGGGCGGCCCCACACCGATCGGCCAACTCCTCGTCTGCCCGATGCTCGACGACCGCAACACCACCTACTCCAGCCACCAGATGGCCGGTATCGACCTCTGGGACCGCACCTCCAACGCCACTGCCTGGCAGGCGCTGTTGGGCGACCGGTACGGCGCCGCGGACCTCCCGCCCTACGCCGCACCCGCCCGCGCCACCGACCTGTCCGGACTGCCCCCGACCTACATCGAGGTCGGATCGGTCGAGACCTTCCGGGACGAGGGCGTGGCCTACGCCAACGCCCTCTGGCGGGCCGGTGGCCAGGCCGAACTGCATGTCTGGCCCGGAGCCTGCCACGGCTACGACACCCTCGCCCCACGGGCGGCCCTCAGCCAGGACGCCCAGCACGCCCGCACCCGCTGGCTCCGCCGCCTCCTCGCCCCGTCCGACACCAACGGGCCACTTGCCACCCCGTAGTTGGCCGAAGCCACCCTCAACAGGGCACCCCCGGATGTACGAGGATGTTCGGTCATTGCTGTGCATGCACCCGTAAATCCAATAAAGGAGCTTCCATGGCCAGAAACCCAGGTAAGTGGAGACTTGCGGCCGCACTCGGTGTGCTCGCCACGACCGCCCTGCTCCCGCCGTCCCCCGCACAGGCCGCGACGGACGGCGGACACCAGGCCACCCAGGCATCGCTCAACGCCCTCCAGGCAATCGGCGGCCCGGGTGCCGGGCTCTACGCCGGGGACCCGTCCGGTTCCTGGAGCCTCCACGTGGGCACCGGCACCACCGACGCCAACCGGCCCGTCCAGCCCACCGACCACTACCGCATCGGCAGCCAGACCAAGACCTTCACCGCCGTCGCGGTGTTGCAACTGGTGGACGACGGCAAGGTCGACCTCGACACGGCGATCGAGCACTACCTGCCCGGCGTGGTCGACGGCAACGGCTACGACGGCAACACCATCACCGTCCGCCAACTCCTCCAACACACCAGCGGCATCCCGACCAACGTCCCCAACCCCCAGGCCGATCCGGACGGCACCTACACCCTGGCCGCGTTGGTGCGCGACGGACTGAGCCACCGCCCGGCCTTCCCGCCGGGCACCTCCTTCCAGTACAGCAACACCAACTTCGAGATCCTCGGCATGCTCGTCGAGAAGGTCACCGGCACGCCGGTCGGTCAGGTGATCACGAGCCGGATCATCGAACCGCTCGGCCTGACCGACACCCGCTTCCCCGAGCCCGGCGACCGCACCCTGGCCGACCCCTACGTACACGGCTACCGCGGCATCCGCGTCGGGCCGTTCTTCTACTGGCAGGACGCCACCACCCTCCTGGAGCCGTCCCTCTTCCACAGCGCGGGCGCGATGACCTCCACCGAGCGGGACATGGCCACCTTCTTCCAGGCACTCGTCGACGGCAAGCTCGTCTCCCGGGCCAGCCTGGCGCAGATGGAGACCCCGGGCGCCCACGCCCCGTACGGCCTGGGCCTGGACCGGCTGCCCTTGCCCTGCGGCGGGGTGGCCTTCGGACACAACGGCGGCGTGCCCGGCTACCTGTCGTTCTCCGCGGCAACCCCCGACGGCCGGCACGTGGCGGTCATGACCAACTCCATGGTCCAACTCAACGCCCAGGCGGCGATCGACAAGATGACCGCCGCGGCCTCCTCGGCCCTCTGCGAGAACCGCTGACGATGATCCACGGGCCGGGGCGCCGACGGCGTTGACCGCGTCCCGGCCCCTCGGGCGCCGGCTCCACCGAGCGCGGCCATCCCGCGGCTCCGCGCCGAGCCGCCCCGCCCGACGTGCCCGACGGTCCTGCTCTCGGCGGCCCGCCCCGTGCGGGGCCGCGAGCGGCACCACGTCGAGCTGGCCGAACACCAACGGCGTTGGGTGGAAGGGGTGGTGGACGGTCGGTTCGAGGAGGTCGACTCGGGACACTTCATCCAGGCCGAGCGGCCGGAGGTCGTCGCGGAGCGGGTCGGACGCCTTCTCGGCCGCGGGCCGGCCGGACGGCCCGGGGCGCCGGTCTGACGCGCGCGCCCACTCACCGGGTAGCGTGAGGGCGACCGACCGTAGGCGTCACGGGCCGCGTACCGGCAGGCGGGCGGCCCGTTCCCCTCATGACGGGGTGGGGGCGTTCGGCCCCGACCCAGGAGGAGCGCGGCACCATGGACATCGGCATCGGACTCCCCGGACTGCGCCCCGACCCGGGCCTGTCCCTCGTGGACTGGGCCCGGCGCGCCGAGGAACGCGGCTTCGCCTCGCTCGGCTCCACCGACCGCCTGGTCTACGACAACTACGAGCCGTTGACCGCACTGGCCGTCGCCGCCGGAGCCACCGCCCGGGTGCGCCTGACCACCACCATCCTGCTGGCCCCGCAGCGCGCCAACCACGCGCTGTTCGCCAAGTCCGCCGCCACACTCGACCGGTTGTCCGGCGGCCGACTGGTGTTGGGCCTGGCACCGGGCGCCCGGGAGGACGACTACCGCACGGGCGGCGTCGACTTCCATCGTCGCGGCAGGCTCTTCGACGCCCTGCTGTTCGGCGGGTTCACCCGGCCCACCCTGCGGCGCATGGTCACCTACGGAGAGGGCTGGATCGGCGGGGCGCAGGGCGTGGAGAAATTCCGCTCCCTGGTCCCGGCGGTCCGACAGGCATGGCGGGACGCCGGCCGGGCGGGCGTGCCCCGCCTGGTGGGGACCGCCCACTTCGCGCTGGGCCCGGACGCGCCGCAACGCCTCCACGACAGCCTCACCAACTACTACACCTCGGGCACCTTCACCACGGAGAGCATCGAGGCGGGCCTGTCCAGTCCCGAGGCGGTGGCCAACGAGGTCGCCGCCTATGCCGAAGCGGGCTGCGACGAACTCATCCTCTTGCCGCACGGCGGCGGCCTGGAACAGGTGGACCTGCTGGCGGACGCGGTGGGTTGGTGAGCCGTGGCGATCGGCGGCTCGGCGGCGCAGCGCCTGTCAGTGGCATCGTGGCAGTCAGCGGCGTAGCGCCTCGAAGGCGTCCCGTGCCGCGGCCCCGATGGCCAGGTCGATGTCCGGAGCCAGGCTGGCCCGGCGATCGGAGCGGGTGAGCGCGACCATCGCGATCCGGTGGCCGGACTCGGCCTCCACCACGCCGATCTCGTGCCGCAGGTGGAGGAAGGTCCCCGTCTTGCCGCTGACGCGGACCGTGTCCGTGCGCAGCTCGCTCGACAGGCGCTGGGTGAAGACCTGAAGGCCCATCATCCGGCGCAGTTCGGCGGTCGCGTCGGGGTGCGCGATCTCGTCCCGCCACACGCGTTGCAGCAGGTCGGCGAGGGCCGTGGCGGTGCCCAGGTTGGCGTGGGCCGGGTCGAGGGTCTCGATGGTGTGGTGGCCCGAGCGGTCGTCGCGGATGGCCAGTTCCAGGGCGAGGGAGAAGTCGTTGCCGGCGGCACCGGCGGCACACTCGTACATGCGGTTGAGCCGGTGCCGGACACGGATGTCCGCACACCCCCAGGCACGCAGCCGGGCGTCGACGTCCGCCACCGGCACCAGCCCGAACAACGCGTCGGCGCTGGCGCTGTCGCTCACCGACAGCATCATGAACAACAGGTCGCCGACGGCCGCGGTGACCGGGTACCGGAACGCCGCCAGGCCGGTGGGCCCGACACTGCTGGTGGTCGGATCGATGGTGATCGGCCGGGCCGCGTCGAGCTCTCCGGCCGCGATCCGGTCCAAGGCAACCAGGGCCAGCGGCACCTTCACCACCGAGGCGAGCGGCACCGGTGCGTCGACGTCGAAGCCGAGCTGCGCGCCGGTGTCGATGTCCCGGGCCAGGAACGACCCGCGGACGCCCAGGCTTTCCCAGTCCGCGGCGATCGCCTCGGCGACGTCGCGCAGCCAACCACCGCTGGCGACGCACGTCGCCCGCTCCACCGCGTCGGCGCTCATCCGCGCGCCGCCAGGAGCGCCGGGGCGTGCTCGCCCGCAGCCGCGTCACGCACCCCGGCCGGACCGGGCGGCGCGGCGCCGACCGCGGCCGCCAACTGCGCGACCAGCCAGCCCGGCACCTCGGCCGCATCCGCCCGCCGCCGCGCGGCCCCCGGATCGTAGCCGCGGTGCAGCGACGCGTCGCCCAATGCGGCCCAGTCGGCGCCGTGTTGACGCGCGAACGGTTCGGTGCACAGCAGCGTCGCCCGCCCGGCGAGCGTCTCGGCCAGCGCGGTCGCCAGCGATCCGGCCGGCCGGATCAACCCCTCCGGCAGTCCGGCCCGCGCGGCCGCCCGACCCAGCCGGTCCCGCAGGTACGGGACGTGATCCTCCGCCGTGGTGAGGATCGGCACGGAGGCCGGTCGCGCGTCTGCCCGTTCGCCCGCAGCGCGACGCCCGCGCGCGGGGCGCAGATCCTCCAGGTGGATCACCCGACGACGGGCCCGAGTCCGAGCCGCTGCCTGGCCGGGCAAGGGCCCCTCCAAGGCATCCGAAGACACCTCCGGCGACGGTGCGGAGGCCAGACCGAGCGGCACCCGAAGGGCCGCGTTCCCCGGGGGAACCCGCAACAGCGCGTACGCCAGGGTCCCGTCGGCCAGGCCCGACACCCGCTCGTCCGGCGGGAGTTCGTGGACGCCGAGCGGCAGCTCGTGCTCGGTGCCGGCGCGGATGACCCGGGCCAGGGCCGCCGGTCCGCAGTCCGCGGGCACGCCGACCGCGCGTATCGCCGACTGCCTGGCCGACCGGGCGACCTGCCGCAGTCGTTGCGCCCGGTCCAGCACGTCCTTGGCGTACGGCAGCAGGAGCAGCCCGAAGTCGGTGACGGCGACCTGCCGCCGCGAGCGGTCGAACAGCACGTCGCCGAAGTGGGTCTCCAACGTCTTGATGCGACGGCTCAGGAGCGGTTGGGCGATGCCGAGCCGGTCGGCCGCGCGCGAGAAGCTGGCCTCGTCGACGGCCGCCACGTACGCCTCAAGGTGTGCGAGCAGGTCCATCCAGCAGTCATATCAATATGTTCTGAGGCGTTCAATATTCACTCTTGGACATGAGCGGTGGGTGACTGTTTCGCTGACTCCCGTCACAGTCGGTCCCGGCACGCTCGCCGGGCCGGCCCCGCCTGACGACGACGATCACGGGAGAACTCTGCGCATGCCCAACGCCACCCCTCTGCCCCGCCGCGGCCTCCTCAGGGCCGGCCTCGCCGCCTCCGCCGCCGTCCTCGCCACCAGCGCCACCGCCTCCGCAACCGCCGCCTCGACAACCACCGTGCCGGGCAGTCAACTACCAGGCGCCACCCGCGAATTGCGTGCGCTGGAGCGAAAGTACGGCGCACGTCTCGGCGTGTACGCCCGCAACATGAGCACCGGACAGGCTGTGTCCCACCGGGCGCAGGAGCGGTTCGCCATGTGCTCGACGTTCAAGGCGTTCGCCGCGGCGGCCGTGCTGCGCGATCACGGTCACTGCGCCCCGTTGGACAAGGTGATCCACTACCCGCCGGCCGACATCCTGCCCTACTCCCCGATCACCGAGCGGCACGTCGACACCGGCATGACGGTCGGCGACCTGTGCGCGGCGGCGATCCAGCACAGCGACAACGCGGCCGGCAACCTCCTGCTCCGCCAACTCGGCGGCCCGCCCGGCCTCACCCGGTTCTTCCGCTCGCTGGGCGACCCGGCGAGCCGCCTGGACCGCTGGGAACCCGAGCTCAACACCGCCATTCCCGGCGACCTCCGCGACACCACCACACCGGAGGCGTACGGCAACGGCTTCGCGCGCCTGACCGTGGGCCGGGCCCTGAACGACGCCCAACGCGACCGGTTCATCGCCTGGTTGAAGGGCAACACCACCGGCGACGAGCGGATCCGCGCCGGAGTGCCGGACGGCTGGGTCGTCGCGGACAAGACGGGTACCGGCGACTACGGGGTCGCCAACGACATCGGCGTTGCCTGGACGACGAAGCGGACGCCCCTCGTGCTGATCGTGCTGTCGTCGAAGACCACCCAGGACGCACCGACGAACAACGCGCTGATCGCCGACGCGGCGCGCGTCCTCGCCCGAACCCTCGCCCCGGGCGAATAGCGCCCGGCCCCGCACACCGCACCCTGCTGACCGCCGGGGCCCGCCCCGCCCCTCGCCGGAGGCGGCGGGGGCGGGGCGGGACGGCGAGCGGTGGTTTGCGCGCGCCCGCCCGGCGGCTCGTCCCACCCGAACCGGGCACCGCGCGCCACGGCACTACACGCGGCAACCGCCGGCGGGCAGTTCCGCGATCGCCGAGGGGGCGGCGTGGGGGATGCCCCAGCGGGTGTGGGCGAGGTGCGCCGCCCGTCTCGCCTGCCGGTGGCCCTCTTCGCCCCAACCGAGGAGTGCGGCCGCCTGTTCGGGGGTGACGAGCAGTCGCGCGAAGGTGCGCCCGGTGGCCGGGTCCTCGGCGACCGGGGCGACCGCCGTGACCCTGGCGGTCAGCCGCAGTCGGGCGTACGAGTCGGCGCCACCGTCTGCCGTGCCGGTGGTGTCGTGCACCCAGCCGAGGCGTAGCGGCTCGTCGATCGTGACCCGGGCCTCCTCCACGGCTTCGCGCCGCAGGGTCTCCTCGGGGGACGCGTCGGTCCGCTCGACCCGTCCGCCTGGCAGCGCCGGAAGTCGGTTGCCGGGGTCGATCACCAGGACCACTCGGCCGTCCGGCACGAACAACCAGCCCCATGCCTGGCGCACTTCCAGGTCGGCCGGCATCGGATCGTCGCGCAGGGGAAGCCGGTGCCCGGCCCGCGGCCGGACCCGTACGTCGTACCGGTCCAGCGGCGGCGGCTCCCCGACGTGTCGGCCGCCCTCCAGGTGTGCGGTCGTCCCGGAGACCCGGGCCCGCAGGGCGACCAGTGCGATCCGCGCGTCGACGGGGATCATCCGATGCTCCACCTGCGTGGAGTCGACGAACTCGAAGCCGGCCAACTCGTCTTCGGGCACGCGCAGGGAGGCGATCACCTCTTCGCTGAGGGTGCCGCCGTCGAGGATGTAACGGATCTCGCCAGGCAGTTGCAGGCCGGCGTCGACGTCGGGGTGGTCCGGGGGCAGCCAGTGGACGGCGAGGAGCCGCCCCGGGGCGCGTGCGAGGCCGAGTTCCTCGCCGATCTCGCGTCGGCAGGCTTGCGCGGGGCTCTCGCCGGACTCGCCGGCACCGCCCGGTAGCAGCCACTGCTCGCGGTAGGTCGGCTTGACCAGCAGCACACGACCGAGCGGGTCGGTGAAGAGCGCGGTGGCGGACATCCAGACGGCGTGGCGGGAACGGGCGTGTGCGGCCACCGACATGCGCGGTGTGGGTAGGCCCGGAGGGACGGTGTCGCGATGGGGGTTCATCGGTCTCCTTCAGCCGTGCCGATAGTGCGTTGGTTCGCGTGGCTGTGGGTGTGGCTGCGCGGGGCGCTCTGTGGGAAGTCGCCGGAACCGCGTGCGGGGCGGGGCGCCCGGCCTGGCGTACAGGTCTCGGTCACGGGAAGACCTGCTTGTTGTCGGTGCCGGTGTTCTCGGTCGCGTCGGAGGTGACCTGGTACGACAGGAGTTGCTGGAACAGGCCCGGTGCGTGGGCGAGTTGGTGGTAGGTGCCCTCCTGGACGACGGTGCCCTCGTCGAGGACGACGATCCGGTCGGCCACGGCCACGTTGGTGATGCGGTGGGTCACCAGCAGCACCACGCGGTCCTGTGCCAGGTCCCGCAGACGTTGGAAGATGCGGTATTCGGCCCGGGGGTCCAGGTTGGCGGTCGGCTCGTCCAGTACCAACAAGCCTGCCTGGCGGAAGAACGCCCGCCCGAGGGCGATCCGTTGCCACTGGCCGCCGCTGAGTTCCTCCCCGTTGAGCCACTCGCGGGCCAGGAGGGTGTCCAGACCGGCTCCCAGCTTGTCGACGACCTCGTCGGCCCCGGCGGCCGCGCACGCCTCGCGCACCGCGACGTCGCCACGGGGCGAGGGCTGCCCGAGGGTGATGTTCTCGCGGACCGTCAGCGGCCAGTGCGCGTAGTCCTGTGGTACCAGGGCGACTTGTTGCCACAGAGCCTGCGGGTCGGCGTCGCCGGTGGGGACACCGTCCCACAGCACCTGGCCGTCCGTGGGCAGGTACAGACCGCTGGCCAGCTTCGACAGTGTTGACTTGCCCGACCCGTTGAAGCCGACCAGGGCGGTGACCTCGCCTCGGCGCAGGGTGAGCGAGACGTCGGAGAGCGCGTTGCTGCCCTTGCCTGCGTAGCGGTGGGAGACGGCCCTGAGCTCGATCTCCCGTGGCGGCCGGGGCCGGACCGCACCGCGGGACATGCGGAATCCGCCCGCCTTGTCCAAGAAGCCGCTCCAGTCATCCATGTAAAGGCCCGTGCGCACGGCTCGTGCCCCGATGGCGACCAGTCCGCGGACCGACTGCCCGACCGTCTGGAGGGCGAAGACCGCCGTCCCCGCGTGCCCCACGCTGATGTGGCCGGTCGCGAGCAGCCACACGACCGCGGCCCACACCACGGCCGATCCCAGGCCGCCGCAGAGCGAGCCGGTCAGGGACATGCGGGCGCTCTTGTCGGCCGCGGCCCGGTCCTCGCGGTTGATCCGGGCGACCGTCTGCCGGTACCGGTCGGACAGGAAGGCGGCCATGGTGCCGGCCCGGATCTGATCGGCGGCCTCCCGCGTGAAGATGTGCCACCGCAGCACCGACAGCATGCGGGCGTCGCCGTTGCTGCGCAGATTGGCCAAGTACCGCACCCGCGCGGCGCTGACCTGCGCCACGGCCTGCGGCAGACTGGCCGCCACCAGGAGCGGCAGCAGCGCCCAGTGCACCCCGGCCAGCACGATCGCCCCGGCGAGGAACGACGCCGCCGAGGCGATCAGGTCCTGCCCCTCGTTGATCAGGTCCCCGGTGACCTGCGCCCCGCGGTCGGCGGCCTCCCGGTCGCGGTTGAAGTCGGGCTCGTCGTAGGCGGACAGCTCCACCTCCGCGCAGCCGGTGAGCAGCATCTGTTCGGCCTCGCGCGACATCAGCGGACCGAGCCGGGAGGAGAGCCAGGTGACGGTGATCCCCAACAGCGCACGCACTCCGGCAGCACCGGCGAGGAGGGCCACCGACGGCCAGGCGTGCAGCAGCCGTTGGTAGACGTCCCCACTGGTCAACAGCGCGGTCAGGGTGCCGCTGATCGCGACCAGCCCCAGGGCCTGCATCACACCGGTGGCCCCTTGGCACAGCAGCAGCCCGACGGTCGCCGCGCGGTCGACCCGCCAGGCGAGCGCCAGTGACCGACGCACCAACTGCGGTAGCCGTTTGGCCATGTCGCTCATCCGGATGGCACGACCGGCCGCCTCCCGGCTGCCGGTCAGGTCCACGTACCGCATCTCCGCCCCCGAACCACCCGTCGCCACGGCGGTGTTGGGCGAAGCGGCGGCATGAGGGCCGTTGTCTGACGCGTCGTTGGCAGAGCTCGACGACGGCGAAGTGGTGCGCGGTTTGGGGATGTTGGCGGCGGACGCGTCGGTGGGCTCGTTCATGCCGACCACCCCGTATCCGGCAGGGCCGAGCGGAACGCGCCGGTGGCACGGCGGGTGCGCGGAGGGACGATGCCTCGGCCCTGGAAGGGCGCGTGCTGATCGGGGGCGGCGGGAAGGGGAGCGGTCGCACAAGGGGGGAGCGGGTACACGGCGGCCTCCAGTCGCGAGCGTTGGGGGGTGTCGGCATGCCCAACGAGAGGACCGGGAATTTCGAACTCACGTATTTCGGACGCGGTGCGAGCCCCGCGAGGAAGCGAAAAGACGTTCGTGCTGGGCGCATCGACCCTTACCGGCTGCGGGTCGCCGCGGGGGCGTTCATGGCCGAAACGCCGGCGTTCGCGCTTCCGGGCCCGGCTCGGTCACCGTCTGGGCGGGTTCCGTGTCGCGTGCCAGAGTGGGGGCATGACGGCGGCGGGCGGGGCGCGGGCAGCGGTGGACGAGGTCGAGGCGTTGGCGGCGGATGCCCTGCGGTGGTTGTCGGGGTGCGCGCGGCAGGTCGGGGGCGGCGGGCTGGCCTGGGCCGCGACGCCTTCCGGAGACGAGCCCGACCCCGCCCTCTACGGCGGCACGGCCGGAATCGTTCCCGTACTCCTGGAAGCGCGGCGGCACTTCGGCGACGACCGCTACGGTGACGCCGCCCTGCGCGCCGCCCGCAGCGTGTCCGCCGCGGTCGAGGAGTGCGAGAACAGCTCCCTCTACGGCGGCCTGGCGGGCCTGGCGTTCGCGCTGCGGGCGGTCGATGACGAACTGGGCGCTCCGGACGCCGCCGGCGCCGCGGATCGGGCGCTGGAGTCGGTGCGCGCCCGGTTCGACGGGACGCGCTGGGGCGACTGGTTCGATCTGATCGGCGGCAACGCCGGCATCGGCCTGGGCGCGCTCGCGGCCGGCGACCTCGACCTGGCCGTGCGCGCGCTGGAGCCCTATCTGCGTACGGCAGAACGGAGTTCGGGGATCGAGGCCGCCCAGTGGGAGTCGCGCACGGGGTGGTCCTGGCGGTACCACCACATGTCGCACGGCACGCTCGGCATCGCCTACGCGCTGGTCCGCGTCGGCCGGGCCGCCGGCCGCCCCGATCTGATCGAGCTGGCGCGGGCGGGCGTGGCCGGCGTCGTGGCGCGCAACGAAGCCGGCCCGGCCGGCTTCCTCGTCCCGCACTCCGATCCGCAGCAACGCCATGCGCTCATCGAACGCTACAGCTACGGCTGGTGTCACGGCCCGGCCGGCGACGCCCAGCTCTTCCGGCTGCTCCGGGACGCGCTCGACGAGCCCGGCTGGCAGGCCCTGGCCGACCGCTGCTGGCGCACCATCACCCACTCCGGCCTGCCGCGCCGACTGCGGCCCGGCTTCTGGGACAACAACGGCCGGTGCTGCGGCACCGCCGGCGTCCTGGCGCTGGCCTGCGACCGGCTGGTCGAGCAGGGCGACCGCCCGGACTTCGCGCGCCGACTGGTCACGGACATCGCCTCGCGCGCGACCTGGGACGCGGCCGGCGCCCGGTGGTCGAACCTCGACCCCCGAGCGACCCCGAACTCCCTTCAACCCAGGACCGGTTGGGCGGCGGGCAACGCCGGCATCGTCCGGGAACTGCTGCGCTTCGTCCGGATCAGCCGGGGCGGTGATCCGGCATACGCGGTGACCTGGCCGGACCAGCCCGCGGTGAGCCGGGCAGGGGAGAAGCGGACGCCGCCGGACCAGGCGCCGCGGGTGGCCACCCGGCAGGCACGCGTCAGACGGGCAGCCGGGCGAGCCAGTCGAGCAGGATCCGGTTGAGCTCCTCGGGACGTTCCTGTTGGATCCAGTGGCCGCAGCCGTCGAGGAGGTGCGACGAGATCAGGCCGGGCATCGTGGTGGGGAACGCCTCGATCGCGTCGGCCAGCCAGGTGGTGGAGGCGTCCGCGCCGCCGCCGACGAAGAGCGACGGTTGGGTGATCGGGGCGCCGTCGTAGTCGGCCAGTTCCTCCCAGTCGCGGTCCATGTTGCGGTAGCGGTTCAGGGCTCCGGTCAGGCCGGTCCGCTCGAACTCCGCGGCGTAGGCGTCGAGTTCGGCCTCGTCTAGCCAGGACGGCAGTCGGTCGGTCGGGAAGCGGTCGCGCATCCTCCCGCCGGGGCTCACGAAGTGGGGGTCGGGCGCGCCCGGCGCCGGCATGGTGTCACCGGACAGGGCGGTGTAGAGACCCGCGAGCCAGCCGCGCACATCGGGCTCGATCTCGGACTCGGCGCGGCCCGGCTGCTGGAAGTAGGAGACGTAGAACTCCTCCTCGCCGCCGAGCCGTCCGAAGACCTCGCTGGGGCGCGGTCCGCCGCGCGGGGCGTAGGGCACGCTGAGCAGGCCGACCGCGCGGAAGACCTCGGGCCTGACCAGCGCGGAGGCCGCGGCGATGTTGGCGCCCCAGTCGTGGCCGACGATCGCCGCGGTCCGCTCGCCCAGGGCGTCCACCACCGCGGCGCTGTCCGCGACCAGGTCGAGCATCCGGTACGCGTCCACCGCCGCGGGCCGGGAGGAGCGCCCGTAGCCGCGGACGTCGATGGCCACCGCGCGGTAGCCGGCCGCGGCCAGGGCGGGGAGTTGGTGGCGCCAGGAGTACCAGGACTCCGGGAACCCGTGCACGAGGACGACCAATGGCCCGGTGCCCTGCTCCACCAGGTGGATCCGGCCGGCGGGGGTGGGCACCAGGCGGTGGGTGAGGTCGGTGCTGGGCGTCTGTGGCATGGGTCCTCCCGAGTGCGGTACGTCCGGCGGCGATCGTCCGACGGACGGCACCCCGATCGCGAATGTCGTTGCCGGTTTGGCAACTTCGGCAACAACCGACTTCGGCAACAACCGATTCCCACGACGACCGATTCCCACGACGAGAGATTCCCACGACGGCCGACTGGCCCTACATCGCGTCAGCGACGGCCGGCCGCACCCACTGGGCCGGCTCCCCGCATGCTTCCCACCCGCCGGTGCCTGGTTGACTCTCCCACGAGGGGAGAGTCGAAGGTGGGGCGCATGCACGTCGACGACGAGATGTCGTGGAACATCGGGGAGATCGCGCGGAGGACCGGACTGTCGGTGAAGCTCATCCGGCACTGGTCCGACGTGGGGGTGGTGCCGCCCGCCGGGCGGACCGCCGCCGGGTACCGCGTCTACGACTCGGCGTCGCTGGCCCGCCTGGAACTGGCCCGGACCCTACGGGACCTCGGACTGGGACTGGCGCAGATCCGCGACGTCCTCGACCGCGAGCAGAGCCTGACGGAGGTGGCCGCGGCCCATGTCGACGCGCTGGAGGCGCAGATCCGCGTGCTGCGCGGGCAGCAGGCGGTGCTGCGCTCCGTCACCCGCCGAACCACCACCGTCGAAGGACTCGCCGTCATGACCCGAGCCGCCCGCCTGTCCGCCGCCGAACGCCGCACGCTCATCGCGGAGTTCGTGACCGAGACGCTCACGGACCTGGACGTACCGGCCTACCGTCGCGGACTGCTGGCCGCCACCCCGGACCTGCCCGACAACCCCACCGACGCCCAGGTCGATGCCTGGATCGAACTCGGCGAACTGGTCGCGGATCCGGACCTGCGGGCCGGAATGCGGCGCATGGCCCGCTACGCCGCCGAGCACGCCCCGGGCGAGCACGACGAACGCACGCTGCGCGACGCCCGGCGGCTCACCGACGACTGGACGCGGCGGGTGAACACCGCGATACGGGACGGGATCGCGCCGGACTCGCCCGCCGCCGAGCAGGTGGTCGCCGACATCGTCACCGCCTGGATCCCCACCCAGGCAGGCACCCGCGACGCCGTGCACGGCGACGACGCACCCGCCCGTCGGGTGTTGTCGGAGCAGTTGGAGACCGCCTCGGACCCCAAGGTCGAGCGGTACTGGCAGTTGACGTGCGTCATCAACGACTGGCCGGTCCGACCGGACATGGCGGCGCCCGGCGACTGGCTGAGGACCGCGCTGCGCGCCAACCCCGCGCCCGGCGCGCGGGCCGAGGAGCTCGGCGCCCTGTACGACGCCGGCGCCGATGCCTGGCGGCCCGCCGGCGTACTCGACGCGTGCGAACGGACGTTGGGTGCCGTGGCGGAGCTTGTCCGCGCGGTCGGTCCCGACCAGTTGGACCTGCCGACGCCCTGTGCGGACTGGGACGTGCGCGCCCTGCTCGCCCACCTGGTCTGGGAGAACCTGATGTGGGCCGGACTGGCCGCCGGCACCCCGCGCTCCGATGCCGGCGCCGACCACCTCGGCGAGGACCCCCTCGCGGCGTTCCAGGCCGCCGCACGGAGCGCGCTGGCCGCCTTCCGCCGCCCCGGGATGCTCGACCGGCGCTACGGCCCGGCGCCCGGTCGGCGGATCGTCGAGCAACTCGTCATCGAAATGCTGGTGCACGGCTGGGACTTGGCCGCGGCCGTCGGACAACCGCGGGACCTCGTCCCGGACCTCGCCCAGGCGGCCCTGCCGGTGGTGCGGGAGGTCTACGGTGGGTTGCCGCGGACGGCGGGTGGGTCCTTCGGCCCGTCCCGGTCGGTGGCCGACGGCGCGCCCGCCCTCGACCACCTCGCCGGCCAGCTCGGACGCGACGTCAGTCGCTGGTGACCCAGCCCCGCTGCACTTCGGTCCCCGCCGGGCAATACACGTACACCTCACGGAAGTTGGTGAACGGGCCCGCGTTGCGGAAGCTGCCGTCCGAGCAGGCGGCGTTGGCGTACCACGTTGCCTGGCCTATCACGCCGCACTGCACGTGGTAGAAGGGCTGGCCGTTGTTGGCGCCGATGTAGGCGTTGACGCAGTTGAGGGAGCCGGTCGCGGCCGGGGCGGTGGCTGCCTGGGCGGTGCCGGTGCCCGCCGCGAACAGGGCGGCGACGGCGAGGGCGACGGTGGGCAGGAGGGCACGACGCATCGGGGGCATCCGTTCTCTGGGGAGGAGTTGGGAGCGACCCTGGCAGGACGGGCGAGTCGGGACAAGTCAGGTTTCGGGCAAGCCTGTCTGTCTGGCCGCCTCGGGAACGGTTGCCGGGTGCCCGACGGGCCGGCCACCCGTCGGGCACCGTCGCCGTCCGGCTCAGCAGGCGATGCTTCCCCTGCGCAGTGCGTGACCGTCGTCGTTGCTGTCGTCGGCCCAGTACACCGGCTTGGAACCGTTGGCGCAGGCGTCGGATCCGGCCACCGTGAAGCCCTCGTTGTTGAGGTCGGGCATGCCGCTGGGGCGGTCGTAGACCGCGGTGGTGGCGAACCTGCCGGACGCGTCGATCCGCATCGTCCGGTGCTGGCCGTGGCAGGTGTCGTCGCAGACCACCCACAGGCGCGACGCCTGCGGCTCCCACTGGAGTTCCATCACGCCGGCCATGCCGCTCTTGACGGACGCGACGCGGGTGTAGGCACCCGAGTCCTCAAGGACGTATCCGTGGACCATGCCGGTGCCCTCGACGCCGACGAGGAACACGCCACCGGTGTGGGCGCCGTACCGCTTCGGGTCGTAGGCCGCGCCGGTCGACTCGTCCCTGAAGCCGGATGTGGTCAGAAGGGCGTCGGGGACCCACGTGATGCCCTCGAAGCCGAGGTTGGCGCCGACGCGCGGCAGGTCGGGGGTGAGGTTCCATTCCTTGGCGGCGGTCAGCGTGCCGCCCGCACCACCGACGTCGTACTTCAGGACGGACAGGCGGCTGGTCTTGGACGCGTCGGCGTCGCGCTCGCTCGCGACGAACGCGCCGCCCGCGGCACCCGCACCGGTGAGCGTGACACCCTCGCTGTCCGGGCTGCCGGAGCCGCCCGGGAAGTGGAGCGCCTTGCCGGACGTCCACCCGTTGGCGGTGTCCGGCCGCCAGCCGCCGGTACCGTCGGGAACCAGCCGCCAGAGCTTGCCGGAGTTCTGCGCGCCCCACAGCACACCGCGCTCCTGGTAGAGGCCGCTGAGGTCCTCGCCGAAGACGTCGGCGGCATCGGCGGTGGTGACGGAGCCATTGCCGGGCCAAGCCGCCGGTGCGGGGCCGCCGTTGCCGGCCGGGGTGGCGGTGCCGGCGGCCAACGCCCCGTTGTTCCGCGGGTCGTTCGCCGGGGTGGCGTGCGCGGCAGGAGCCAGCAGCGCGCCGACGACCAGCGTCGGGACGACGGCGGCGGTGCAGCGGAAGGCGAGGCGGCGTCGCCGCCGGGAAGCGCGTACTGCGGGCACGGTGTCCGTCCTCCGGAGTGCGATGACAGGGCGACGCGAGACTGCCGGGCCCTGCCGAACGACCGCCGGCGGGTGGGTTGGTGCGCGGTGAACACCTGCCGAATTGCGCCGCGTTGTGGGGAGTCGCGGTGCGCCGCGGAGGGGCGCTCGGGGCGCCCCGACCCGTCCCGATCAGCCCCGGCGGATCGGGCAGCTGTCGGGGCAGCGGAGGGCGAGGTCGCGCTCCGCGTCCTCGGCGTCGGGCGATCCGTGCTCGTCGCACTCCGGCGCCGGAGCCATCAAGACCTCGATGCCGGCCCGGAGATACCGCTCCAGCGTGGCGTCCGGCACCGAGGTCAGGGCGGGGGAGCGGATCTCCGTGCGCATCAGGCTGGTGCCGAGCATCCAGGCCGACAGGAGTTCCGCGCGCAGATCGGCGTCCGCGCCGCCGAGGCGGGCGGCCAGGCGCTTGGAGAACACCTCGGTGAGATCGGCGCGCAACCGCCCCACCGCCTCGTCGCGGCCCGAGGACCGCAGCACGGACAGTACCGGGTGCGGGAAGTCGCCCTCCTTCGGCTGTCCCAGCAACATCGCACAGAACCAGTCGGGGATCGTTTCGACCGGCTCCTGGAGCAGCGGCTCGAACATCTTGCCCGTGCACGCCACGTCGTTGAACAGCGCCTCCTTCGAGCCGAAGTAGCGGTAGACGAGGGCGGCGTCCACGCCCACGTCGCCGGCGATGTCCCGCACGCTGGTGCCCTCGTAGCCGTACTTGCCGAAGCGGAAGGACGCGGCGGCCCTGAGTGCGGTACGCGTGGCCGAGGCCGAGCGCCTGCGGACCACTTCCTTCGACGCCTCGCCGTTTTGCACTCCCGTCACAACCGCACCTCCGTCGTCCGCGGCCCTTCCGCCACCGCCCATATTCCCGGCTGCGGCGACTGTCTCAAAGTCATCGGCCTGATGTCATCGAACGTTGACTTGAGTTCGCGCCACATGTCATACCTAAGTCAGTTCAACGATTGATGACTTGAGTGCTCGCCATGTCAGGGCGGGACCGCGACGCCCGTTCCCGGTCCGCCCGCACGATGCGGCGGCCGAGCGCGTCCGCGCGCACCGCCGCAGTCGTCGCAGGTGGGCACCCCCATGACCGGAAAGTGGTGATCCCCTGTGCCTGCGCAACGCGTTGCCGTGATCGGAACCGGTTACGTCGGACTGACCACCGGTGCCTGCCTCGCCTCCCTCGGCCACCACGTGGTGTGCGCCGACGCCGACCCGCACAAGGTCGCGCGGCTGCGCGAGGCCAAAGTGGACATCCTGGAACCGGACCTCCCCGAGACCGTTCAAGACGGCCTGAACGCCGGCCGGTTGGAATTCACCGGGGACACCGCGGCCGCCGTGACCGGGGCCGAGGTGGCGTTCCTGTGCCTGCCCACGCCCATGGGCGCGGGCGGGGCGGCCGACCTCGCCGCCGTGGAGGCCGTCGCCGACCAGATACGCGAGGTGCTGCCGTCCGGCTGCGTCGTGGTCAACAAGTCGACGGTGCCGGTCGGTACGAGCGAGCGGGTCGCCGCGCTGCTCGGCCGGGCGGACGTGGCGGTGGTGAGCAACCCCGAGTTCCTGCGCGAGGGGCGCGCCGTCCACGACTTCCAGCACCCCGACCGCATCGTGATCGGCGCCGCCGACCCGGACGCCGGGCGGCGCGTGGCCGATCTGTACGCCGACCTGGACGCGCCGCTGGTGCTCACCGATCCGGCCAGCGCCGAACTGACCAAATACGCGGCGAACTTCTTCCTCGCGATGAAGCTGTCCTTCGCCAACAACCTGGCCACCGTCTGCGAGCGCTTCGGTGCCGACATCGACGACGTCACCGAGGGCATCGGGCGCGACCCGCGGATCGGCTCCGCGTTCCTGCGGCCGGGACCCGGCTGGGGCGGCTCCTGCCTGCCCAAGGACACCCACGCCCTGCTCACCGCGTGCGACCAGGCCGGCGTCGACTTCCCGCTGCTGAGCGCCACCATCGAGACCAACGTCAGCCACCAGCGCCAGCTCGTCGAGCGCCTCGCCGCCGCCTGCGGCCGCGCCGACGGCTCGCTGCGCGGCGTGCGGCTCGCCCTGTACGGCCTGACCTTCAAGGCCGGCACCTCCGACCTGCGCGACTCGCCCGCGCTCGCCGTCGCCCGGCTGCTGCGCGAGCGCGGCGCCGAACTCGTCGCGTACGACCCGGCGTTGCGGGAGGAGCAGCCCGACCTGAGCGATCTGGTCGACCTCGTCGACGACCCGGTGCGGGCCGCGGAGGGGGTCGCGGCCTGCGTGGTCCTCACCGAGTGGCCGGAGCTGCGCGAGCTGGACTGGGCGGCGATCGGCGCCCGCATGGCCGGCCACGAGGTCCATGACTTCCGCAACCTGCTGGACGCCGACCGGCTCGCGCGGGCCGGGCTGAGCTGGCAGGGGCTCGGACGCGCGGCGGCGCCGACACGGGTCGCCTGACGTGCGGGGCGACCGGCACCCCGCCGGCGCACCCGCGACGCCCCAGGCTTCCCGCTCCTCTTACCTCAACCACCGAAGAACCTCCTGACGAAAGGTTTTCGACATGCGAGTCCTGTGCACCACCCACGGCAGTCCCTCCCACGGGCGGGCCCAACTCCCCCTGCTGCGCGCCCTCGCCAAGGCCGGGCACGAGGTGCAGGTGGTCACCAATGACGACCTCGCCCCCGTCTTCGCCGCCGACGACGTCCAGGTGACGCCCGCGCTACCGGAGTTCGACCCGACCGCCAGGCTGGGGCCGTACGTCGCCGAGATCCAGAAGATCGAGGACATGGCCGGGCGGATGGCGGAGCTCAGCCGGCTGATGCAGCGCACCCTGGCCGGGCCGAGCATCAAGCCGACCCTGGACATCCTGCTGCCCCTGGCCCGTGACTTCCGCCCCGATGTGGTCCTGCGCGACGGCATGGACATGGCCGCGGTACTCACCGCCGAAACGTTGGGCGTACCGCAACTTCCCACGCCCTCCGGGTTCAGCAACATGATGGACCCCGCCCAGGTGCTCCCCGAGCTCAACAACCGGCGTGCGGAGCTGGGCCTGACCGTGCACGAGGACCCGCTGTCGATCGTCCCGCACGGCCGCGTCGACTACGTGCCGTCCGCCTTCTCCTTCGCCCAGCACCTGCCCAAGTCGTGGGCCTACCGGCAGACCGTGGACGTCGAGCGCCGCGCGGTGCTGCCCGAGTGGGTGGCCGAACTGCCCACGGACCGGCCCCTGGTGTACGCGGCGATCGGCACCGCCCTGCCGATGCTGCACCACCGCAAGGCCGACCAGCCCGCGCCGCTGCCGATGGAGTTCCCGGACCCCACCGAGAGCCTGGGCGCGATACTCGGGGCGGTGGCGGAGCTGGACGACTGCACCGTGGTCGTCTCGACGTCCGGGATCCCGGTCGACACCGAGGGCGTACCGGCCCACGTCCGCGTCGTCGAGCGGGTGCCGCAGCCGCTGTTGCTGGAGTCCGTCGACCTCTTCGTCACCCACGGCGGCTTCAACAGCATCCGCGAGGCGATGCGCACCGGCACGCCGCTGGCGGTGCTGCCGCACTTCGGCGACCAGCACGGCAACGCGGACCGGGTGGAGGCGCTGGGCCTGGGCCGCCACGTCACCGACCGCAGCGCGGCCGGCATCGCCGCCGCCTGCCGGGAGTTGCTCGCCGACCCGGCACCGCGGGCGCGGGCCCGGGCGGCCCGGTTGGCGATGCTGACGCTGCCGGAGATCGAGCACGCCGTCGGCGACCTCGAAGGGATCGCCGGCTGACCGATCGGCCACCGGGCCGGGGCGGTACGGGAGTCAGCTCCCGCCGCCCCGGCCCTCCCGTTTCCGCCACCCGCCACCCTTGAGGACGACACGTGACCTTCTCCGAGACCCAAGAACAGGGCACGGCCGGGGACGCGCCCGCGCGGCTCACCCACCGGCAGATCACCACCGTCATGTCCGGGCTGGCCCTCAGCATGTTCCTGGGTGCACTGGACCAGACAGTGGTCGCCTCCGCGCTCCGGACCATCGCCGACGACCTGCACGGACTGACCGCTCAGGCGTGGGTGACCACCGCGTACCTCATCACCGGCACCCTCGCCACCCCGCTGTACGGCAAGCTCTCCGACATCCACGGCCGCCGGCCCGTCTACCTCGTCGCGATCGGCCTGTTCACGGTCGGCTCGCTGCTGTGCGGGGCCGCCGGGTCGATCTACGAACTCGCCGCGTTCCGCGCCGTCCAGGGCCTCGGCGGCGGTGGCTTGATATCGCTGGCGATGACCATCGTCGCCGACATCACCACCCCGCGCGAACGCGGCCGCTACCAGGGCTACTTCATGGCGGTCTTCGGCGGCGCCAGCATCGTCGGCCCGCTGGTGGGCGGCGCGTTCGCGGACCGGGCCAGCATCTTCGGGCTCGACGGCTGGCGCTGGATCTTCCTGATCAACGTGCCGCTCGCCGCCGTGGCCGCCGTGGCCCTGGTCCGCGTGCTGCGCTTCCCGCACCGAAGGGTGCGGCACCGCCTCGACTACCTCGGCGCGCTCACCCTGGCCGTCGGGCTGGTGCCGCTGCTGACCGTCGCCGAGCAGGGCCGCGCCTGGGGCTGGGGTTCCCCCCAGGCAGTGCTGGCCTATGTGGTCGGCGCGGTGGGCCTGACCGCGTTCGTCGTGGTGGAGCGGCGGATGGGCGAGGCCGCCCTGCTGCCGCAACGCCTGTTCCGGATCCGCACCTTCCGCATCGGCGTCGGGCTGAACTTCGTCTTCGGCATCGGCATGTTCGGCGCGATGACGACCCTGCCGCTCTACCTCCAACTCATCCGCGGCATGAGCCCGATGGGCGCCGGCGTGGCCACCCTGCCCACCGTCGCCGCGAACCTCGTCGTCACGCTGTTGGTGGGCCGACTGGTCGCTCGCACCGGCCGCTTCAAGCTCCCGCTCATGGCCGGATTCGCCTCGCTGGCCGCCGCGTTGCTGGTCTTCGCCACGCTGCGGGTGGACAGTCCGCTGTGGTACGCGATGGTCGGCATGGCCCTGATGGGCGCGGGACTCGGCGCGGCGATGCAGAACCTCACCGCCCTCTCGCAGTCCGAGATACCCCGCACGGAGATGGGTTCGGCCACGGCGACGATCAACTTCTTCCGCTCTAACGGCGGCACGGTCGGCACCGCCGCGTTCCTGTCGCTGCTGTTCGCCACGGCCGCCGGCCAGATCACCGACCGACTGGCCACGGCCGGCCACGAACCGGGCTTCCGCAAACTGCTGTCCCAACCCGACAACGCGCACGCCCTGGTGGGCGTCCTGCGCCCCGGCGGCGGTGTCAACCTGGAGGACTCCGCGTTCCTGCACACCCTCGACCCCGCCGCGGCGCTGCCCTTCCTGGAGGGATACGTCGCCTCGATGCGCCTGGTCTTCCTCGCCGGCGCCGTGGTGACCCTGGCCGCCTTCCTGCTCGCGCTCTGGCGGGTGCCGAACTCCACGCTCTCCGACGAGTAACGGCTCCGGCGTCGACGGCCAGGCACCGGCGGTGGCGGTCGGGTGCGACTGTTGTTTGCCTGCGCACGGGTGCATCCAATCCGCGTTCGGCACACAGGCGTTGCGGTTCCACCGCACCCGGTCACCGTCAGGTTGGCACCGGGCCGGGCCGTTAAACCGACGAGTGTGATGGGCTTTTCGAGGCGGGCGGCGAATAGGTACCGCCGCGGCCATCGCTGATCTTCAAAACCCTGTCCATCCAGGGGTGTTACCGATCCGCACGGCGTCGCTCCGGCGCTGCACCGGCGCACTCACACAGCGCAATCGTGTCGCCCGGGAGTGCGGTGTTGTCGGCGCGCCGGGTTTCACCACCGGGGCGTTGGCAATGCCTTCGACGCCGCGCGGACCGGTCCGCAACCACCGCCGGTTGCGAATCCCCCTGGAGTGCCATGAGCACGGTTGTTGCCCGCCGGGTGTCCGTGTCCGTTCCCTCAGCCCTGATCGCCCCCCTCCTCGTCTTCGTCCTGCTCGACGGGTTCATCCAAGGCAGCGTGGTCTCCCTCCTGCCGGTCATCCGCGACACGTTGCACACCGACACGGCCCAGGCAATGTGGATCACCGCGGCGCAGTTCCTGTCCGCGGCCGTCTGCGTCCCGGCCTTCGGGCGACTGGGAGACCTGCACGGCCACCGCCTGATGCTGCGCGTCGCGCTCGCCTCGATCACCCTCGGCACCGCGCTGTGCGCCCTCGCGCCGACGCTCCCGGTCTTCCTCGCCGGCCGCGTCCTGTGCGGACCGCTCAGCTCCATGCTCCCGCTCTCCGTCGGACTGGTACGGGACCAACTGGACACCGCCGGCAGCCGTCGCGCGCTCAGCCTCCTCGCCGCCGCACTCATCCTCGGAGCCACCACCGGCACCGCCACCGCCGGGCCGCTGTCGTCCCTCTCCGGCGGCGGACGGACGGTGCTGTGGAACCTGGCGGTACTGGCCGCCGCCGGCCTGGGCCTCGCCCTGACCCCGCTCATCGCACGGACCGAGAGACGGGCGAGCGGGCGGATGGACTGGACCGGCGCCGTGCTGCTCGGCCTCGGCCTCACCCTGCTGCTCGGCTCCATCGCCCAGGGCACCGCGCTGGGTTGGCTCTCCCCGACGGTCGTGGGCGGGTTGCTGCTCGCACCGGTGGCCCTCGGCCTGTGGGTGCGCTCCTCCCTGCGCACCCCCCAACCCCTCATCGACGTCCGCGCGATGGCGAGCCGCACCATCGCGCCGGCCTTCGCCTGCGGGTTCGCCGCCGGCGTCGTGGTCCTCGGCGGCCAGGGCGTCACCATCGCCTTCCTCGACGCCGTCCCCGAGAAGGCCGGGTACGGCTTCGGCCTGCCGCACTGGCAGATCGGCCTGTGGATCGCCGTCCCGGCCCTCGTCAGCTTCTGCACCGCCGGCGTATCCGCCGCCGTCGGCAGGCGGTTCGGCTACCGCACCATGCTCACCCTCGCCTTCCTCCTCCTGGCCGCCGGTTTCGCGGTGAAGATGGTGGGATACGCCGTCCTGCCCGTGTGGTACGCCGGCCACATGATCTCGGACGCCGGCGTCGGCCTCGCGATCAGTGGCCTCCCCACCATCATCAGCGAGCGGAGCCCGCGTGACCGGGCGGCGACGTCGACGGCCGTCTACTACAACCTCAAGGAGGTCGGCGGCAGCATCGCCGGCGCCGCCGCGGCGGCGGTCTTCAGCGGCCTCCTCACCGAGACCACGCAGCAACCCTCCCTCACCGCCTACCTGTTGCTGTGGGGGATGTGCGGCGTCACCGCGCTGGCCTCGGCGGCCCTGATCCGCCTCACCCCGCCCCACCACCCCCCGGCGGAGCAGGTCGCCGGCTGATCCGACGCGGACACCGGAGCCGGGGCGGGGCGCCTACGCCGCGCGGAACCGCCCCGGCTCCACCTCCGCGACCAACCCGCCGCCCAGCAACCGGTCCAGGTGCTGCACCGCGGTCCTCCGCTCCACCGGCCGCACGTGCGGCCCTGCGACGTGGGGCCGGTAGACCAGCCGGTGGTCGACGATCTCCTCGACGGTCCGCGGCTCACCGAGGAACGCGAGGAGCGTCGCGTCCCGCCGCTCCACCACGCCGACGTAGGCATCGAGCCGGCGCCGGAACTCCGCGGCCCCCTCGATCACGCCCTTCTGGTGGAACGTGCCGTACCAGCGCGCGTCGATCTCCCGGCACCGCCGCATCGACGCCTCGAAGTCCACCAGGCTGCTGCCGACGTCACCGTAGTAGGGGCCGAACGAGGTCAGATCGATGTCCGCCACGAACAGGAAACCGTCCGGTTCGATCAGGAAGCCGCTGTGGCCCGCGGTGTGGCCCGGGAGGTGCACGACGGTCACGGTCCGCCCGCCGAGGTCGAACACGGCCCCGTCCCCGAACCCCAACGCGTCCGGGCGGCCCTGCACATGGAAGTCGTCCCGCACACTCTCGTCGAAGGCGTCGACCACGTCGGACGGCAGGCCGTACCCGTCGACCAGGGCCCTGCGGTCGCGCAGCGCGTCGAGGTCGCGTTCATGGACGTGGACCGGCACCTGGTAGCCGCCGAGACCGGCGACGTGGTCCTCGTGGGCGTGGCTGACCAGGACGACGTCGGCGGGCGGCGCGGCCCGGACGAGCGACAGCGACGGATCGACGACCAGTATCTGGTCCGTGCCGCGCACGAGCAGCGAGTTGCCGTACGGGTAGGCACCCGAGTTGGCACCGACGAGGACGCTGACCGCGCCGTATTCCGCTGTGGTGTATCCCATGGTGTGCATGGCCCGACTATCGCACCCCCCGGTCCGGCGACCGGCACCGCACGACCAGGGGACGGGTCCACCATGCTGGTGGGGACGGAACACCGCCCATCTGGACGTCACGGAGCGGGTGTTGGGGCACCGGGGCACGTGCCGACCGACGCCGCGTCACACCCAGCGGTGCAGGCCGTTCCCGGTGTCGCCGCTCTCCGTGCCGAGTCCCTGGGAGTCGGGGAGGCGGGCCAGACGGCCGTCGAGGTCCTGGGGCCACTGGGCGCCGGCCTCGGCGTCCATCGTCGTCAGTCGGGAGCGCAGCGGCGGGACCTGCTCGGGGGCGCAGGCCCCGGCGACCGTGGCGTACAGGGCGCGCAGCCGTCGTTGGACCTGCATCGAGGCGTGCCCGAAGTGCCGGATCTCGTCGGTGGCGATGCAGACGTAGTCGGCCCAGGAGCGGGTACGGCGGTGGAACGCGCCCGGTGCGGCCGACGGTTGGCGGGCGGCGAGCCGGGGCGCGATCATCACCAACAGGTCCTCGATGTGGTCCAGGCACTGCACCGCGCGCCCCGGGTCGTTGACGGCCGGGGAGAGCGCCTTGAGCGCGATGTCGACGAGCGCGCGCAGCGCCCCGGCCGGATCGCTGCCCGCGCTGAGGGTGGTGCTGAAGAGCAGATGGCGGGTCAGGTTCCGGCGGCGCCACGGCCTCGCGCCCGGGAACACCAGGAAAAGGGGCGCCTCCTGGGCAACGAAGTCGCCGGTCACCGGGACGAGTTGGATGCGCGCCCCGGTGCGCCGGGCGAGCCGCTCCAGGCCGCGCTCGTCGCAGGCGATGAGGGTCTGGCCGCGCCCGGGCGGGGTGCCGAGCCGGATCACCACGGGATCGGCGTCGGGTCGGGGGCGTGCCGGGGGAGCGGAGGCGGCGGGTGCGTCGGGCCCGTGCTCGGGGTGCGCGCGGTCCACGGCCCGCCGGCCCTCGGCGGCCAGGTAGTGCAGCAACTGGCCTGAGTTCAGTACCCGCGTGACGCGGGTGACGAGCACGAAGAACAGCACGGCGCACACCACGGCGAGCAGCATCGCGAAGAACATGGAGATGACCGGCCGGTAGTCGGCCTGGCTGACGGCGAGCCGCACCGAGATCATCAGGGTGTAGACGAACGTCGCCATGAACGTGCCCATCGCCCAGCGCATCACGGCGTCCTGCTGGAGGATCGGCACCACCCGTACCGACAGTTGCGAGGCGCCGAACTGCATGGCCAGCGTGATCGCGGTGAACACCAGACCGGTCAGCGTGATCATGCCGCCCGCGACGGCCGAGAGCAGCGAGGACATCGAGCCGCTGTCCAGGTGGGCGAAGAAGTTCTCGCCGACCTCGTTCCCGTAGAGGGTGACCTCCCGGTCGACCAGCGGGAACAGCCAGGACAGGACCAGCCCCGCGCCCAGGAGGGTGACCGGCAGCGCCCAGAACCGGGGAGCGCGCAGCCGTTGGCGCGTGAGGAACCACTTCCAGCGACTGCACACCATGCGAGGAATGTACCGATCCGTGATGGTTCGCTGTGCTGTGCCGCACCGAGTGGGCCCGGGTCGGTCAGCTCGCCGACCGGCCAACGGGTCGTCAACTGGTCATCCGTCCGGCCCCGGTGGGTGGGGGAGGGACAGTACCCGGGCGAGGGGGCCCTCCGGTTGGGCGGTGAGGGCGGTCCAGGTGTCGTCGGCCACGACACGGCCGGAGGCGAGCACCGCGATGCGGTCCGCGCGGCGGAGGGTGGCCGGGCGGTGGGCGATCACCAGGGTCGCGCGGTCGGAGGCGCCGGTCGCCAGCGCGCGGGCCAACTCGGCGTCGCCCTCGGCGTCGAGGTGGGCGGTGGTCTCGTCCAGGACCAGGACCCGCGGCTCGGCGAGCAGCGCGCGGGCCAGCGCGATGCGGGCGCGCTGGCCGCCGGAGAGGGTGGTGCCGCGCTCGCCGACCCCGGTGGCAAGGCCGTCCGGGAGGCCGGCCGCGATGCGGTCGACGCCGCACAACGCGGCCACCGCGCGGACCCGTTCGTCCGGGGCGTCGGGCGCGGCGAGGCGCAGGTTGTCGGCGAGGGTGCCGTGGAAGAGGGGGGCCTCCTGGCCGACCACGGCGACCGCCCGGCGGAGGTCGGGCTCCGTCAGGTCCCGTAGATCGACCGGTGCGCCGGTGGCGGGGAGCAGTTCGACGGCGCCGGAGGCGGGGTCCCAGAAGCGGGCGAGCAGATGGGCGCAGGTCGACTTGCCGGCGCCGGAGACCCCGGCCAGGGCGACCGTCTCGCCCGGGCGGACGGTGAGGTGTACGCCGTCGAGGACCGGGGCGCCGCCGTAGTCGAAGCGGAGGTCACGGAGGCGGACCGCGAGCGGCCCCGGGGGGAGGGGGTGGGGCGAGGCGGGTTCGGGGGCACCGGCGGGGGCGTGCGCGGCGGCGCCGACCCGGGCCGCGGCCGCGCGCAACCCACCGGCCTGGCCCAGTGCGGCGGCCGAGTCGGCGAGCGGCGCCAGGACGGCCAGGGCCAGCGCCATCGCCGCCGGGGCCCAGGCGCCGGGCAGCCCGCCCGCGGCCACCACGCGGGCCGCGACGAGGACGGTGCCGACGACGGCGGTGACCACCAGCAGTTCGCGCACGGCCCCGGCGCCGGCCTCCCAGGTCTGCTCCGCGCGCTGCGCCCCACCGAGCGCCTCGCCGCGCTCGCGCAGCCGCGCCCGGCGCCGTTCGAGGGCGTTGCAGGCGAGCAACTCCCGGAGGCCGTCGACGGTCTCCACCGCGTCCGCGGAGAGCTCGGCGGCGGCGGTCCGGGTCCGGGCACCGCGCGCCGCCCGCACCCGGCCGTCGACGACGGGCGTGCCGGCCACCAGAACGGCGACGGGCACCACGGCCACCAACAACCACGGCTCCACCACGGCGAGGACCGCCGTACCGCCGGCGAACACCACTCCGGAGGCGGCGAGTTGGGCGACGGCGTGGGCGTAGAAGAACTCCAGCGCCTCCACGTCGCCGAGCGCGGCCGCGGCCAGATCGCCGCTGCGCCGGCCGGCGATCCGTGCCGGGGCGCTGCGGGCGAGCCCGTCGAAGACCCGGATCCGCAGCTCCGCCAGGACCCGGTAGGCGAGGTCGTGCGAGAGGTCCATCTCCCGCCAGGTCGCCAACGCCCGGAGCAGTACCAGCCCGATCAGCAGCGCCACGGTGGTCGGGGGCGGGGCGCGGTGGTCGAGGACGGCCGTGCCGACGGTGTGCGCGGCGAGGGTGACCAGGGCGACCAGGGCCGCCTGGTCGACGAGCGCGGCGACGAAGGTCCGTACGGTCATGGCGCGGTGGACGGCCAGGACGGGCAACAGGGCCCGCAGCGCGCCCCGGTCGGCGGCCGGGGTGGTGGACGGGGTCATGCGGCGGTTCCCTCGGGGTTTCGGGCGGGGTGCGGGTGGGCCGGTGGGGCGGGGGAGCGGTCCTCGTCGGCGGCGACCAGCCGGGCGTAGAGACCGCCGGCGGCGAGCAACTCGGCGTGGTCGCCGACCGCGTCGACGCGGCCCCCGTCGAGGACGACGATCCGGTCGGCGTGCCGCACCGCGGACAGCCGGTGGGCGACGACCAGGCAGGTGCGGCCGCGGGCGGCGTCGCGCAGCGCGGCGCCGATCCGGGCCTGGCGCCGCTCGTCGACGGCGCTGGTGGCCTCGTCCAGCACCAGGACGGGGGCGTCGGCGAGCAACGCGCGGGCCAGCGCCAGTCGTTGGCGCTGACCACCGGAGAGGGTGTCACCGCGCTCGCCGACGACGCTGTGGTACCCGCGGGGCAGCCGCAGCAGCTCCTCGTGGATGCCGGCGGCGCGGGCGGCGTCGCACAGTTCGGCGTCGGTGGCGTCCGGGCGGGCCAGCCGCAGGTTGTCGGCGACGGTGCCGTGGAAGAGGTAGGTCTCCTGGGAGACGACCGCGATCCCTTGGCGCAGGGCGTCGAGGGCGAGGTCCCGGGTGTCGGCGGTGTCCAGCAACACCCGGCCCTCGTCGGGGTCGTGGCGGCGCAGGAGCGTGCCCAGCAGCGTGGACTTGCCGGCGCCGGAGGGCCCGACGACGGCGGTGGTGCGGCCCGCCGGGGCGGTGAAGCTGACCGCGTCGAGGGCGGGCAGGGCCGCCCCCGGGTGCCGGTAGGAGACGGCGTCGAACCGCACGGCCGGCGCGGTGCGCCAACGGGGCCGTTGGTCGCCGGTGTCGGGGACGCCGCCCTCCGCGGTGCGCAGCCGGGCGATGCCGTCGGCCGCGGAGACGCCCAAGTAGCCGGCGTGCCAGGCCCGGGAGAGGTCGCGCACCGGCCGGAAGCACTCGGACGCCAGCATCAGCAGCAGATAGGTGCCGGTCGCCGCGGCCCGCCCCGATGCCGCGGACCAGCAGGCCACGAGGGCGGCGGCGACCGTGCCGCCCTGCACGGCCAGGTCGGTGAGCCCGGTGTCGACGAGGGAGACCCGCAGCTTGGCGACGGTGGCGTGGTGCAGCTCCCGGGAGGCCGCGCCGAGGCGGGCCCGGGTGCGGCCGACGGCGCCGGCGGCCCGCAGCGTCGGCATGCCCTGGAGGGCCTCCAAGTAGTCGGCGGCCAGCGCCTCGTAGGCGCCCCAGTGCTGCCGGCCGCGGCGCTCCAACAGCCGGTCCCACCAGCGGGGGACGAACACCGCGAGGACCAGTGCCGGGGCGAGCACCAGCGCGGCGCGCGGTTCCAGCACGGCGACCGCCGCCACCAGCCCGACCGGCACCACACAGGCGAGCACGGCCTGCGGCAGATAGCGCGAGACATAGGCGTCCACGCCCTCCACCCCGTCCACCAGGGCGGCCCGCACCGCGCCGGCCCGCCCACCGGCGGCCGTGACTCCCGCCGCGGCACCGCCGGTGCGCCCCAGCCGCTCCAGGAGCGCATCGCGCAGCCGCACGCGGACCCGCGAGCCGGCCCGGACGGCCAGGTCCCGCTGCCGGTGGACCAGCACCGCCCGCAGCACGACGACGCCCAACACCGCGCCGAGCAGCACCGGCAGGCGGGGCGTACCGCCGCGGGCGATGTCCGCGAGGGCCTGGGCGAGCAGCACGGCCTGACCCAGATGGGTCGCGGTGACCGTGGCCAGGAGGGCGGTGGCGCCCCACAGCGGACCGCGGGCGACCCGCGCGGCGCGCAGCAGTTCGGGGTGGAGCATCATGATGCGTCGTCGCCTCCTACGGGCGTGGTGGTCTCGGGGCGGCCCAGGGCCAGGCCGTGCAGCACCCAGTCGCGGCCGGGCCGGTCGCCCAACGCGGCGCCGAGGTCGGCGCCCTGCCAGGACCCGACGGGCCGCGCGCACAACCCCGTGGCGGCGGCCGTCAGGTGCGCGCAGCCCAGGGCGTACCCGGCGGCGAGATGGGCGGCGCGGACGGCCGCGGGCCGCGCGTCGTCGGGGCAGCCGTGCGCGAGGACGACCGCGCCCGCCGTGCCGAGCCACGCCTGGCCGGCGGCCCACAGGGCGAGGGCGGGACGGGCGTCGCCGGTGGCCAGGACGGCCAACCGGCCGTCGGCGTCGAGCTCGTGGAGCGCCGCCCGCCGGCCACCCGTGGCGGCGCACCACGCCACCCCCTCGGGGGCGGCATCGCGGGCCGCGGCGAGGACGGCGGCCAACTCGGCGTCGGTCGGCCCGACGGGGAAACCGGGCGGGGCGCTGCGGCGGGACAGCAGCAGGGCGTCGGGAAAACCCGGGGGCGGCACGGGACGCCAGTGCGCGGTGGTGCCGGGCGCGTGGGTGAGGGCGGTCAACACCTGTTCTGTGGAAGTGGGTTGGGCGTGTTCGTGGGGCGGAGTGGACGGGCCGGCCCAGTGTTCCAGGGCATCGGGTGGGCCGCCGGGCGTCAGGCGCACGGCGATCAGCGGCCGGGCCCGGTCCGCGGGGGTGAGCGCGGCGGCCGCGGCCAGCAGCGCCCCGTCCGCGTCCAGGCACACCGCGGGCGCGCCGGCGAGGGCCAGTGCCGCGGCGGCGTGCCCGGCGTCCAGGAGCAGCAGCGGCCACCCGCGGTGGCCGTAGTGCGCGGTGGTGCGGTGGGCGGTGACGGCGAGCACGGCGAGGGTGCCGGGCGGGGCGGTGCGGGGCGCCGGGCCGCGCGGCCGGAGCCGGTGGGCGAGTGGGTCGTAGGCGTAACGGCCCGCCGGCAGTGGGCCGTTGGGGCCCACGAGGAGGTGGGCGGTCACCGGGTGCAGCGCGCCGGCGGAGGGGGCCGGCCGCAGCCGCCCGCCCCGGCCGTCCGCGGCGGCGGCGAGGGAGAGCCGCAGGATCCGGTCGAGCGCCGGCGGGACCGCCACCGAGGGGCGGGGCGGGGCCGGCGGGCGGCCGTCGGGGGCTTCCGGGCGGGGGACCTCGGCGGAGCGGGCCCGGGCGAGCGCGGAGGCCACCAGGGCCGCGGCGTCGGAGGGTGTGGTGAGGGTCATCGTGCGGCGCTCACATGTGGGGCGGGGGCGCGAGGGTGAAGTCGTCGGGGAGGGCGGGGGCCTCGGTGCGCCAGCCGCGGGCCAGGGCCGTGTCGGCGAAGCGCGGGCACCCCAGGTAGGCGAAGGCGGCGGGGGCGTTGGGGATCAGCCCGGAGACCAGGACCCGGGCCACCCGTAGGGGTGTCTCGGCGATGTCCTCGGTGGTCAGGTCGAAGGTGAGGACGCGGTGGCCGCGGGCGGCCAGGCGGCGCTCCAACTGGGCGCGGCCGCCGGCCGCGATCTCGTCGACGGGGACGACGCCGAGGGCGGGCGCGGTGAAGCGGGCGGCCAGCGGCGCGGTGCGCGGGTCGAGCCACACCTGGACGTGGGCGCCGAGGTCGCGGACCCGTTGGAACTGCGGCCCGCAGTCGTCCAGGTAGCGCCGGTCGGCGCGGTGGCCGAGATAGAGGCCGGGGGCGAGCATGCCGGCCTCGACGGCGCGGAAGACCCAGCCGTCCGCGTCCACCGCGCCCTGGGTGAAGACCCAGGTGTGCACCGCCTCCAGGACGGCCTTGCGGGCCGCGTCGGCCGGGTCGTAACGGCAGGCGAAACCGGCCGCGTACAGCCCGCGTTCGGGATCGTGCGCCAGCGCGGCCATACAGGGCGCGAACTCCGACGGCAGCTCCACGATCCACACGTCGAGGCCGCACCCGGCCAGGTCGTGGGCGAGGCCCGGGACGCTGGCCGGGTCGATGCCGCGGGTCGGGCCGTCGAGGTGCCACCACAGCTCCAGGGCGTCGCGCTCGACGACCTCCAACAGGCCCCGCTCGACGGCGTCGTCGAGGCCCTGGCCGGTGGCGATGCCGGCGTAGTTGAGGTGGTGGGTGCGGGGGAGCGAACGCCGTTCGCCCTGGCGCCAGTTGAGATGGGTCAGGGCGACCGGGGCCCAGCACTCCTGGCCGTTCTCGGTGCCGCGGGTCCACAGGGCGGGGGTGTCGGCGTCGAACCGTCGGTAGGGGAAGTCGGGCCGGGCGTACTGCCAGGCGGCATACCTGGGCAGGTCGCCCGGGCCGTAGATCCGTTTGCCCTCGGTGGCGAGTTGGTCCGCGGTGGCGCGGCGCGGGGCGTCGGGGTGGCCGTCCGGCGGGAGGCGGTTGCCGCAGTAGCGCTCGACGGCCTCGGCTATCGCCGCGGTCCGGGCGCCGTCCGGGTCGCCGAAGGTGGTGCCGAGGGAGACCCGGTCGGCGGGCCAGGCGCCGAACCGGCGGGCGTCGGAGACGTCGGCGGTCATCGCGGTGTACCGGGGCGGCGCACCGGTGGGGTGGTCGACGGGGGCGACGGCGCGGATCAGCCCGCAGACCGGGTCGACGAGCGCGTCGAGGGGCAGCGGCGGGGCGTTCAACGGCAGATCTCCTGTACAGGGTCGATGGCTCGGGCCCGGCCGGTGTGCAACAGCAGGGCACTGCCGGCGAGTTGGACGGTCCGGTGGGAGGCGAGCAGACGGGTGGCGGCCACCGGGTCCTCGCCGGTGTGCGGCTGGCGGACGTGCGCGGGGAAGTGGTGCCCGGCGATCTCCATGCGCAGCCGGGTCCCGGCCGGCAGCCGCCGTGCGGGGCGGCCGAGCGGAACGGTGAACTCCGCTACGGTGCCCGGCGGATCGGTACGCCGGACCGCGCCCAGGGCCAACGGATCGGCGCGGCCGTCCGGGGTCAGCGCCACGACCCGGACGATCCAGTCGGCCGGTGCCGCGTCCGCCACGGTGGCGAGCCGGGCCTCGGCGGTCCCCAGCAGGTCGAGCGGCCGGGGCAGGGGAGGGGTGACCAGCAGGCACCGGTCGGGGGTGCCGCTGTCCGGGACGTCGAGGGAGTCGGAGCGCACCGGGCGCGCCGGGTCGGCGACGAAGTCGGTGCCGCGCAGCGGCCGCAGACCGGCCCGCGCCCCGAACCGCCACACCCGCGCCTCGGTCCGTTCGTCGGCGCGGAACCACACCTCGCTGCCGCCGAGCGCGAGCGCGCCGCGTGACGGCGCGGTGAGTCGGCCGGCGAGGGCGGCACGGGCGAAGCGGGCGTACGCCTCACCGAGAGCCAGGCGGTGCCCGGGGCGGGCCTCGGTGCCGGGCTCGGCGGTCAGGCCGTGCCCCCAGGGGCCGGTCAGCAGCCGCGCCGGTCCGCCCCAGGCGCGCCACAGGCGGTGGGTGTCGTCCGCGAAGGGGTCCCGGGTGCCACCGACGGCGAGCAGCGGCACGGTGGCGCCGCCGGCGTGCCGCAGCAACGGGCCGGGCCCTTCGGGGTCCCAGAGCCCCGGCCACGAGGGCAGGTCGCGGCCGAGGCGGGCGGGGAGCGTCGCCACCGGGAGGTGGTCCAACAGTCCCGGGTCGATGGCCAGGGCGCGGGACAGGGCGTCCGGGTCGGAGTCGGGGCGGTCGCCGTGCGCGGCCCACCAGCCGGCGCGGCCGAACAGCCGCTCCGGGCCGAGCGGTTCGCGGGCGGTCTCGGCCGGGCCGAGCGCGGGCACGGCGGCGATCACCGCATCGGGCCGGTCGGTGGCGCCGGGGTCCACGGCGGTGGCCAGGGCGCAGTGCGCCGCGTAGGAGCCGCCGACGGCGACGATCCGCCCGTCGCACCACGGCTGGGACCGGAGGAACCGCAGCGTCGCCGCCCCGTCCGACGCCTCGTCGCGGTACGGCTCCCACCGCCCCTCGGACCCGTGCCGGCCGCGGACGTCCTGGACGACGGCGGCGAAGCCGCGGGCCGCCCAGCCGCACAACTCGGCGTGCTGGGCCCGCCGGTCGTAGGGCGTGCGGATCAGCACGGCCGGGTGCGGGCCGGGGGCGTCGCCGGGGAGCAGGACGTCGGTGGCGAGGCGGGTGCCGTCACCCATCGCGAGCGGGTGGGTCGCGATCATCGGCCGCTCCGGGTGGGGAGCGGTGCGACCTCGGGCACCGGGAGGACGGGGTGCTCGGTCACGCGGAGGTCGCGCAGGTCCAGGCGGCGCAGCCGGCGCCGGACGGGCAGCGGCCCGCTCCCCGGGGCGTCGGCGGCCCAGGCCAGCAGGTCGCCGACGAGCAGCGCGGCGATCAGTGCGGCGGACGCATCGGTGCCCAACGTCCCTGTGTCCGGGGTGCGTTGGCCGTCCCAGTACGCGGACAGCTCGCGGTGGGCGGGAGTGGCGGCCAGGCGGCGCAGCCGGACGTGTGCGGAGGTGACGTCGCCGGGCCGGTCGGCCAGCGGCTCCAACCAGACCTGTGCGCCCTCCCGGTGACAGCGCAGCCAGGCGGTGTGGCGGCCCGGGAGGAGATCGGCCTCGTCCCACAGCCCGTTGGGCACCGGGTGGTCCAGGCACCAGACGACCGCCACGGGGTCCGCCCGGCGCGGGCCGCGGTTCAGCCGGCCGATGTCGGCGGGCTCGATGCTGCGGGCCGCGCCCCCTTCGGCCCGTACCAGCCGGTGGAGCGGCGTGGTCAGCGCGGGATCGCCGAGGAGGAACACGGTGCGGCCGGCGAGCCTGCCGGGCCGTGCGGGCCCCTCGTCGCGGACGGGTTCGGCATAGCCGGCTTCCCTGAACGCGGCTATGAGCGCGGCCAGTTGACCATCGGGTGCGGACGCGGGTGCCGCCTCGGTTTCGGTGTCGCTCTCGGCGTCGGCTGGCCGCCCGGACAGGGCGTCGAGCAACCGCTCGCGCCCGGTCCGGGCGGTGTCGACCCGGAGGAACTCCCCATCGGCGGTGTGCAGGGCGAGTCCGGGGCCGGGAGTGGTGATGAGGCTGACGCCTGGGACGAGCTGGGTTGCGCTGGCCACGGGGTCTCCTGAACCGGGAAGGGGTGGGAACAACGGGGCGGGCCCGTCCGGATGAGCGCCGGACGGGCCCGCTGCGGTGACTTACTTGTCGCCGTCGGCGCCGGCCGAGGCCGCCTCCTCGTCGAAGGGGTTCTCGACGAGGGCGTTGGAGTGGGTGGCGGAGAGGTGGGCGAGCTGGCCCGGGTCGGCGATCGGGGTGAACACCTTGTGCTGCTCCATCAGTTGAGCCTCCATACGGTTGGGTTGCTGCGCCGGCGGGGTGCCGGTGCGCGATCCACATTAATGAAAACGATTGTCATTTCGCAATAATTTTCGGGGAGGAAAGAGGGTGATCCGGGTAACACACCGGCCAACCCCCTTCCGGGTCACGCCCCACTCGTCCCACCACTCCCAGCGCATCCGCCAGCAGTTGGGGCGTCACCACCGCCTCCGGCGCGCCGTCCGCGACCACCACGCCGTCCCGCAGCGCCACGATCCGGTCCGCGAAGCGCGCCGCGTGCCCGATGTCGTGCAGCACCATCACGACGGTGATCCCGCGCTCGGCGCGCAGCCGCACCACCGTTGACAGCACCTCCAGTTGGTGCCGCAGATCGAGATAGGTGGTCGGCTCGTCCAGCAGCAACACCCGGGTGTCCTGCGCCAGTGCCATCGCCAGTCGCACCCGCTGCCGCTCACCGCCCGACAACGCCTCCACCGGCCGGTCCGCCCACTCCGCCACCCCGACATCGGCCATCGCCCGCGCGGCCACCGCGTCGTCGCCCTCCCGCAGCATCCCCAGCGGGCCGCGCGCGGCATACCGTCCCTGGCGGACGAGTTGGCGCACCGTCATGCCGGGCACGGCGGGCGCGGACTGGTGCAGCAGGGCGACCCGGCGCGCGGCCGCCCGCCGGGACAGCCCGGCCACGTCGGCACCGTCGAGCAGCACCCGCCCGGCGCCGGGCCGCAACAGCCCCGCGCACAGCCGCAGCAGGGTGCTCTTCCCACACCCGTTGAGACCCACCAGTGCGACCAACTCGCCGCCGGCCAGCTCCAGATCGACACCGCGCAACACCTCGCGACCGGGATAACCGAACCGCAGTCCGGCGATGCGTATGCCGCCTCCTGCCTGGCCGTCGCCGGCCTCACGCGCCGTCCGCGCTTCCGTATCCGTCGTCATGGCGTCCTCGACTCCCCGCGATCCCCGGCGGGAACCGCCGTGTTGGTTGGTTGCCGACCTGGTCGACTTGGTTGGTTGGGCTGACAGAGCTGACTGGCCGGCTCGGCCGGCTCGGCCGCTGGTCTCACTGCTCGGTGTCGCCCCGTCGTCGGGCGACGACGAGCAGGAGCAGCGCGCCGCACCCCGTGGTGACGGCGCCCACCGGCAGGGTCAGCCGGTCCGACTCCAGTACGTGCGCCAGCACTTGGGACAGCCACTGCGCCGCCGCGTCCGCCCAGCCGACCACGGCCGCGCCCAACAGGGCCGCGCCCGGCAGCGCGGTCCGCAGATCCGCGCCGAACAGTGCGAAGGCCAGATGCGGCACGAGCAGCCCGACGAATCCGAGCGCCCCCACGGACGACACGGCGCCGGCCGTCAGCGCCACCGCACACACCAGCGCCGCACCCCGGGCCCGGCCGGGCGCCAACCCGGCCGCCGCGGCCTGCTCCGTACCGCAGCGCAACAGTGTGAGGGGCCCGCACAGCAGCCAGGCAAGCACCGCCCACACCAGCGTCCAGGGCCACAACAGGCCCCAGTGGGCCCAGCCCCGCCCCTCGGTGGAGCCGACCAACCACTGGACCACGCTGCCCAGTTCGCCCGGCGCGACCAGCAGTACCACCGCGGTCAGCCCGGAGAGGACGGCCGAGGCCAGCACCCCGTAGACCGCCGCGCGTGCCGGATCGCCCTGCTCGCGGCCGGCCAGCAGCCACAACAGTCCCGCGCCCGCGAACCCGCCGACTCCGGCGGCCACCACCACGGCCGCGGGATGCTCCCACCCCGCCAGCCCCAGCCCGGTGGCGAGCACCGCGCCCAGCACCGCGCCGGGGGAGACGCCGGTGACCTCCGGCCCCGCCAGCGGATTGCGCAGCGCGGACTGCAACACCGTCCCCGCCAGGCCCAGCGCCGCACCGGCGCCCAACGCCACCAGCGCACGCGGCAGCCGCAGTTGCAACACCACATGGCGTGCCCCGGCATTCCCGCCGCCGGCCAGCACCTGCCACACCTCGCCCGCCTCCAGCGCCCGCCCCGCGACCAGGCCGGCCGCCCCGGCGCCGAGGACGAGTAGGCCCAAGGTACCGAGAAGCAAGGCAATATGACGGTTCGTCGACCGCATCATCGTCCTCATCGGACCGCCACCTTCGCCGCCCCACGGCGTCCGCTCCGCAGCAGTACCACTCCCGCAGGCACCCCGAGCAGCGCCGTCCAGGCACCCACCGGCGTCTCCACCGGCGCCAGTGCCAGTCGGGCCGGCAGATCGGCCAGCAGGACCGTGAGGCCGCCGAGCGCCGCGGACCACGGCAGCCAGGTCACGGCGGTGGCCGCCGGCCGGAGCCGCCGGGCCAGATGGGGCGCCAGGAAGCCGACCCAGGCAACCGGTCCGCACACCGCGACGACGGGGGCGATGAGCAGCGCGGCCAGCGCCAACGCGGCCAGCCGGGCGTAGCGGACCCGCACTCCCAGGGCCCGCGCATCGTCGTCGCCCAGGCGCAGCACGGACAACACCGGCGCGCACAGCACCAGGGCGGGCAGCGCGACCGCCAGCCAGGGCCCGAGCCCGGTGACGTCGTCCCAGGTGCGCGCGGACAGACTCCCCAGCAGATAGCGGTAGATGAGCTGGAGGTCCAACTGGTCGGCCAGCACCATCAGGACCAGCAGTGCGGCCTGCAACCCGGCGGTCACCGCCGCACCGGTGAGCAGCACCGCCGACGGGCTCCGCCCCAACCCCCCGGCCACCAGCGTCAGCAGCCCGCCGCACACCGCGCCGCCCAGCGCGAGCAGTGGTGCGACGGACGCCGACACCGGCAGCGCCAGGACGAGCGGCGCGGCGACCCCCAGCGCGGCGCCGGAGGACACCCCGAGCATCTCCGGCACGGCCAACGGATTGCGCAACGCCTCCTGGAGGACCAACCCCGCGGCGCCCAGACAGGCGCCCGCCACCAGCGCCAACACCAGCCGCGGCAACCGGAGTTCGCCGACCACCACCCCCGCGAGATCGTCCCCGCCGAGCACACCGGGCAGCGCGTGCGGCGGTACGTACGGGGTGCCCAGGCACAGCGCCGCCGCCGCGCCCGCCAACAGGACCGCGCCCAGGGTCGCGGTCAGGGTCAGTCCGCGCCGGTTCACCGCAGCGCGGCCGTGGCCTCGTCGAGCACGATGCCCAGCGACCGGGTACCCCGGCCCTTGGCCCACACCTCGGGGTCGACCTCGATCACCTTGCCGTTCCGCACGGCCGGGATCCTCGACCACAGCGGGTTCTTGGCCAGCTTGTCGGACAGCCGCTCGCCGGGCTTGGCCGGCCCGCCGAAGGAGAGCGTCTCGACGAACAGCACATCGACGTGGTGCGCCAGGATCTCCTCCATGCTGTAGGTGCCGTCCACGCCCCGGCTCCGCCACGGGTAGCGCGCGATCTTCGGCAGCAGCCCGGCGGTGACGTCGGTTCCCGGCGTGGCGACGCCGAAGTTCTCGTCGCTGCCGAACATCACCAGCGCGGTGCGCCCGCTCGGCGCGGCCTCGGCGGCCGAGAGCTTCTTCCGGAACGCGCCCTCGGCCCGCTCGCCCTCCGTGGTGCGGCCGGTGAGCGCGGCCAGGTTCCGCAGGTAGCCGACGCTGTCCTGCCAACTGTCCGGCTCCACCGGCCAGAACGTCGTCGCGCCCTTCAGCGCCGGGGCCAGCTTGCCGTGGGTGTCCTTGAGCCCGATGACGAGATCGGGCTCGAAGGAGAGGATCGCCTCGGCCTCCGGGCTCAGGAACCCGCCCGGGACGACCGGGATCTTGGCCGCCTCCGTCGGGCCGAGGAACTTCTCGTGGGCCAGCAGCCGCGAGTTGCTGGCCACCGGTCGCATGTCCAGTTCGGCGAGCATGTCGTCGCACAGCGCGACCAGGCAGACCACCCGCTTCGGCGGCCCGGGCGTGTGGACGGTGACGCCCTTGACGTCCGTCACCGTCCGGGCCGACTTGATCGGCTCCACCGTGACGGCGGTCCGGCCCCCGGGTCCGCCGCCCGGATCGCCCGCGGACCCGGAGTCGGCCGCGGTGCCGCACCCGCCCAACAGGCTTCCCACCACCACGGCCACGGCCAGCCGACGTATGCCCCACAGCGCTCTGCGTGCCATCTCTTACCCATCCCTCCCGATACGACCAACGACGTCAGGAAACATGATAATCATTATCAAAAGCCAGTCACGCCCCGGAGGTCACCCCATGCCACACCACCCCCGCCTGCTCGTCGCCGACCATGTCGCCGGCACCCTCCGCGTCCTCAACCTCCCCGACGGACACGAGAGTTCGGTGCTCCACGGCCGCCACCTCGCCGAACACGCCGGCTTCCTCGCCCTCCCCGGCGCCCGCGCGGCCTTCGTCGACGACCGGGCCGGCGAACTCGTCGTCCTGGACCCCTACGGCCCGGACGAGGGCCGACCCCTGATCGCCGCGACCGCGCCCGTCGCGATCCCCGCCGAACACCTCGCGGCCGACCCGACCGGCCGCCACCTGGCCGTCACCACCGGACTGGGGCGCAACGAGGCGCCGTGGTCGGACCTCCTGACCGCCATCGACCTGCACGCCCCCGGCGGCCCGGCCACCGCCCGCCACCGCACCCGCCCCGGCGAACCCGGCGTCACCGTCCTCGGCACCGACGACCCCCTGGTCGTCCTCCGCCACCGCGAACCCGGGCAGTTCGCCGCCTACCGCCATGCCGCCCTGATGGCCGCCGCCCCCTCCTGCCCGCCCGCCGACCCGCACGCCACGCTCCCGCTCGCCGACGACGACGGACACGGCGACGCCCACGACCCGCGCACCGGCCGGCTGTTCGCGGCCACCGGCTCCGGCGTCCACCGCCTCCGCCACGACCGCGGCCGCCTGATACCCGAACCGTCCCTCCCCTGGAACGGCCCCGGCCGCGGCTACTACCTCCGCCTCGACCCCGTCCGACGCCAACTCTGGTCCGTCGTCCGCAGCGGCCCGCCCCGGCCCGAACGCTGGCCCGACTGGCACAACCACGCCTGGTGGCACCAGCTCGACACCGGGCGCATCGGCCGCGTGCCGCTCGGACCCGGCCTGGTCTTCCGCCTCGCCGTCGCCGCCCACCACGTGGCCTTCGCCCGCGTCCACCCCGACGGCGACGAACTCCTGCTGCTCACCCCCGGGCCGCACCCGGAACCCGCCGTCACCGCACGCATCCCCCTCCCGGCCATGGCCGGCGCACCACGCCCCGGCGGCACCCCCTGGGACGGCGTCCAACGCCGCGCCATCGCCGCCTCCCCGGCCTCCCCGCTGATCGCCGTCACCCGCGGCGGCCACGGACAGATCGAACTCATCGACGCCGACCACCCGGAGCGCCGCACCACCCTCGGCGTCCCCACCGCCCTGGACGAGGGCGGCCACCTCGCTCTCCTCTGCCCCGACGACCCGGGGAGCGGTGATCCGGTGGGACGTTGAGGGGCAGTGGGGTCGGCAGGCGCCCGGCAACCCCGGCGGGCGCCTGCATGTCCGATAGCTGCCAGCGACCGACCACCCCCGCTGCGAGGGTTGTGGGGTGCTTGATTTCGAACGCTGTTGGCGGGCAACGCTGAGCCGGGACACCCGTTTCGACGGGCTGTTCTACTCCGCCGCCGTCACCACCGGCAGCTACTGCCGCCCGAGCTGCCCCGGCTGCCCCAAACGCCAGAACGTCCGGTTCTACCGGAGCGCGGCCGCCGCCCAGGAGGCCGGATACCGGGCCTGTAAGCGATGCAACCCGGACGCCAGCCCCGGCTCGCCGGAATGGAACCTGCGGGCCGATGTCGTGGGGCGGGCCATGCGCCTGATTGCCGACGGCGTCTGCGACCGCGCGGGCGTCGCCGGACTGGCCACCCAACTGGGCTACACCGCACGGCACTTGCACCGGCTGCTCACCGCCGAGGTGGGCGTCGGCATGACCTGGCCTCCCGCGCCGGCCGGTTCCCCGGCCTGCGGCACCGCCTGGGAGCCCTGGCCGGCGACGTGGGCACGGGCGACGTCAACGGCACGGCGGCCACCCTGCCGGCGCCCGTGCGCGACGGGTTCCGGGCGGTGGCCCACCACGCCTTCGCCACCGGCATGCGCACGGCCTTCCTCGTCGCCGCCTGCGTAGCGCTCCTGGGCACCGCCGCCAGCCTGGCCCTGTTCCGCCAGCCGCAGTCCGACACGGCACCGCAGTCCGCGGGTGGGCAGCCCGGGTAGACGGTGCGGTGGACCAGCCCGTCGTCCTTCAACCGACCGCGGCCTGGCTGTGCTCCCGGTCGGCGCCCCGGTTCCGGCTAGCCCCGGTCGGCCGGGCGGGCGTCGTACGCGGCACGGGCCGTCTGCACGCGGGCCGCGTTGGTCTTGGACCAGTCGGCGATGGCGGTGGTGAGGGCTTCCGCCTCGCGGCCGAGGTCGGTGAGCGCGTACTCGACGCGCGGCGGGATGACCGGGTAGACGGTGCGGCCGACCAGGCCGTCGCGTTCCAGGCCGCGCAATGCCTGGGTGAGGGACTTCTGCGTCACGCCCTCGACGTGCCGGCGCAGTTCGGTGAAGCGGAGCGGTCGGTCGTTCCGGCCCAGCACGCCGAGGACGTAGAGCGACCACTTGTTGGCCAGGACGCTCAGCACCGTGCGCGACGGGCAGTCCTTGGCGTACGTGATCTTCGAGTCGGTATCCATCGGGTTCCGCGCTCACCGGACACCAACCCCGCAGCCTGCGCACCTTCGTCACCGACCACGTCGACGCCTTCAAGTAACCCTCGCCTTCGACTCGGGCGCGCGGCCCTCCGCCGTATCGACAGCCGTATCGATGGCCGTATCGACGGGTGCACCGGCTTCGACGGACGGGAAGACCTCCGCCATCCGGTCAACTGCCGTGCCGACGGCCCGGAGTGCGGCGGAGGCAGGGCGCTCGCCGTCCGGGGGCGGGGGCGGCAGCGGCCGGTGGCCGTCGCCCGGCCGGCGTCCCAGGGCGCGGCGCAGCTCCGTGAGGTTGGCGGCGACCGCGGCGCGGAGGCGGAGGTGGTGCGGGCCGGCCGCCGCACCGGACCCGTCCGCGGCGGGGGCGGCCAGCACCCGGACCGGTTCGGCCAGGGTGCGCAGGGCGTCCACGGCATCGGCCGGGTGCGCGGCGCGGGCCGTGCGGGCCCGTCGGCGCAGCAGCGTCCGGTGCAACTCGGCCGTGCGGGCCACCTGTTCCAGCAGCGCCAGGTCGGTGGCGAACCGCGCGCCGTGCTCCGCGCACCGCTCGGGCTCGTGGCGCACCGCCCGCAACAGGTCGGCCAGCGCGGCGAGTACCGCGCCGAGGCGCTTGCGGAGCACGTCCGCGGAGCGCACCGGAAGCACGAACCAGTGCGCGGCCGCCGCGAGCAGCGCCCCGGTCGCTATCGCCGCGAGCCGCACGCCCAGCAGTTCCGGGCCGCCGGTCTCCCCGAAGTAGGAGTACAGCAGCGCCAACACACCGGTGACGCAGCCCGCCCAGTAGGCGTAGGTGAACTGGCGGAGTACGGTGCCGATGCCGAGCAACACGAAGATGGCCACCACGTCGGCGGTGGCGTGCCTGGGGAGGAACGAGGCGACGACCGTGACCGCGATGGTGCCGGCGGTCGCCCCGGCGAACCGCAACGCGGCCTTGTGCAGCACGTCGCCGCGCCCGCGGTTCCCGGCGGACACCACATACGCGGTGATCACCAGCCAGGGCCAGTGCCGCCCGAAGAGCAGGTCGCCCACCAGGAACGCCGCCGCCAGCGACAGCCCCATCTGCACCGCCATCCGCGTACTGGCCGGCAGGCCGCGCCAGCCCGCCTTCCGCGGCGCGTCCCGCCGTTGTGGTTCCGGCGCGGGGCGCGGTGGGGGAGTGGCGTCGACGAGGCCGAGGCGCCGCGCGACGGTCTGGAGCAGGGCCACCCACCCCCAGGCCAGCACGGCGATCGGCGCGGACCACAACACCGTCCAGACACCAACCGGCCCCGGGACAGGGGTCACCAGCACCGCGATGAACGGCATGGCCATCCAGGCACCCGCCCGCGTGGCCACCGGTCCGAAGCGGCGCAGCCAGATCGCACCGGACAGGGCCAGCGTGAACACGGCCTTGCCGACGGTCGGCAGGTGCACCAGCAACTCGCCGACGCCGCCCGCGACGACGGCGAGTACCGGCATCGTCACCAGCCCGGCGAGCCGACGGCGGCGCGAGGCGGCCCGCTCCGTCCGGGCCGCCGTCAGCGACAGCGCCACCGCCAGTACCAACACCCCCGCGCCCAACCGGAACGCGTGCTCCAGCGCCATCGCGGAGTAGAAGGTCGCGACGACGGCCGTCATGGCGACGGCCGCATGCACGCCCTCCATGCGGAGCCGAGCCGAGAAAGTATTACGCACTGCGTAGGAACTCATGCGCCCCACCCTTACATTTCCGGTGCTGTAGACTGGAATTGATCGTCGACAGTCGAAGCCTAGCGGGGAAATAGTAAGAGGGTGCGCATGAAAAAGGCGAAGGGTTTCCCGCACGACGGCACGGCGTCCGCGGCGTCGGACTCCGCCGTGGCCGAGTTGCGCGGCGCGGTGATGGCGCTGGCCCGACGCATGCGCACCGAGCGCGGCGACAGCGCGCTGCCCGTCACCAAGCTGCTCGTGCTGGCCCGCCTCAGCCGGCACGGCCCGGCGACACCTGGGCGCCTCGCCGCGGCGGAGCGGCTCCAGCCGCAGTCCCTCACCCGCACCCTTGCCGACCTCGCCGAGCAGGGGCTCATCGTCCGCACCCGCAGCACGGGGGACCGCCGTCAGCAGACCATCGCGATCACGGACGCCGGGTGCGCCGCCCTGCGCGCCGACGTCACCGCCCGGGACACCTGGCTCGCCGGCGCCCTGGAGGAACTCAACGAGACCGAGACCGGAGTCCTGCTCCTCGCCGCGGGGTTGCTGCACCGCCTGGCCGATGCCTAGGGCGCTTCTGACGGATCTCCGCGGCGTCGCGACGTAGCGGACGTCGACGACGAAGCGGTGGTGGGACGGAGGCGCAACCGAAGAGGGGCCCGCTCGACGCGCGAGCGGGCCCCGGGGCTGATGCCGAGCGCGTTGCGTTCTCAGCGTTCAGCGTTCCTCGTTCGGTGTTCTTCGTTCAGCGATCAGCGTTCTTCGTTCGACCGTGGTGGCCTCAGCCGTTGCAACTGGTGAAGTCCGGGCTGGTCTTCGCCATGTAGATGCTGGACCGGCCCTGGTCGTCGTTCTTCAGCGGAACGGTGACGGTGTCCTTGGCCTTCCACGGGAACCCGTTGGCGTCGAAGGTCCACTCACCGGTCACCTTCGTCGCCAGCGTCGACAGCGCCACCCAGCCGTACTGGCGCGACGGAACCTCGATGGTGAGGCTGTTGCCGAGGTCCTTCTTCAGGTCGTAGCTGACTTGGCCGTTGAGGGTCAGGCTGACGCTTGCCTGGACGGGGCTCTCCGGGCCGGTCCCGATGCCCGAGGTGAAGCTGACGCCGAGCAGGCTCGACCAGCCGGAGGAGGTGTTCAGCGAGAACGTCCAAGGCACCGGCGCTTCCGTGCCGTTGTACCAGACGGGGGAGACGCACTGCTTGGGCAGCGGCTCGGCCGGTGCCTGGGTGCCCTTGGTCCAGAAGCAGGTGGAGCCGTTCTTCTGGCAGCGGGTGGACGCGTAGTCGACCGCGGCCTTCAGCGCCGCGTCCCGGGCGGTGCCGGGGAGCTTCCACTGCTGGGCCTTGCTGCCGTTGCAGCCGTAGGTCTGGGTCCAGGCATCGTTGTACTGCGCGCCCAGGACCACGTCGATGCACTTGTTGTCCCCGGCGTTACGGATCATGAAGGTGTCCGTGGTGCCGTCGACGGGCTGGAAGTACCAACGCTGTGCGGGCGATCCGGAGCAGGTCCGCTGCTTGAGCGGGAGCCCGACCTCGATGCACTTGCCGGTGTCCTCGTTGGCGATGGTGAAGGACGAGTCCGGGCCCTGAAGGCGGGCCTGCCACTTCTGGTGGTAGCCCGGCGCGGAGTTGGTGACGATGAAGACGCCGTCGCCGCCGTTGCCGTTCTGCACGTCCAGGTTCCGGCCGTTGTTGGCGGAGGTGAACGTCAGGCAGGACAGGCCCGAGCAGTTGTCTGCGGCCTGTGCGACACCGGCCTGGGTGGTCAGGCCCAGGGTGATGCCGAGAACGGCTATCAGGACGGTTAACGCTCTGTGGAAGACCGCTGATCTGTGCGGTTTCACGCCAGAACAACCCCCTCTTGTCTGGTTCGGAGTGTCGGTGGTGCAATCCACCGTGTTGAGGAGAGTATCCGCAACTGGCGATCTTGAGGAGGGGGTTGTCTGTCACAGTCGGGTGGTTGGACGGGCCGGACGGTGGGGACCGCGCGTGCCGCGCACCGGGTCGAGTGCCACTCCGCATCGATTCGCCTCACCCGTCGCTCTCCCGCGCGCACCACCGCACGCAAATCCGGGACAATGGCGAGGACGGCCCGGGGAGTCCGGAAACCAGGGAAATCGAGAGCCCCGCGCCCCCGGCGGCCGATTGGATTCAACTCCCCTATTTCTACTAGAATTTGGGGTGCACCAAACGAGAAAGGGGCGCGCCGATATGGCTGTCAAGGAAACCATCCAGGTTGATGAGTCGCAGAAGGATGAGCCGGGTGTTCAGGAGGTAGTCACTCCCGTTCCGGTCGGAAGTCAGATCGTCAAGAAGGCGACTTACTGGCGTTCGGTTCTCCAGGACGACCTCAACCCCGAGGTGACGGACGGCGTCACGACGGTCAGGTTCGCGGTGCCCGCGATGGTCGACGAGGAGTACGAGACCGGCGAGGCGAACGAGGACGGCACCAAGGAGATCGGCGTCCGTCAGGTGCTCGACCTCAAGTGGTACGAGGCCGACCTCGGCGCCGAGAACGTGGCCAAGCTCCAGGAGGCCGTCAAGTCCTTCGTGGCCGTGGCCCGCGACTCCGAGGCCCCCGCTTCGAAGCCGGCGCGCAAGAAGCGCACGGCCAAGTAAAGCAAAGATCGTCAAGAACGCCCCCTCGCCGAGGGGGCGTTCCCTTTCTTGCGCCGTCGGGCTCGGCGGTGGAAATGCGAGTGTTACGAGCGTGCTGAAGCGACTCCTGCCAATTGGCTTTCTTGCCTTCTCCGTTCTGCTCATGGGGTGTGATGTCGTCGGCGATGCCCGCCCCTCGGGCCCGCCGACCACCACGGCGACCCCTGCACGGGCCGGCACGGAACTGGCCGCCCGCTATCGCCGGGCAGGCGGCGACGCGGACATCTATGGCATCCGGCACGCGAAGGACGAAAAGGGCTTCCCCGTGCTGAGCGTGTGGACCCACAAGAAGGGCGGATACGAGAACTTCGGCGACATCGCGGAGTCGCTCACCCTGTTTCTTTCCAAGGAAGGCGTCCGCCTCGACCGGGGCTATCTCCTCAACGCGTACGCGCCTGACGGGACCCGTCTGCACAATCTTGACACCGTTCCGGAGCGCATCTGGCCGCAGCCAAGCGCGTGATCGGCGCGCGGTCCGGTCGGGCGCCTGCCGTGCCTGCCAGACACGGCTGAGCTCGGTCAGATGGCGGCGAGATGGCGTTCGAGGGGCGTGCGGTAGCAGGGGGTGACCCGGGTGCCGTCGAGGAAGGCGGTCAGGCGGTCGATCTCGTTGCGTATGGCGGCGTGGGCTTCGCGGCCGGGGTCGGTGAGAAGCCGGTGGTTGAGGTGGCCTTCGGGGTGTTGGGCCCAGGCACCGACGATGCGGCCGTTCCACCAGACGGTCGGGCCGATGTTGCCGTTGCGGTCGAAGAGGGCCTTGGTGTGGTCGGGGTCGAGGTACCAGTCACGGTGGCGCCAGCCCATCGGCGTCGGGTCCAGGCCGGGGAGGAGGGCGGCCGCCGGTTCGGGGGCGGTGGGGGTGTCGAGGTCCTCGGGGAGGAGGTAGCCGGTGCCGTGGTCGTCGAGGTCGACGGCCTGGGCGCCGGCGGCGGCCAGTGCCTTGCGGGCGTCGGTGAGGCCCCAACCCGTCCACCACTTCAGGTCGTCCACGGTGATCGGGCCGAACGCCTTGAGGTAGTGGCGGGCCAGGGTGGTCTTCGCCGCGCCCACCGGTATCTGCGGCAGGGGTCGGGCCGGCGCCCACCGGAACTGCGCGGAGGTCCACGAGCCGGCCGGTCGGGCACGACGGATGCGGCCCTCCGCGGCGAGCACGCCCAGGACGGAGCTGCTAACGCGCTGCCGGGACTCGTACGGCTTGCCGGGAGAGGTGACGATCTGTTCACGCAACGCCGGTATATCCGCGGCGAGTTGGGCGGCGGTGGCCGCGCCGCGGGCCACGAGGGCGGCGAGCGTGGCCTGTTCGGCGGCCGCGTAGCGGCGCTCGTCCCAACCGACCGCGTCACGCAGTCTGGCGAGGGTGTCGGCGCGGTGCCGGCGGATGTCGCGGACGGTCGCGGACCGGACGGCCGGGGCCAGGTACGCGGGGAGGACGAACATGGTGCGGCGCATGCACCGGATGCGCTCCAACGGCGGCGTCCCGTCGGCGCCCACGGTGGCGTCGTCGGCGTAGAGCGCACGCTCGATGGTGGCGACGGTGGGCCGGTGCATGCGGGCGGCCGTGGCGAGGAAGACGGTGGCGGGGTCGGTGGCGTGCAGGCCGACCAGCGCCTCGGCGACCGCCTCGGGTGTCCGCACCCGGCCTTCGGGCGCGAGGAGTTGACGGTGTATGAGGCGGGCGCGGCGCTGGCCGGCGGTGATGCGGGGCAGGACGGTCATGGTCGCTCGCGGTAGGGGGAGAGGGAGGGGGAGGGGCGGTGGGAGGGGCGGTCTGGTGCGCCGCGCCCGGCGGTCAGCGGACGACCTTGATGCCGAAGTGGCCGCCGAACTGCTGCCCCAGGCCGAAGCCGATGGCCGAGTGCAGGTGCGCGTACATCTCCATGCCGCGGGCGCACACCAGCGGGCCGAGGTCGAGGACGTCCCGCCAGCCGTAGGACTTCAGCAGTTCGGTGGCCCGCCGCTTGGCGTCGGCGTGGTCGCCGGCGACGAACATGGTGTGGTCCCCGTCGCCGACCGACTGCGGGTCCACCACGGTGGCCTGCTCCTGGGTGACGAAGGACTTCACGACCTTGGTGTCGGGCAGGGCGCGTTGGATCCGCTCGCCGAGGCTGTCGGTGTCGCAGGGGTCCAGCTTGGGCATCACGCCCCACGGCGTCGGCCAGGGGTGTTCGCTGTCGTGCTGGTAGACGAAGGGCACGGCGTAGTCGATCAGGGTCTTGTCCGCGAGGGCGCCGGCGATGGGGGTCAGGGCGGCGACCGCGTTGTGGCCGTCGATGCCGTTGATGACCGGCCCGTCGGCGGTGGCCGCGGCCTCCCCGAAGGTCAGCAGCGTGACGCCGGGGTGCTCGGCGAGGAACTGCCGGAAGGGCGGGTTGCCCATCATGTCGGGCTCGGTGCGGGCCAGCGTGGCCTGCGGATCGCGGGTGCCGACGGCCACCTCGTGGCCCAGCTCCAGCAGCTTGGCGATGTGGGAGCGGGCGCCGCCACCGGTGCCGAGAACAGCGATCTTCATGGGAAGTTCCTCCGGATACGTTCTGTTGTGACGCGTTGCGTTGCGTTGCACACGCGTCATGTCATGCGATGTCGCGTGATGTCCCGTGCGGACCTCACCCACGGTAGGAGGGATTCCGGACAGCCCCTGTCCTTTGACGCCGGCATCATGGAATTCATGACGAGCGACATGACCGGCCGCATGCTGCGGCTGCTGTCCCTGCTCCAGACCCGGCGGGAGTGGTCCGGCGCCGATCTCGCCGAGCGACTGTCGGTGACCGTGCGTACCGTCCGCCGTGACATCGACCGGCTGCGCGCGCTCGGCTACCCCGTCGACAGCGCCCGTGGGCACGCCGGCGGTTACCGCCTGGCCTCCGGCAGCGACCTGCCGCCCCTGCTGTTGGACGACGAGGAGGCGGTCGCCATCGCCGTCGCCCTGCGCACCGCCGCCGGCGGGCTGACAGGGATCGAGGAGACCGCCCTGCGCGCCTTGGCCAAACTGGAACAGGTGCTGCCGCGTCGCCTGCGCGGCCAAGTCACCGCCCTCCAGGCATCCGTTGCGGGCATCGCGTGGGAGTCCCGCGGGCCCCGCGCGGACCCGGGCCTGCTCGCGACCCTCGCCGTGGCCTGTCGCGACCACGAGGTCGTCACCTTCGACTACCGCGCCCGCCACGGCGGCGCGGCCCGGCGCCGGGTGGAGCCCTGTCATCTGGTGGCGTCCGGCGCCCTGTGGTACCTCCTCGCCCACGACCTGGACAAGGATGACTGGCGCCTCTTCCGCCTCGACCGGATCGCGGATGCGGCGCCCACCGGGCGGCGCGTTCCGCCGCGCCCCGTCCCCGGCGACGACCCCGCCGCCTACGTCGCGAGCCGACTGTCCGCCGCCCCCACCCGCTACCGCGCCGTCGCCACCGTGCACGCCCCCGCCGAACACGTCCGCGCCCACACCCGCGGCCTGGCCACCCGTATCCGCCCCGTCGACGAGCACACCTGCCGCGTCGACGCCTCCGACGACACCCTGCCGCGCATCGCCCAGACCCTCGCCGGCCTGGACTCCGCGTACACCCTGGACGCCGACCCCGAAGTCCTCGCCCATCTGCGCGACTTCGCCCACCGCACCCTGCGCGCCACGGGGTAACTCGCCGGCCACCCGAGTGCGCGACTCAACCTCCGCCTCCGCGAACGCAGTTGACGGTCCAACATCCGAGGAGTGAGGTGACCGCGGGGGGAGAGGTCGCAAATGCGTTGGTCCTTGCGGCCGGCTTCCCTACGCTTCCGGGATGGCTACCTCGCTCCGCCTGGCGGAGATCACCCCAGACAACTTCGACGCCGCCATCGCCCTGGAAGTGCGCCCCGACCAGGGCCATTTGGTCGCCCCGGTGGTCAGGTCACTCGCCGAGGCGTATCTGCATCCCGGCGTCGCCTGGCCCCGGCTGATCCTCGACGGCGACCGGCTCGTCGGCTTCCTGATGGCTTTCTTCGCCATCGACTTCGCCGACGCCGACGCCGACGCCGACGCCGACGCCGACGCCGACGCCGACGCCGACGCCGGCGCCGGCGACGGCACCGACATCCGCTCCGGGCTGTGGCGCCTGAACATCGCGGCCGGTGAACAGGGCCGCGGATACGGCCGGTTCGCCGTCAAGGCGGTGGCCGCCGAGGTCAAGCGCCGTGGCGGCTCCCGCCTGACGGCCAGTTGGCATCCCGGCGACGGCGGCCCCGAGGACTTCTACCTCTGCCTGGGATTCCGGCTGACCGGGGAGATGAGCGGCGACCAACGCGTCGGCGAACTGGAGCTCGCCTGACCCGGATCAGGGGCCCTCGCGGTCCGTCCCGCCCAGCGCCCGGCGCACCGCCGTGGTGACCGCGCCGTTGCTGGTGACGACCGGGACGCCGGATGTCGACGCGATCTCGTCGACCGCCTCCAGCGCCCGGAAGTTGGTGCAGGAGACGAAGAGCACCTCGGCGCGGGTCCGTTCGACCAGTTTCCGCGCGCGGTCCGCGATCTCCCGCGGCGCCGGCCCGGCGAGGTCGAAGCAGTCCCGGACGCCGAAGCCCTCGATGCCCAGGATCTCCAGGCCGCCGCCGCTCAGGCTGGCGCGGATCTTGGTGTTGAGCTCGTCCACGTACGGCGTCAGCACGGCCACCCGGTGGCGGCCGGTCGCGGAGAGGGCGGCGCTCACCGACGCGATCGTGCTCACCGCGACGCCCCGGGTGCGTTCCGCGATCCTCGCGCAGAGGTCCCGGTCGTAGTCCGGGCCGCGCAGCGCGCCGGCGCTGGTGCAGCCGAAGACGGTGACGGCCGGCCGGACCGAGGCGATGTCCTCGATGGCCTGGGGCAGATAGGTGTCGAGCATCGCGGCCTCGGCGTCCTCGGTCGTCTCGACGAGGTGCATGCGCGCGCAGTGGACCTCGGCGATGCCCGCGAGGCCGTGGCGCAGGTCTCGCTCCATCACCGTGTTCGAGGACGGTATGAGCAGGCCCACGCGCGGTAGCGAGGGCCGCGGGGGCGTTTGGGTGGCCGGCATGGCGGTGTCGTCTCCTTCCGAGGGGAGCGGGGACGCGGTCCCCTGATGCGTAAGTGTGCGCGGCGGCGAAGGCCGGTCAAGGGTCCTCGTCGCGGTCGATCGCCGCGGGGCGCGGGCCCTCAGCCCAGACGGTCCGCGCCCACCGCGGTGGCCGATTCGTCCAGGACGGGGGCGGTGACGGGCCGGGGGTTGCCGTCGAGGTCGAGGACCGGGGCGGCCTCCTCGTACCAGGACTCGATCACGGCGTCGCCCCAGAAGCCGCGGCGGCGGTCGTCGTGCACGTTCCAGCGGTACGTCACGTGGTCGGGGTCGCCGGTGTGGTCGTCGGAGGTGTAGATCTCCACGCGATGGCCGTCGGGGTCGCGCAGGTACGGGTAGCAGGCGTTGGAGTCGGTGAACAGGCGCTTGGCGGTCTCCGGCGCGATGTCCATGGTCGTGCGCGACGGCACGTTGTAGGCGACGATCGGGAGGCCGGGAACTCCTCGGCCACCGTGGCGTACCACTGGTAGGGCGCCTCCTGGGCGGGACAAGCTGACCGCCCACTTGACCCACTTCGACACCCGGTACCGCGCCTGACCGGGCACGCCGCGAAAGCCCCAAGGCCCCCCCGCCCTACCGGACATCGCCCTCCGGGACGACGAAACTGGCCAGGATCCGCTTGCCCAGGCCGGTCCAGTCGGGCTCCAGGCTGAGCACGCCGTCGTACCAGGCGGCCAACTCCCGCACGGTGCCCAACCCCGTGCCCGGCGTTGCGGTTTCCATGGCCGGCAGCCGGGGATCACGGTCGGCCACCGCCACGACCAGATGCCCGACCCCCCTCTCCACCGTGACGTCCGCCGTGGGTGACTGGTCCGCGGCATGCCGCAGGACGTTGGCCACCAACTCGCTCACCACCAGCAGCGCCACGTCCGACAGCGACGATCCGACGGCTATCCCGCACCGGGCCAGTCTCGTTGCCGTCCCCTCCCGGGCGCGGAGCACCGCCCCCGGTTCGATGAGCACCGTGAAGGTGTCCTGCCGCTGCGACGGCCGGGCGTCCTGACCCTCGGTCACCGGGGCGTCGTGCGGCCTGCCCCACGGCGGAAACCAGTCCGCGTGGATCACGAAGCCCTCGTCGGCAGGGGCCCCGCGGTGTGGTGCCGCGTCAAGAGGGCGGGGTGCCCGGCGAGCATCGTGTCTCCTCCACTTGTGGGTGAGGGGCGCTTCGTGGCGACCGGTGACTTGCAAAACCCTGCAAGTCTATGGGCGGTGAGAGCCGGCTTGCATTGGCCGGATGAGGAATTGCAAAATTTCGCAATCGGTTGGATGCTGTTCGGCCTGGAGATACCGAAATGCCGTAACGCCGTGACCGTGGGCAACCGCGGGCGCGGCCTTGCCGAGTGGCGTCCCCCAACGGGGCGTCATGGGGAAACCCGAGGAGCCATGTCCGTTCCGCTGTACCAGGCCAAGGCCGAGTTCTTCCGGATGCTCGGTCATCCCGTGCGGATACGGGTGCTGGAGCTGTTGCAGGACGGGCCGAAGCCGGTGCGGGACCTGCTCGCCGAGATCGAGGTGGAACCCTCCGGCCTCTCCCAGCAGTTGGCGGTGCTGCGCCGCTCGGGGATCGTCACCGCGACGCGGGAGGGCCCGACGGTCGTCTACGAACTGGCCGGCGGGGATGTCGCGGACCTGATGGGGGCGGCGCGCCGGATCCTGACCGAGATGCTGGCCGGCCGGAACGCGCTGCTGACCGAGCTGCGGGACGCCGGTAGCGCGACGCGATGACGACATCCCGGACCGGCCGGTCGATCACCAGCCGCCAACCCGCCGGCGCGGAGGCGTGATGCTCACACCCCTGGCGACACTGCCCTACCGGCACGTGCTCACGCTGCCCACCGAGCCGTCCGCCGTGCGGATAGCCCGCGAAACCGCCGAGCTGACCCTGAACGGATGGGGCATCGGCCTCCAACACCCGGTGATCGACCCGGCGTTGCTGATCCTGAGCGAGCTGGTCACCAACAGCATCCGGCACGCCGCCGCACACTCCCCGCAGGTCACGGTGATCTACGGGGCCGGCCGGGACCGCCTGGCCCTCGCCGTCCATGACACCCATCCCTACCGGCCGCCCCTGGACGGGACCGTCGCCAGCACCGGCGGTGGCGGCGGACTGGCCACGGTCATGGAACTCGTCCTCGACCTCGGCGGCACGGCGGTCGTCCGTGCGGACGCCATGGTCGGCGGCAAGAGCATCTGGATAACCCTGCCCCTCTGACCCCGCCCCACTCCGACAGGCCGTCCGCGCAAGGGAGTTCACATGACCATCGAATGGCGCTACACCGTCGAGGAGGACCTCGGCGTGCTGTCCGTCGCCGGGTACCTGGGCCCGGACGCGGCCCGTCGCTTCACCGGTGCGATCGGCTGGGTGCTGGCCCGCGGCTCCGGTCCGGTCATCGTCGACCTGGGCGAACTGCGCAGTTGGTCCAGCGAGGGGCAGTTGGCCATCGCCGAGGCGGCCCGCCGGCTGGCCGCGGCGGGCCGCGCCCTGGAACTGGCCGCGATCCCCGCCGACGGCTCCCCCGTCCCGGCCGGCGACAGTTCGCCCCTCCCGATCCACGCCGACCTGGCCGCCGCGCGCGCCGCCCACGATGCGCCGCGGCGCGGCGAGCCCGAGGCGGAGCGCCAAGAACGCCAGGAACGGCACGAGTGGCGCACCACCGGGTGGCCCGCGCCGAAGGACCGGCCGGCGTAGTCCCGAGGGCGAGCGGTGCGCGGCAGCCCCGGCCCGCTCCCCGTCCGGCGTGCCGCGAGGCGGCCGGTCATCGCGCCGACGGCCGTGCGAGGTCAGCGATGCGCTGTATCAGTTCGGGATAGGTCCAGTTGGCCCCGGTGGCGGCGAGCGGCAGCAGGCTCGTCGCCGTCAGGCCGGGAAGCGCGTTGACCTCGATGCACATCGGCGCGCCGTGACCGTCGCAGCGGAAGTCGGTGCGCGAGTACGCATCGGCGCCGAAGCCCAGGGCCCGGTGCGCGCGGACGGCGAGGTCCTGGAGCCGGCGTGCGAAGTCGTCCGGCACCCGGGCTGGGCAGACCTCGCCGACCCCGCCGGGCTGGTACTTCGCCGCGTAGTCGAACAGGGGGGTCGTCAGCTCGATCTCGACCACGGGTAGCGCCCGGCTGCCGACCACGCCCACGGTGAACTCCCGCCCCGGGAGGAACGGTTCGACCATGAGTTCCTCGCCGGCGTGCGCGTCGGCGGCGCGGAGCGCCAGTTCGGGGAGCGAGTCGACCCGGTGGACCGACACGCTCGAACCGCCCGCCACCGGCTTGACCACCACCGGCCCGGCGGCCACCAGTTCCCGTACGGCCCGCGGCACCTCCCGCGTCCCGGGCCGCCACGGCACCCGGTTGGCCACCGGCAGACCGGCCGCGCCCAACACCGCCTGCGCCCGCGGCTTGTGCCAGGCCGCGGCGCAGGCGGCGCTGTCGGCACCGGTGAAGGGCAGCCGCGCCATCTCCAGCAGCGCCTGCACGTGCCCGTCCTCGCCCCAGCCGCCGTGCAGCGCCAGGAACACCAGCTCCGCACCGCGCAGCAGTTCCAGGACCGGACCGCCGGTCAGGGCCGCGTGCATGTGGTGCCGCAACCGCTGCCGGTCGGTCGGGGACGGCGGTTCCTTCCCGACCGCGATCTCCTCGACGGCGTCGCCGGGTTGCAGCGGCCCGGCGAGAACCGGTACGTCGGCGGCCGGGTCGACGAGCGTCACCTCGTGCCCCCGCTCCAGCAACGCCCGGGCCACCGACCGGCCCGAAGCGTGGGAGACGTCTCGTTCCGTGCTCTCTCCGCCGCACAGGATCACCACACGCATCTCTGAGTCCGCCGCTCCGTTCCGTCCCACCCGGTGCCTCGTCGGTCAAGTCCCCGACCCGCCATCACGTCAGGCATCGTAGACACATCGTCTTGGATTTTCCAAGCATGTACTTGGAAAATCCAAGGCATGGGGCATGTGCCGACCCGTTGCTAGTGTTTGCCACCGCTGGGGTCCTCGCCGCTGAAGCCGGCGGCTCGACGCGGTTCGGCCCGGCCGGGTTCGGTCCTGCCGCTGCGCGTACGAGGATGGGCTGCATGACCTTCACGAGTGGGTGGGCGCGCAGCGTCGCGGCCCGGTGGGCGGGACCGTGCTGGTGTGCGGAGGGAGTGGCGACGCGATGAGCACACCGCTTTACCGGCTGAAGGCCGAGTTCTTCAAGACGCTCGGCCACCCCGTGCGCATCCGCGTCCTGGAACTGCTGAGCCAGCGCGAGCACGCGGTGGCCGAGATGCTGCCGGAAGTGGGCGTCGAACCCGCGAACCTCTCCCAGCAGTTGGCGGTCCTGCGCAGGATGAACCTGGTCACGACCCGCAAAGAGGGCTCGACCGTCTACTACGCACTGACCAGCCCGCACGTGGCCGAGCTGCTGCGGGTGGCGCGGGCGATCCTGTCCGGAGTGCTGGCCGGACAGGCGGAGCTGCTGGCCGATCTCCAGGGCGGGCAGGGCGAGCCGTCGCCCCGGCGGTAGGCGGCCAGGGAGTCAGCGGGCCAGCTCCTTGGTGATGCGGTCGAGCATGAACGCCGAGGAGTCGTCGGCGCGTTCCTCCCGGGCGAGGACGCAGGCGGTGGCCACGCCGTCGAAGTCCAGTTCCCGCAGGGTGCCGAAGAAGGCGTCCCAGTCGACCAGCGCCCCCCGGCCGCCCGGCCGCGGCTGGGAACGCACGAACCGGCCGTGAACCGGGGCCGCGTACCCCTGTCGGTACGCGGCCCCGGCTCAGACCTCGCGCTTATGCGTGCGACCAGAGCCGGCAGTGGTGGTCGGTGACGAAGTCCGCGCGGTGGATGCCGCCCGGCCCGGTGTTGAGCTGCTGGACGTAGGGGTCGGTGTCGTCGGTCGACATCCGCGGCCAGCGCGGCAGGTCCCGGGCGTGGGGCGCGCCGGTGTGCGCGAAGGTCGTCCAGTAGTCGACCATCTGCCCGGCCAGGGCGTCCTGGGCGGCGGTGAAGCGGGCGTGCCGGCCGCCGAGGTCGAAGAGGTAGGCGAGCTCGGTGGCGTGTGCGGCGCCCAACGGGAGTTGCGGAGATTCGGGATAGCCGACGTTGGGTGCCTGACGGTCGGCGAACTCGTAGGCGTAGGTGGGGGTTTGACGGGCCAGCAGCCGGTCGGTGGCGAGGGTCGGGCAGGCGAAGACCCGGTCGGTGTTGAGCGCCGCCCAGGCCAGCGCGGGGGTGCCGTAGGTGGCGGGGGAGTAGACCGCCGCCCACTGCCGGGCGCGGTCGCCGAAGGTGTCTCGCAGCAGGGCGCGGTAGGAGTCCGCGGTGATCGGCTGCTGGTGTTGCAGGGTGGCGACGAAGGCCCGCATCTCGTCGCGGGTGTGGCCCTGGAGGACGGGGACCTTGTGGAACCGGCCCTGGCGCAGTGCGGTCACCGGGCGTTGCGGCACCAGTGGCGTGCCGTAGGAGACCTGTTGGAAGTCCGTGTTGGCGCTCAGGAGTGCGGCGACGGGCTTGCCGCGCAGGCACGACAGTGCCCGGGCGGGCTGTGCGCAACCCAGTTTCGCGGCGTCCTGACGGCCAGCGGACCGGAGATCCGTCTGTGAGATCCAGGGGGAGAAGTGACCGACCCCCGGATAGACGGCGTTCCTGCCGAAATCGACCGCGCAGGCGCCGCTTTGAACGATCGCCTTGGCGAACAACCCGGCCGCGCTCGGCGACGTGAGCTGGGTGCAGGTGCTCATTCCGCCGGCCGACTCCCCGGCGAGGGTGACGTTGTGCCGGTCGCCGCCGAAGGAGCCGGCGTTGCGCTGCACCCAGCGCAGCGCCGCCTGCTGGTCGGCCAGTCCGAAGTCGCCCGAGCCGGGCAGGTCCGGATAGCCGAAGTTGCCGAAGATCCCCAGCCGGTAGTTGACCGTCACCACGACGACCCGGCCGCGCACGGCCATCCGGTGCGCGTCGTAGCTGCTGCCGGTGCCGGTGAGGAATCCGCCGCCGTGCAGCCACACCACGACCGGCAGCGGCCGGTGCCGATCCGTCCTCGGGGCGGTGACGTTCAGATACAGGCAGTCCTCGTTCGTACTGCCGCCGCGGACCTCCCCGTTGGGTGTCTGCGGGCAGGCGCTGCCGGGGCGATCGGCGTCCCGCACGCCCGACCACGGTCGGACCGGGGCGGGCGGCCGCCACCGCAGCCGGCCCACGGGCGGCGCGGCATACGGGACCCCGGCGAACGTCCGGTAGTCCCCGTGCTCGACGCCGCGCACCGAGCCCGCATCGGTGGCCACCACCGGCCGCTCCGGCGGCGCCGCCACGGCGGACGACCCCAGACAGGCGGCCCCGGTGAGCCCGGCGGCCAGTACGAACGGCACGAGGCGACGCGAGGTGAACCTCATTTCTCCTCCGTTGAGTCGGGTAGTGGCCGACCCCCGTTGAACCCGTCGGCCTCTGGTGTTTCCCTGCGTTGTGCTCACGCCCCAGCCTCGCCGCCCGGCCGAACTCCCGGTAGGGCCAAGCCTCATGGACCCCGGCATGACATTTGTCCCGGGTGGGAGGGGCGGGCGGCGCCCCGAAGCCGCGGCGACAGTCTTGTACGGCCGTCTCCTCCGCTGATGTAATCGCCGACGACATCAGCGGAGGAGAAGCCCGATGCACATACCCCGGTTCCCGGAGCCCGCCGCCACCGGCACCGTCGCGATCGGCGTCAGCCCGGCCGAGGCGTACGCGGTCGTCAGCGACCCGACCGTCATGGTCCGCTTCGCCGAGGAGGCGTACCGCGCCCGCTGGTTGGGCGGCGCCAGCGGCCCGGCCGTGGGCGCGCGCTTCCAGGGCTGGAACCGCAACGGCCCGCGCCGATGGGCCACCCGCTGCCGTGTGACCGACGCCGAACCCGCCCGGCGCTTCGCCTACGAGGTGACGGCGACGCCGCTCGCCCTCCCCATCTCGCGCTGGCAGTACGACATCGAGCCCACCGGGGACGGCTGCACGGTCACCGAGACCAACTGGATGCGGGTGCCGCTGTGGTTCGTCCCCGCCGCCGTCCTCATCACCGGTGTGCTCGACCGCAGGTCGGCCAACGGCACTCACATCGGCACCACGCTCGAACGCCTCAAGGCCCATCTGGAGTCGGAGCCGAGTCCACGCCCAACGTCCGCGTGAGGCACCGACGTTGGCGTCGTCATCGGTGTCGGCGCCGGCGTCTCCCCGGTCGAGCGGAAGGAGCGTGCGCATGGAGCTGGAGCTTCGGCACCTGAGGGTGCTGTGTGCGATCGCCGACGTCGGGAGCGTGGGGCGGGCCGCGGCGGAGCTGGGCTACTCGCAGCCGGCGATGAGCACCCAACTCCGGCGCATCGAGCGGCACTTCGGGGCCCCGCTGTTCGAGCGGAACGCGTCGGGCGTGGAGTTGACCCCGTACGGTACGGAGGTCCTGGCGCAGGCCCGCGACGTACTGGCCCGGGCGGAGGCCATCGGGCGCCGGCCGGGCGGGAACGCGGCCGGATCGCGCCGGCTGCTCCGCCTGGCTGCGACCAACTCCCCGGTCCTGTCCGGGATGGTGGCCCGGCTGCGGAGCCGACTGCCCGATGTCGCGCTCACGGTGAGCAGCGTGTACGCGTCGTCGGAGATCGTCCGCCTGCTGGAGGGCGGTGCGGTGGACGCGGCCATCGCGGCCGACTACCCGGGGTTGGAGCTGCGGCACTCGGCCGCGGTGGCGCACCGCGGGATCGTCACCGAGCCGTCCTTCCTCGCCCTGTCGGCGCGGCACCGGCTCAGGCACCGGGTGGAGGTGGGGCTCGCGGAGCTGGCCGACAGTGCCTGGTTCGTGACGCCGGACGACGGGGCGGGCTGGCCCGGGGTGTTCTACGCGGCCTGCGAGTCGGCCGGATTCGTCCCGGCCGCGGTGCACGAATTCCTCGGCGACCAGCTCCAGTTGCAGAGCATGATCGCGGAGAGCCTCGGGGTGGCGGTCGTGCAGGCGACGCTCCGGCCGATTCCCGGCGTCGTTGTCAAGCCACTGATCGGAACGCCGCTGTGGTGCCGCTATGTGCTGGCCTGGCGGCGGGAGAGCCTGGCCGACGAGTGCGCCGACACCCTGGTCGGCGCGGCCTCCGCGGCCTACCGCGCGCTGATCGCACAGTCGCCGCACCTGCGGACCTGGGCCTCCCGGACCTGGAGTCTGGCCAGGCCGTAGGGGGTGGCGGACGGGCCGGGGGCGCCGACCCGCGGGCTGTTATGGCCGGGCGGTACCGGGTGCTATGGCACGCGTCGTTGTCGGCGGGAGGGGTGCCTTGAGAAGGTGACGATCACGCCTCGGCCTCTTCCGGGGCGCCTGTCGTCCACGAAGGAGCAGGGATGCGCTCTCGCTTAACCTGGCCCAGATGTGTGATCGGCGGCCTGGCCGCCGGTGCGACGATCGCCGGTCTCATGGCGACGCCGGCGCTCGCCACCCCCTCGTCCAAGTCCGGTGTGGAGCACGCTACTTATCGCACCGCGCCGCACTTCCCCCCGTCCCCGAAAGCCCCCTCGCCCACCGGCCCGACCCTCGGCTCCGGCGAACGTTCCGTGCTCCAGAGCCGGCCGGTCGGCCCCGCCCTACTCCGCCCGCTCAGCGCGAAGAATCCCCCCACTTCTTCGACTGCGGCGGCGGAGCACAGGGGCGGCCAGCGCCCCGCCCCGGCCTCGTGCAGCCCGGGCGACTTCGGCGGCCGCACCGGACCCGACCTGGTCACCGCGGTCAAGGCCGCGACCATGGAGTGCGTCAACTCGCTCTTCTCGCTCGCCGGCAGGGACGCGCACGACGTGTTCCGCGAGGAACAGATGGTCACCATCGCCAACGCCTTCAAGGACGGGGCGTCCTCCTACACCGGTGACAACTCCGGCGAGATGTGGCAGCTCGTGCTCTTCCTGCGCGCCGGCTACTACGTGCAGTACAACCACCCCTCCGACGTGGGCCCGTACGGCCAGAACCTGGCCACGGCCACCGCGGGCGGCCTGGACGCCTTCTTCGCCAACTCCCGCTCGAAGGACGTCTCTTCGGGGAACGGCGAGGTGCTCGGCGAGGCCCTGGTCCTCTCCGACAGCGCCAACGAACAGGGCCGCTACCTGGCCGTCTACGACCGGGTGCTCAAGGGCTACAACGACTCCTACGACACCATCCCCAGCATGCTGGCCGCCGTCAACGACGTCTACACCCCGCTCTGGCGCGGGAACTGGAACGAGGAGTACGTCAAGGCGGTGACGGCCGACCCGAGCATCATCGACACGCTCAACTCGTTCGCGCTGGACCACCTCAAGCTGCTGGGCACCGACAACTCCTTCCTGGACTCCAACGCCGGTATGAACGTGGGGCGTTACGTCGAACACCAACCCCTCCAGGCCAAGGTCCGACCGCTCGTCAAGGGCCTGCTGAACGCCTCGAAGATCACCGGCCCGACCGCGCCCCTGTGGGTCACGGTCGCCAGTCAGGTCGACTTCTACGACAAGGCCAACTGCGCCTCCTACGGAGTGTGTGACCTGGCCGGCCAACTCACCAAGGCGGCACTCCCGATCGACCACCCCTGCGACCAGACCCACACCCTCCGCGCACAGGCCCTGACCGCCGCCGACCTCGACGCCACCTGCGCCAGCCTGCTGCGGCAGGACCCGTACTTCCACCAACTTGTCAAGGACAACGGCCCGATACCCGGCCAACACGAGTCGACCGTCCAACTCGTCATCTTCGGCAGCCGCAACGACTACCAGACCTACGCCGGGGCGATCTACGGGGTCGACACCAACAACGGCGGCATCACCCTGGTCGGCGACCCGACCAAGCCCGACAACCAGCCGATGTCGATCATGTACCAGAAGGACTCCGACGACGGCTTCCCCGCCCGGATCTGGAACCTCAACCACGAGTACACCCACTACCTCGACGCCCGCGACGACATGAAGGGCGACTTCACCCAGCAGACCACCGTCCCGGACGTCTGGTGGATCGAGGGGCTCGCCGAGTACGTCTCGTACGGCTACCGGGGCGTCACCGACGACGAGGCGGTACGCCAGGCCGGCCAACACACCTACAAACTCAGCACGTTGTTCCAGACCACCTACGCCAACAGCAATGAGACCCGCACCTACCCGTGGGGCTACCTCGCGGTCCGCTACATGTTCGAGAAGCACCCGCAGGACGTCGCCACCATGCTGGGGCACTTCAGGACCGGCGACTACGCGGGCGGCTACGCCGTCTACAACCGCGACATCGGCACCCGCTACGACGCCGACTTCGACGCCTGGCTGACGGCCTGCGCGTCCGGTGGTTGCACCGCCAAACAGGCACGCTGACGATCCGCGACGCCGCGCCCCGCTGACCGGACCCGGTCGGTGGCCGCGCCCCACCCCGTGACCGTCGCACCGCCCTCCGCCCCCGTATCGGCCGCCCGCCGATGCGGGGGCGGAGGTGCGCGGGGCCCGAGCGGCAGCCGGCCGGACCCCGGCAGGCGCAGGAGCGTCATCGAATACCCCGGCGCCCCAGCCGCCACGTCGCACAGCTGGCTCAAAAGTGCGCCCTCCCGTGCTCACACGCGCCCCCTCATTGCACGGATTACGCAACTGCACAAGATTGTCGAGGGTCGATTACCGGCCTACTGTTGCTGCCGCCGTGGTGCTCGGGAAGACCGGTGTGAGACCGGGGCGGCCCTCGCCACTGTGATCGGGAAGTCCTCGCGCCATCCCCGCCGGGAACGGCGGGTGCCACTGGGCAGCTGATGCCCGGGAAGGCGGCTGCGCGGACGTTGGACCCGTAAGCCAGGAGACCGGCCACGGCACCGCACAACGACCCATCCACGAGGTGCTGGAGAGGCTGCCTGATATGCCCCTGTTGCAAAATTCCCCCACGCCATCCACCACCGCATCCACCCTCCCGCAGCGCTGGCAGCGGCAGGACTGGATACGCACCGGTGTCCTGTTCGCGGTGATTGCCGCCATGCACCTGGTGGCCTTCGTCATCCTGGCCGCCATGGTGGCGCCGCACCACTACACCGTCGGCAAGCAGGTCTTCGGAGTCGGACTCGGTATCACCGCCTACACGTTGGGCATGCGGCACGCGTTCGACGCCGACCACATCGCCGCCATCGACAACACCACCCGCAAGCTGATGGCCGACGGCCAGCGCCCCGTCTCGGTGGGCTTCTGGTTCGCCATCGGCCACTCCACCATCGTGCTGGCCATGGCGGGCCTGATCGCCGCCGGCGCTAAGGTCGCCGGCACCCTCGCGAACGAGAACTCCGGCGCCCACGTCACCCTCGGCGTCATCGGCACCACCATCTCCGGCGCGTTCCTCTATCTGATCGCCGCCCTCAACCTCGTCGCGCTGGCCGGGATCTACCGGGTCTTCAAGGCCATGCGCGCCGGACAGTTCGACGAGCACGAGCTGGAGAAGCACCTCGCCAACCGCGGCTTCATGAACCGGATCCTGGGCCGGCTGACCCGGTCGATCCGACGCCCCGGGCAGATGTACCCGGTCGGCGTGCTGTTCGGCCTCGGCTTCGACACCGCGACCGAGGTCGCCCTGATGGTCATGGCCGGTTCCGGCGCCGCCGCCGGCCTGCCCTGGTACGCGATCCTCTGCCTGCCGCTGCTCTTCGCGGCCGGAATGAGCCTCTTCGACACGCTCGACGGCACCTTCATGAACTTCGCCTACCACTGGGCGTTCGCCAACCCGGTGCGCAAGGTCTACTACAACCTCACCATCACCGGCCTGTCCATCGCGGTCGCCTTCCTCATCGGCACCATCGAGCTCATCGGCGTGCTGCACGACAACCTCGGCTGGCGGGACGGGCTCACCGACTGGATCTCCAACATCGACCTCAACAACGTCGGCTACCTCATCGTCGGCCTGTTCGTGGTCGTCTGGGCCTGCGCCCTGACCTACTGGCGCCTGGCCAAGCTGGAACACCGCTGGGGCCAGAAGGCGGACAACGCCGACAAGGCCGGCGGAGCCGACGCCACCGACGAAGCCGGCACGGCCAACGAGACCGGCTGACCGTCGCCGTAACACCCGCGCCCCCGTCGGGCTCCGGCAGTGTCACCGGAGCCCGACGGGGGCGCCGCCGTCTGCGAACGGCGCACCGACGCCTGCGGACTTAGGTATACCTAAATCGTGCTCGTGGCACAACATCTGGGTGGGCGACGGCCGCCCGGTTCTAGATGTAGTGTTGTTTGTGCTGGTGGTTCGCCAGGCACACCCGTGCCCGGCGAGGCAAGAGGGAACCCGGTGCGAGTCCGGGACTGCCCCGCAGCGGTGAGCGGGAACGACCGCCGTCAGACGCACTGGGCCCGGAGCACGGGCCTGGGAAGCGACGGCCAGTAGGTGTCCTCCTCCACGAAGGAGGAGGGTGTGCCCGCGAGTCCGAAGACCTGCCACCGGTGCGTGCGTCGACAGCGGCGTACGCGCGCTCCGAGGCCCCGAGGGAGGGCCGCGTGGCAGTCGCACGGACCCGGGTGAGGCGTGTCCTCCTTCCGCCGACCCGGTGCCTGTCGTACGCGCCGCGACGCTCCTGCCCTCCCGGTCCTCGGACGGACACGGGAACGAGCGAGAGGAGACGGCGGCCGATGAGCGGTCTCGTGTATTTCTCCAGCGTCTCGGAGAACACCAGGCGCTTCGTGGAGAAGTTGGGCCTGCCCGCCACCCGCATCCCCCTGCACCCCCACCGCGAGGGGCTGCCGGCGGTCACCGAGCCGTATGTGCTGATCGTGCCGACCTACGGCGGCGGCGAACGGGCCGGCGCGGTGCCCAAACAGGTCATCCGCTTCCTGAACATCGAGGCCAACCGGGCGCTGTTGCGCGGGGTGATCGCCTCCGGCAACACCAACTTCGGTGCGGACTACTGCCTGGCGGGCCGGGTGATCTCGCGACGACGGTGCCGACGGCGACGGGGTGGCCCGCACGGCGGCCTCCGCCGCCTGCCCCACGCCGGCCGGTGCCTGAGCCCGCACCCCCGGCCGCCCGTCGCCGGAATCCCAACCCCACCTAGCAGCAGGCACATTGACGAACATCGGAGCCCGTGACCGGGGAACGGTCACGGGCTCCGGCCCGTTCCGGGGCGCCCGGCGCGGCCTGCGTTCGCAGCAGGCGCCGCCCGACCCCTACTGCGTCCGCAGCAGATCAAGAGTCTGCGGACGGGCGACGACAGGGCGGGCGCGGGAGGGCACGGTGGTGACTGTCCGAGCCGCCGAACGACCGGCATCCGTTGAGGGGTTGGAACCACCGTGCATCCTGGGGAACACCGTGCGGACGCCGCCGGAGCCGCCGTCCGGCGCCGGCTGCGGGGCGTGGCGATCGATATCGCCCCGGTCTTCGGATTCACCGTGAGCTTCGCCGTCACGCATCGGTTGGTGGTCGCGCTGGCACTGGCCGTGGCGGCCGCGGCCGGGATCTGTGTGTACCGGATCGCGCGTGCGGAATCCGCGCGGCGTGCGCTCGCCGCGCTCTGCCTGATCTGCGTCGGGGGCGTGCTCGCCGCCCGCACCGGCCGGGCAACGGACTTCTTCCTCCCCGGCCTGGCGCTGCACAGCGTGATGGCCGTGGTGACGCCGGTGCTGCTGCTGTGGGGTTGGCCGCCGATGGGCCTGATGGTCGGGCTGATCACGGGGGAGCGGACCCGATGGCGGCGCTGTGCGGTGCGTCGGCGGGCCTTCACCCGGGGCAACCTGGTGATGTACGCCGGCCATCTGGTGATGTTGGCGATCCAACTCCCGCTGTTCTTCACCGGCCAGACGATCGCGCTCGGCTCGGTCGACGCGTTCGGACCGGTCGTCCTCGCGCTCGGCGCGCTGGTGGGATGGCGCGTCTACCGGCGCTGCGTCGGCGCGCACCGCTGCGGCATCCCCGGCCCCCTGAGCGCCGAGCCGACCCCCTGCACCCCAACCTCCCACCCCGTGGAAAGGGCCTCCCAGTCATGACCGCAACACGACCCGACGTGACGACCCAACCGACCGTGCGGACCTGTCCGTTCGACCCGCCGCCGGAGTACCGCACGCTGCGCGAACAGCACCCCGTCGCGGAGGTGACCCTGCCCGACGGCGTGGCCGGCTGGCTGATCACGGGGTACGAGGAGGCGCGGGCGGCACTGGCCGATCCGCGGTTGAGCTCCCGGCGCCGTCGCCTGCGGACCGGGAGCGGGCCCGTGGACGACGCCGAGCTGCCGGTGCCCACGCCGGGGAACTTCCTGATGATGGACCCGCCGGAGCACACCCGGCTCCGCCGGCTGCTCACCGGCCAGTTCACCGTGCGGCGGATGCGGCAACTGACCCCCGCGGTGGAGAAGATCGTCGCCGAGCGGCTGGACGCGATGGCCGCCGCCGGGGGCCCGATCGACCTCGTGCGGGCCTTCGCGCTGCCGGTCCCCTCGTTGGTGATCTGCGTGCTGCTCGGCGTGCCCTACGCCGACCGGGAGGACTTCCAGCGGGATTCCGCCACCCTCATCCGGCTCGACGCCAGTCTCGACGAAGCCCAACGGGCCCACCAGGCACTGACCGGCTTCCTCGGCCGACTCGTGTGCGCCAAGCGGGCCGAGCCCGGCGACGACATCCTCAGTGGCCTGGTGCGGACCGGCGAACTGACCGACGAGGAACTGGCCGGCGTCGGGGTGCTGTTGCTGCTCGCCGGGCACGAGACGACGGCCAACATGATCGCGCTCGGCACCATGTGCCTGTTGCGCCACCCCGACCAGTGGGAGGCGTTGCGGAACGACCCGGCGCTGATGGACACGGCCGTCGAGGAGCTGCTGCGCTATCTGAGCGTCATTCAGTACGGGGTGCGCCGCACGGCCCTGGAGGACGTGGAGTTGGGCGGCCACCGGATACCGGCCGGCTCGACGGTGGTGGCCAGCCTGCCGTCCGGAAACCGCGATGCGGCACACTTCACCGGCGACCCCGACCAGTTGGACGTCGGCCGACCGTACCGCCCCCACCTGGCCTTCGGCCACGGCATCCACCAGTGCCTGGGACAGCAACTGGCCCGGGTGGAGATGAAGGCGGCCCTCTCCGCGCTGCTCGACCGCTTCCCGGACCTGCGCCTGGCGCTGCCGGCGGAACAGGTCCCGATGCGCCACGACATGATCGTCTACGGCGTCCACGAGCTCCCGGTGACCTGGTAGCCCGCGGCGCTCGCGCCGGACGACCATGCCGGGCAGCCATGCCAGGCAGGCCGGTTGACCCTTTGCCGCACCGGTCCGGCAGTCCGGCAGTCCAGGAACGCAACCGCCCCGCCGCACCGACGACACGACGAGGAAGACCCGATGAAGATCACCATTGACCAGGACAAGTGCGTGGGCGCCGGGCAGTGCGTGCTGGCCGCCGCCGAGGTCTTCGACCAGCGCGACGAGGACGGCATCGTCGTCCTCCTCGACCCCGCCCCGCCGCAGCAGGCGCTGGCCGAGGTCGAGGACGCCGCCGGCCGCTGCCCCGCGCTGGCCATCACGGTGCAGCCGTAGGGCCTGTCCGCCACCGTCACCACGCCCCCAACTCCGAGGAGCCTGACGTGTCTTGTCCCGTGCACGAACCCATCCCCCTGCCGCGCGAACGCGACCACGCCCTCGGCCCGGTCCGCGCACTGCCCGAGCTGCTGCGCACGGAACCGGTGCGCAGGGTCCGCTTCCCCAACGGCATCGATGCCTGGCTGGTCTCCGGCACCGCGTACTTCCGCGCCGTGATGGGCGACCCGCAGCGGTTCAGCAGCCGCCGGGACGACATCGAACCGCAACTGCGGGCGGTATCCAGGCCGCCGATGGACAACCCGGCCGCGTTCAACACCGCCGACGGTGAGGAACACCAGCACTTCCGCCGGAAGTTGACGAAGGACTTCATGGTCAAGCGCGTCGCACGGCTGCGTCCGCGCATCCAGCAGATCGTCGACGACCACCTCGACGACATGGCGCGCGGCCCCGCCCCGGTCGACCTGGTGAGCGCCTTCACGCTGCCGGTGCCGTCCCTGGTGATCGCGGAGCTGCTCGGCGTGCCGTACGAGCACCGGGAGGCGTTCCAGGACGCGGCGGCCAACGCCCTGGGCCTGAACCCCACCGCCGAGGACGTGCAGCGCTCCTTCGCGCGGCTCGGCGACATCCTCGCCCCGGTCTTCGACGCCAGGCTCGCCGACCCCCGTGACGACCTGATCAGCCGCCTGCTGCACGAGCAACCCGACCTCGACCGCGCGGAGGTGACCTCGCTCTGCATCGGGCTGCTGATCGCCGGACACGAGACGACCGCCAACTTCTGCGCGATGGCCGTCATCACTCTCCTCCAACACCCCGAGGAACTGGCCAAGTTCACCGCCCGACCCGAGCGGGCCGGGCAGGCCGTCGAGGAACTGATGCGCCGTCTGATGGGCATCGCGGGCGGCGGGGGACTCGTCCGGCGGGCGGTCGAGGACGTGGAGATCGGCGGACAGCGGATCCGTGCGGGGGAGTGGGTCGCGGCCAGTCTGGCCGCCGCCAACCTCGACCCGGCCCTGTGCCCGGCCGCGGACCGGCTCGACCTGGACCGCGACCCCGTCCAGCACGTGGCGTTCGGCCACGGACCGCACGCCTGCCTGGGACAGAACCTGGCCCGCGCCGAGTTGGAGACCATGCTCGTCGGCCTGTTCTCCCGCTTCCCGGGCCTGCGGCTCGCGGTGCCGGTGGCGGAGCTGCCGTTCCGCGACGACATGCTCGTCTACGGAGTGCACTCGCTGCCCGTGACCTGGTAGCCCACCGGACCCGGTCCGTGGGGCGAGGTCCGCGGATCCGCACCTGGGCCCGACCCCGGGTGCGGACGGGTGCGTACGGTGAAGGAGTGCACATGATCGACCTGCTCAGAGGATGGTTGCGGGCCCGGCCACAGGCGGCCGACCTCGCCGCCGCGTTGACCTGCTTCGCCCTCTCCGCTCCGGTGGCGGCGGGCACCGCCTACCGGCACCACAGCCCGATGGCGTGGTCCGTCGGCGGCCTGGCGTTCGCCTGCGTGCCGCTGATCGCCCGCACCCGCCGCCCGGTCCCGGCCGTCGCGGCGACCCTGGCCGTCAACGTCGTCCAGATCCTGCTGCTGGCCTTCCCCGGCGCCTCCCCCATCGCCACCGGCGTCGCGGTGCACGCGGTGGCCGTGCGCACCGACCGGCGGCGCGCCTGGCGCATCGCCGGCTGCGCGGCCGCGGTGCTGCTGGCCGCCTCCGTCGTCCGCGAGCCGGGCCTGGACAACCTCTGGCAACACCTGGCCGTCATCGCCGGGATGTGCCTGGCGGCGGCCAGCGGCGACGCCGTACGGAGTCGCCGCCGACTCCTGGCCTCCGCACTGGAACGCGCCGAACGGGCCGAACGCACCAGGGAAGCCGAGGCCCGCCGACGCGTCACCGAGGAACGCCTGCGCATCGCCAGGGAACTCCACGACGTCGTCGCCCACCACATCACCCTGGTCAACGCCCAGGCGGGCGTCGCCCACCACCTGATGCGCACCGACCCCGACCACGCCTACCAGGCGCTGGAACGCATCCGCGACACCAGCCGCACCGCACTGGACGAACTGCGCACCACGGTGGGTCTGCTCCGGTACCGCGACGACCCGGCCGCCCCGCGCGAACCCACCCCCGGCCTGGCGCATCTCGACGGCCTGCTGGACTCCTTCCACCACAGCGGCCTCCACCTCACCGTCGAACGGGTCGGCCGGCCAACGGAGTTGCCGCCGATCACCGATCTCGCGGCCTACCGCATCATCCAGGAAGCCCTCACCAACACCCGCAAGCACGCGGGCCCCGTCCCCGTCCGGGTCCGACTCCACCACCGCCCCGACGCGCTGCGGATCACCGTCGAGGACGACGGCTCCACCACACCGGAGACCAGCGACGACGGCGCCGATTCGGTCCCCGGCACCGGCCACGGCATGATCGGGATGCGCGAGCGCGCCAAGGCCGCCGGCGGCACCCTCACCGCCGGCCCGCGCCCCACCGGCGGCTTCCGCATCCACACCGAACTGCCGCTGCGCGTCGACCGAAAGGCCCCGACCCCATGACGATCCGCGTCCTGCTCGCCGACGACCAGGCACTGCTGCGCGGCACGTTCCGCCTGCTCATCGACTCCACCCCCGACATGGAGGTCGTCGCCGAGGCCGCCACCGGACGCCAGGCCGTCGAACTGGCCCGCAGCCACCGCGTCGACCTCGTCCTGATGGACATCCGCATGCCCGACCTCGACGGCCTCGCCGCAACCAGGGTGATCAGCGACGACGAGGACCTCGCGGGCGTGAGGATCCTGGTCCTGACCACCTTCGAGAACGACGAATACGTCGCCGAGGCGCTCCGCGCCGGCGCCAGCGGCTTCCTCGGCAAGGGCATCAACCCCGACGAACTCCTCAGCGCGATCCGGGTGGTGGCCGCGGGCGACTCCCTGCTCTCCCCGACCGCCACCAAGTCCCTGATCGCCCGCTTCCTGGCCCAACCCGCGCCACCCGCCCGCGACATCCCACCGGGCCTGGCTACCCTCACCCCGCGGGAGCGCGAGGCCGTCACCCTGGTCGCCGCCGGCCTGTCCAACGACGAGATGGCCGAACGCCTCTACGTCACCCCGCTCACCGCGAAGACCCACGTCAACCGCGCCATGGCCAAACTCGGTGCCAGGGACCGCGCCCAACTCGTGGTCATCGCCTACCAGACCGGACTGGCCCACCCCTGACACCCGACCGCGCGCCGGGGTGTCTGCCGGCTCACCCGGCAGACACCCCGGAACGACTTTCGTCGCGACCCCGCCGCGACCAAGGGTGACTGCGGAGCCGACCGACGACGCTCTAACGTGGGCCCGTGATGCGCACAGAACGTACGACCCCCTCGGTACCGACGCGCCTGGCGGCCTGGTTGAGCGCGGTGCCCCGCCGGCTGACCTCCGTGGCCAGGGAGTTCCTCGCCCCCGCCATGTGGAGCCCCTGGCGCATCGTGGGCGAGTCGTTGCTGAGCGTGGCGCTCGGACTCCTGGCCGCGCTGACCCAGGCGCTGCAGGGACCGCTGAACAACACCGCCTGGATGATCACGGCCGGCCTGGCCACCGCGCTGCTGACCCTGCTGCGCCGGGTGCTGCCCGCCATGACGCTCCTGGCCACCGCCGTCGGCATGGCTGCCTTCTCCGGCCTGGCCCCGCTGCTGTTGATCGCGTCCTGGTCGGCGGGCCGGCGTATCACCTCGGTCGGCAAGGCGGTCGGCACCTTCGCCGCCGCCTACGCCCTGGGCCTCGGGCTGTTCCTGGCGGAGGGGACCCTCTCGCTCCCGCTGGCCCTGGCCACCGTGGCACCGCTGCTGCTGGTGACGGTGATCATCCCGGGCCTGATCAGCCGCTACTGGTCGCAGCACCGCACCCTGGCGGACACCCTGCGCGAGTACAACGCCCAGATGTTGCGCGAACGCATGATGATCGCCGGACAGGCGCGGATGCGCGAGCGGCAGCGCATCGCCCAGGACATGCACGACAGCCTCGGCCACCAACTCACCCTGATCTCCGTCCACGCCGGTGCGCTGGAGGTGGACCGCACGCTGTCCGGGCAGCAGCGGGAGGCCGTCGGCGTGCTGCGCGGGGCGTCGGTGGCCGCGCTGCACGAACTGCGCGAAGTGGTGGGGCTGCTGCGCGACCGCGCGGAGAGCGCCGGCCAGCCCACCGTCCCCGGCGACAGCGCGGCCACCGCGGACGAGCACTCCACGGTGCCGTCCCGCGGAGTGGCCGGCATCGACGCCCTGGTGGAGGCGTCCCGGGGCGCGTCGGCGACCGTGGACCTGCGGCGCTCCGGCATGCCGGGCCCGCTCACCCCGGCCGCCGACCACGCGGCGTACCGCATCGTCCAGGAGGGTCTGACCAACGCCCACAAGCACGCGCCGGGCGCCCCGATCACCGTGGAGCTGCGGTACGAGCCGGACGCGCTGATCGTCGAGGTCGCCAACGGCGCGGCACCCGAACCACCGGCCAACCGCCACGACGTGGTGAGCGGCGGCCAGGGCCTGACCGGACTGCGGGAGCGGACCCGGCTCATCGGCGGCATGGTGCACGCCGGGCCCACGCCGCACGGTGGCTTCCGACTGGCGGGTGTGCTGCCCTACACCTCCCCGGAAGGCGACGCCCCGCCCCTCTCGCCGGGCGACACCGAGCCGCCCTCCGCCGCCGACTTCCCCGGACGGTTCCCGACAGGCACGGCCGGCGGCGACGTTCCGACCACCGACGACAGCGTTCTGCCCAAGGAACTGGCCAAGGTCATGGGCCGCAGCACCACCCGCAGCTGCCTGGCCATCGGCTGCGGAGGTCTGGTCCTGGTCCTGCTGCTCCTGGTGGTCGCCGGGGTCCTCGGCACCGTCTTCCTGGCGGGCGAGACGGGCAAGGCACTGATCGATCGACAGAAGTACGACGCCTTGAAGGTGGGCCAACCCGAGGCGGAGGCCCGGGCCGAGCTGCCGTCCGGCACCTCGATCCTGACGACCGGGCTGACCAAGGGCGCACCGCCGGTACCCAAGGGGGCCACGTGCGCCACGTTCATGTCGTCCGAGGACAGCACCAGTTGGAACTCGGATCCGGTCTTCCGGTTCTGCTTCCGGGACGGCAAGCTGATCGAGAAGAAGTCCTTCGAAGCCAGGCGCTGAGGGCCCGGTCGGGAGCCGCACGGGCCCCACTCTCTCCTGCGCGGTCGCCGGTCAGGCATGATGCCAGGATGGCCGCAGCGAACAACGCTCCCAACCGCGCAGGAGAGCCGTGATCAGGGTCCTTGTCACCGACGACGAGCCGCTCATCCGGGCAGGCATCAGGATGATCCTGACCTCGGCCGACGACATCGACGTGGTCGCCGAGGCCGCCAACGGTCGCGAAGCGATCGAACTGGCCCGCTCCCAACGCATCGACGTGGCCCTGCTCGACATCCAGATGCCGGTCATGGACGGACTCACCGCCCTCGCCGAACTGCGCCGGACGGTCCCCGACACCCGCGTCCTGATCCTCACCACCTTCGGCGCGCAGGACAACGTGCTGAACGCGCTGACCGAGGGCAGCGCGGGCTTCCTCCTGAAGGACTCGGCACCCACGGAACTCATCCGCGCGGTGCGCGCCGCCGCGGCCGGCGAGGCGTACCTCTCGCCCGGCGCCACCCGCCATGTCGTGGACTCGCTCGCCACCGGCCGGACGGCCCGTGGGAACCAGGCCCGCCGCCGACTGGAAACCCTGACCCAACGCGAACTGGAGGTCCTGTCGCTGCTGGGCATGGGCCTGTCCAACGCCGACGCCGGCCAACGACTCCACATGAGCGAGGCGACGGTCAAGACCTATGTGAGCCGCATCCTCGCCAAGCTGGGGTGCGAGAACCGCGTCCAGGCCGCCCTGCTGGCCCGCGACGCGGGCATCGGCGACTGACCCGCAGCGCGCCCCGGTCGTCAGTCGGGCAGCGACTGCCCGTGCCGACCGAGGGTTCTCACCCCTCGGGGTAGTCGGCGCCGACCGTGAGGTGGCGCCAGGCATCCATCGTGCCCTTCAGGGAGTCGAGCCGCGCCGTCACGACGTCGAGGGCGAGTTTCCCCAACAGCAGCCGCAGCGGCGGGTCTTCGGCCTCGACGACGTGCAGGATCGCCTCGGCCGCGCGGGCCGGGTCGCCGGGCTGCCGGCCGTACGTGGCCAGGGTGCTGGCGCGCCGCGCGCCGGCGGTCGCGGCGTAGTCGTCGAGGTGCCGGGCGGACTGTCGCATGGACGGGCCGGACCAGTTGGTGCGGAAGGCGGCCGGCTCGACCAGGGTGACCCTGATGCCCAGCGGCCCGACCTCGGCGGCGAGGGACTCGGAAAGCCCTTCCACGGCGAACTTGGTGGCGTGGTAGTAGCCGGTGGCGCCGAAGGCGACCAGGCCGCCGAGCGAGGAGATGTTGACGATATGGCCGGCGCGGCGGGCGCGCATGCCCGGCAGCACGGCGCGGACGACGTCGACCAGGCCGAAGACGTTGGTGTCGAACAGCTCGCGGATCTGCTCGTCCTCGCCCTCCTCGATGGCGGCGAGGTACCCGTAACCGGCGTTGTTGACCAGCACGTCGATGCGCCCGAACGCCGCCTCCGCCTGCTCGACCGCCGCTCGGACCCGGTCGGGCCGGGTGACGTCGAGCGCCAACGGCAGGGCACGGTCGGCGTGTTCGGCGACGATGTCGGAGACCGTTGCGGGGTCGCGGGCGGTGACGACGGCCCGGTGACCGCGTGCGAGTACGGCGGTTGCCAGCGCCCGGCCCAGACCGGTGGAGCAGCCGGTGATGAACCAGACGGGAGACTGGGGGACGACCATGTAACGGACTCCTGAGGGAGGATGGACATGTGCGGGATGCCTGATCGTTGCGGGGCCTGCCGGGCGGCTGGGAGCCGCCGGCTCACCACTCCCGGCGAGTCACCTTCTCGGACGGCGTCGGATCCGCGGTCGGATCCGGCGTCGGATCCGGGGTCGGCGCGGTGGCGGCGGCCAGGCTTCCCAGGAGGGAGAGAGCCTGTTCCGAGGGGCTGCCCGGGGCTGCCTGGTAGATGACCAACTGCTGCCCGGGAGCGCCGTTGACGGTCAACGACTCGTATTCCAGGGTCAGTTCACCCACCAGCGGATGCCGGAAGCGTTTGGTCTCGTGGGTCTTGTGACGGATGTCATGACGCGCCCACAGTCGACTGAACTCCGGGCTGTGCAGGGACAGTTCGCCCACCGTTCGGACCAACTCCGGGTCGTCGTCCGCGGCGCCCGCCGCACCGCGCAGCCCCGCCACGGTGCTGACGGCCACCCGTTCCCAGTCCGGATAGAACGTCCGCGCGTCGGGGTCGAGGAACACCAGGCGCACCAGGTCGTCGCTGTGGGTGTGGCCGGCGAACAGCGCCCGTCCCAGGGCGTTGTGGGCCAACACGGTCAGACGGCTCCCCAGGACCACGGCCGGCGTGTGGTGCCACCCCGCCATCATCCGCAGCAGAGCCGGGCTGACCCGGTCCGACCGTGGCCGGGAGCGGCCCCGTGTCCGGATCGGGCGCGCCAGTCGGTGCAGATGCGCCATCGCGTCGTCGTCCAGGCGCAGTGCCTCGCCGAGCGCGTCGACCACCTGGGCGGACGGGTTGCGTTCGCGACCCTGTTCCAACCGCACGTAGTAGTCGATGCTGACCCCGGCCAGCATCGCCACCTCTTCCCGGCGCAGGCCCGCCACCCGGCGCCGGCCGGTGGCCGACAGCCCTGAGTCCTCGGGGCTGACCAGTGCGCGACGGGCACGCAGAAACTCCCCGAGCGGGTTCGCGTTCTCCATGACCGCAACCCTGACATGCCCGAACGGTCCGGCACAGCCCGGAAGGTGGCCGTGGGACTCCTACGATCCCGCCTCACGGGAGAGGCATGGTCTGGCAGCCCCCGTGGCCCCTACCGCACCCTCAACACCATGACTTCTTCCTCTCCTTCCTTTCCTTCCTCTCCCCACCCCACGACCGGCAACGGCCACCACGCCCCTCACCTCGCCGACCGGATCGCGGTCGTCACCGGCGCATCCAGTGGCATCGGCGCCGCCACCGCCCGTCGCCTGGCCGCGGCCGGCGCCTCCGTCGCCCTGCTCGGGCGTCGCGAAGCCCGCCTGGCAACCCTGGCCGAACGGCTCCGCCCCACCACCCCCGGTGCCGTCCTACCGGTGACCGTCGACCTCGCGGACCCCGAAGCCACCGCCGCGGCCGCCCGCACCGTCACCTCGACCCTGGGCCCCGTCGACCTCGTCGTGGCCAACGCCGGAGTGATGCTCGGCGCCCCCTTCGAGGCCGGCCGCGCCGACGAATGGGACCGCATGATCGACGTCAACCTGCGCGGCCTGCTGCACACGGCGCGCGCCTTCACCGACGACCTCCTCGCCGCCGCGGCCCGGGGCCGTCCCGCTGACCTGGTCCACGTCGGCTCCGTCGCCGGCCACGCCCTCTACCCCAACTGGTCGGTCTACTGCGCCACCAAGTCCGCCGTAGCCCAACTGACCCGCAACCTGCGCGCCGAACTGGGACCGCGCGGCGTCCGCGTACGCAACGTCGAACCCGGCGTCACCGCAACGGAGTTGGGCTCGGACATGCAGGACCCCGACATGCGGACGGCGCTCACCCGCATGCGGTCCGACCTGCAACCCCTGACGGCCGACGACATCGCCGAGACCATCGCCTTCTCGGTCTCCGCACCCCCACACGTCAACGTCGCCGAACTGGTGGTCGTCCCGGTACGACAGGGATAGGGCCCGGCGAGGCAACCGCCGCTCCGCTACGTTGCCACCCCCTTGGTTCCGCCCGGACGCGGGCGGAACCAGGCCATCACCACCGCACCCGTCAACACCACGACGCCCACGGCTCGGTAGCCGTCGCCCATCGCCTGGGTGAAGACATCGATGATGACGCACGGGGTTTCGGTCAAGCCGTTCACCCCCCCGCACGGCCCGCCAGGTCTACGTGACCACCACCGCCGAGCCGACCCCGGCCGTTCACGCCATGCTCGACATCCTCACCGGCCTGCCGCGGTAGCCCTCGCCGACCACCCCGGCGCGGCTTGAGAGTTCCCCGATCAGCACGAGAGGGCTCCCTCCGGCTTGACCTTCCAACGGAGCCAGGGAGCAACTCCGTGCGGGCGGCCGCATTCCGCATCGGCCCGCGTGCCAAGGCGGCGCACCGGTGCGATCGTCGAACGCCGGACCGTGCGCGGTTGCGGATCAGGGGGTAGCGAGGCGGGCGAGTGTTCCGATTTCGAGGGCGGTCCAGATGGCGCCGTCCGGTCCTTGGGTGATGCCGTGGGGTTCCGAGGACGGGGTGGGGAGGGGGTGCTCGTCGATATGGCCGTCGGGCGTGATGCGGCCGATGCGGTTGGCTCCCCACTCGGTGAACCAGCAGGTGCCGTCGGCGTCGGCGGTGATGGCGTGGGGGCGTGACCCGCTGTCCGGCAGGGCGAATTCGTCGAGCTTTCCGTCCGGCTCGATCCGTCCGATCCGTCCGGCACCGATCTCGACGAACCACAGGGCGCCATCGGTGCCCGCGGTGATGCCGACGGGGGCGCTCGCCGGGGTGGGGAGCGGGTGGACGGTGACATCGCCGTCGAGTCCGATGGCGCCGATCGCGTTGGCCTGGTTCATCGTGAACCAGAGGCGGTCGTCCGGGCCGGTCGCGAGGGCTGACGGGAAGGCCCCCGTGAGGGGGAGGGGGAACTCGGTGACGTCCCCGTCGGGCGTGATGCGGCCGATCCGATCGGCGGTGGTTTCGGTGAACCACAGCGCGCCGTCGGGGCCCGTAGTGATCCCGAACGGCCCGGCGTCCGGGGTTGGTAGCGGGAACGAGGTGATGTCTCCGGAGGTGGTGATGCGGCCGATCCGGTGGCCGCGGAACTCGGTGAACCACAGGGCGCCGTCCGGCCCCGTGGTGATGAGCGAGGGGCCGCCCGACGCCGATTCGAGCTGGTAGGAGGTGACGGCGCCGTCGGGCGTGAGCCGGCCGATCCGGCCCTGGTGGACCAGGGTGAACCACAGTGCGCCGTCCGGTCCGGCGGTGATTCCGTAGGGGCCGGCCGCACCGTCGGAGACGGCGAATTCGGAGATCGAAACGGTGGGGCGACGCGGCATGGGCGGCATTCCTTGATGGGGGATCGCGGGATCGGTGGCTGGGGGATCGACGCACGGCGGAGGTGCGGCTTCGGATGTGGATGCTAGCCGGGCTTCGGTGTGGAGACCTCTCGGTTTTCCGGCCCGGTGGCGCGGGGCGGCATGGCACGATTGCCCGCGCGGCCGCGTCCGAGGGCGACAGACGGCAGGCGAGACCTGCGATCGAGACATGTGATCGGACGGGCAACGGCCGGAAAATAACGGATGGTTGGAGGAGCGACATGAACGACGTGCTGATCACCGGTGCCACCAAGGGCATCGGGCTGGCGATCTCCCAGCGGTTGGCGAAGGTCGGGTACGGAGTCATCGGCATCGCCCGGAGTGCGCCCGACGAGGAGTTCCCCGGCACCTTCCTCCAGTGCGACCTCTCCGATGTCGACGACACCGCCCGCATGGTGGAAGAGGCCACCCGCGGGCGCGCCATCTGTCGGGTCGTCAACAATGCGGGTATTGCCCAGCCCCAGCCCATCGAGGATCTCGACCTGGCGACGTTACAGCGGGTGGTGGACCTGAGTCTGCGCGCTTCGGTCCAGGTCGTTCAGGCCCTGGTGCCGGGCATGCGGGCGGAGCGCTTCGGGCGGATCGTCAACATCACCTCGCGGGCGGCGTACGGCGCCAAGGACCGTACGTCCTACGCGGCGGCCAAGAGCGCGCTCGTCGGCTGCACCCGTACCTGGGCGTTGGAGTTGGCCGCGGACGGCATCACTTCCAACGCGGTGTCGCCCGGCCCCGTCGCGACCGAGTTGTTCCGTCGCGCGCGGCCCGTCGGCAGTGAGGGGGAGCGGAAGGCGATCGCCTCGATCCCGATGGGGCGCCTGGGCACGCCCGAAGACGTCGCCGCGGCAGTGGAGTTCCTGCTGTCCGACGACGCGGGATTCGTCACCGGCCACGTCCTCGACGTCGACGGCGGCAGCAGCCTCGGCGGGCGCTAGCGCTTCTGACGGATCTCCGTGGAGGAAGGAGCGGCCTGGATGCTCGTTCCGTTCACGTTGTGATGCGCAGTGTGCGTGGGGGACGGGGCGCCGGTTCGGGTAGCCGCAGCGGCGAGCGGCCCGGTGTGATGCTCCCCAGGAGGCTGGCCTGACGGGCGCCCGTGCTGGCGGGGATGGCGCCGGGCAGCCCGTTGAAGGTGAGGAATCCCAGGACGGCGAAGGCCAGCGCCTCCTTGGCGTCGGAGGGCAGGCCGAGGTCGTCGCTCGGGCGGAGCGGTACGGCGGGGAGTTCGTTCGCGAGCATCCGCAGGAGCGTGGGGTTGCGGATACCGCCGCCGGAGACGATGAGTTCGGTGACGTGGTGGGCGCGGCAGGCGTCGGCGACGGTGACTGCGGTGAGGCGGGTCAGGGTGGCCAGGACGTCGTCGGGGGCGAGTCCCGGCGTTGCCTGCAGTGCCTGTTGTAGGTAGGGGAGATGGAAGTGTTCCTTGCCGGTGGTCTTGGGGGCGGGCCGGCGGTAGTACGGATCGGAGAGGAGGAGGCGGAGCAGGTCGGGGTCGGTTCGGCCGGCGGCGGCCCGGCGCCCGTCCTCGTCGTGGTGCGCCGCGCCGCCGGTGAAGTGGCAGACGGCGGCGTCCAGGAGGGCGTTGGCGGGGCCCGTGTCGAAGGCCAGCGGTTCGGTGTCGGTGGCGACGACGGTGATGTTGGCGATGCCGCCGAGGTTGAGCGCCGCCGGTGTGCCGGGGAGCGCGCGCAGCAGCAGGGTGTCCGTCATGCTGACCAGCGGGGCGCCCTGCCCGCCCGCGGCGACGTCCTTGCCGCGCAGGTCGGAGACGACGGGGAGGCCGGTTCGCTGGGCGATCCAGGCGGGTTGGCCGAGTTGGAGCGTGCCGCGGACGGCCCCGTCCTCCACCCAGTGGTACAGGGTCTGGCCGTGTGAGACGACGAGGTCGGCGGCGTTGGCGCACAGTTCGTGCGAGGCGCGCGCCGCGGCGGCCGCGAAGGCGCGTCCAATGCCGGTGTCCAAGGCGCAGAGGGTCTGCGCGGTCGTGGGGGCCGGGGGCAGCGTCGCGGCGATGAGGTTCCGCAGGTCGTCGGGGTAGGGAACGGAGAGGTGTCCGAGCGGTCGCAGGCGCAGGACGTCGCCGTCGAGGGTGAGGTCCCCGGCGGCCGCCTCGATGGCGTCGTAGGAGGTGCCTGACATCAGGCCGATTACGCGCATGGCGCCATCGATACACCTTGGGGGTTCCGGCTGTCACGGTGCCGCCGACCGCCGCCGCTGCTGATGCCGTGGGTCCGGCTACCCTCTCTCTATTCGTTCCGTGTATACATGCACAGTATAGTTGGGGGCGTTGCTCGGCGACCCTCGCCATCCGCTCTGGAGAACTCACCGTGCGCAAAGGCAGTTTGACGCTATCCGTCCGACCGGGAGTCGGGCTCGACGAGGTTCCCGAGGGTCAAAGGAGCGAGCGGAAGTCGACGAGGGGGCCGGCCGCTGGCGCGCGGCTGGCCGCCATCGACGGGCTGCGTCTGGTAGCCGCCCTCGCGGTGGCCGCGTACCACTACGTGGGCACGACGACCCCGCACTTCTGGGGAGACAACGACCCCAGGCAGTTCGCTCCGGCGCTGCACGAGATCAGCCGCTACGGTTGGTTGGGCGTCGAGTTCTTCTTCCTGATCAGCGGCTTCGTCATCTGCATGAGCTGCTGGGGGCGCACGCCCGTGCAGTTCGCCGTCTCCCGCATCTCCCGGCTGTTCCCGTCGTATTGGTGCGTTGTGCTGATGGTCGTCGGCCTGGTCCTGATCGCCCGGCTCGCGCGTTTCCAGGCAGCCACGCCGATCAACCCGCGGACGATACTGGGGAACCTGACGATGGTCCCGGGGCCGTTGGGGCTCCAGTTGATCGAGGGGGTTGCCTGGACGCTCTGGGTGGAGGCCCGCTTCTACCTGCTCATGGCGGTCATGCTGTTCATCGGGCTCACCTATCGCCGCGTGATCGCCTTCTGCGGTGCCTGGCTCACCCTCGCGCTCGTCGCCCGCGAACTCGACTCGGCCGTACTCGACGAGTTCGCCGTCAGCCAGTACGCGGGCCTCTTCGTCACGGGCATAGCGCTCTACCTGATGCACCGGTTCGGGCCGAACCTCGTGCTGTGGCTGCTGGCCGGCTTCGCCTGGTGCTACCAACTCACCGTGCTCAACGACCGGGTGACGGCCCACGCGGTGCCACCCGCCGAAGGGGGCGCGCTCTCCTGGGCCGTCTGCGCCGCGGTGCTGACAGCCTTCCTCGCGCTCCTCGCGCTCGCCGGCGTCGGCCCACTCGCCCGGTGCCGGTCGCGGTGGTTGGTGACCGCCGGCGCGCTGACCTACCCCTTCTACCTGGTGCACCAGAGCATCGGCATACCCGTTGCCAAGGGGTTGTTGCAGAAGGTGCCTGGGCTTGGTGTCCTCCCGTCGATGGCCGTGGCGGCCGCGTTCGCCCTGCTGCTCTCGGCCGTCATCCACCGCATGGTCGACAGGCCCCTCGGACGCGCGATGCGGCGCCAGCTGATGCGTGGGATGAGCCCTCGGAACCGACCGGCCGATCCGGAGGGGCGGCACGGCCCCACAATTGGGAGGCCGGGGAGGGAAGTTGGGCAGTAGCGTGTGGCGCATGACTGCCCAGGAATCGCATGCGACCCCGCCCGGCCCGCTGCAGGGGGCCCTCGACCACGAACGCTACTGTGCGGAACTGCTGGCCGAGACCGAACGCCTTCGCGCCGCGCTGCGCGGCGCGGATCTGACCGCGATCGTGCCCACCTGTCCCGACTGGACCCTGGCCGAGCTCGCCCGACACGTCGGCGGAGCGCACCGCTGGGCCGGGGAACTGGTCGCGACCCGCGCCACCGACCTGATCTCCCCGGCCGACGTGCCTGGCGCTGCCGGGCCGGACGACGACAGTCCCGAGGCACTCGATGCCTGGCTGGTCGAGGGTGCGGAGCGCGCCGTGGCGGCGCTTCGCGAGGCCGGCCCGGACGCTGCCGTCTGGTCCTGGTCCCCGGATCACCGGGCCGGGTTCTGGGCCCGTCGGATGGCCCACGAGACGGTGATCCACCGCGCCGACGCCGCGCTCGCGGCCGGCGCCGACTACGTGGTCCCGCCGGAGCTCGCCGCCGACTGCCTGGACGAATGGCTCCAGTTGTGCGCCCTGCCGGAGGCGGCCGGGCGCTGGGCGGAGCACGCCGACGGCGTGTTCGGCCCCGGCCGGACGATCCATCTGCACGCCACCGATTCCCCGACCGGCCTGCACGCCGAGTGGATCCTGGACCTGACGGGCGACCGGCTGGCCCATCGCCGCGCCCACGAGAAGGCCGCGGTCGCCCTGCGCGGCCCGCTCACCGAGCTGTTGCTGGCCCTGTATCGCCGGCGGTCCGTGGACGACACCGGAATCGAGGTGCTGGGCGACCGTTCGGTGTTCGACGCCTGGCTGGACTACGCGTCCTTCTCCTGAACCGGGCGGCGGCGGGCCGGAGTTGCGGTGACTGGTCCGGCCCGCCGCCACTCCCGTTCGCAACTCGCTCCACTGGTCCGCCAATTGGCGCTAGCGGGCCAGGTGGTGGGTTCGGTCAACCGCGGCGAGCACGCACATACCGCGACAGCCGACCCACTGCAGAAGCCCCCTAGCGTTGGACGGGCGGGCAGTAACCGGTCTTCTCGCCGATGGCGTTGATGTCGGCGTTGGACCGTGAGTCGCCCGCGTAGTTGACCTGGTTCGTGCAACTCACTCCGGGCTTCTTGGGGGTGCCCGCCGGCTTGGCGCTCTTCTCCGGAGCGGGGCAGTGGCCCGTGTTCTCGCCGATGCTGTTGATCTCGGCGTTGGACCGCGGGTCGCCCACGTAGTTGATCCGGTCCGTGCACTTCGTCCCGCTCTTCTTGCCGCTCTTCTTGTGCATGTCCGACGACGCGGTCTTGGCGGAGCCATGGTTCGTCCTCGCCGTGGAAGCGGGGGCCTGCGGGGTGTCCGCGGAGGCGCTGGGCGAGGACGAGGACGAGGAAGGCGCAGACGAGGCGTTGCCGTTGCCGCTGGTGCCCTGGCAGGCGGTGAGGCCGAACGCTGCGATGGCGATCACCGCGGCGGCGGCGGCCTTGCGGGCGTGGTGGAGCGTGGTGCGGTGCGGCATGCGCTTTCCCCGTTTTCTCGGAGTGGTGTGGCGGGTACGTGAGAACCAGATTGCCGGCCGCCGCTGGTGATCCACCGTTGTCCGGCTAACGCCTCGCTAACGCCGGTGGCGGGTCGTTCCGGTCGGCGACGCCGGGCGCCGTGTGCCCCATGCTCACACCCGTTCCGTCCCCACGCGACTCGTGAACTTGACGTTCCCTGCCGGTATTTGACGGCATGGGGGCGATGCCCGGCCGGCGATGCTTCCCCACTCAGGCGCCCCCTGACTGGGAATCCCTCGACCCCTCCATGCTTTGCGGGCTGTTTGCTGCTTCACGCGCGGGAAAGCGGGGTACGCGTGAAGCTGTCCCCGTACTTCATCCGTTGTCGCGGCTACGGCAATCGCGCCTGCCCTACTGCTCTCCTCCCCGGCCGTCGCCGCCGAGGCCACCGCGTCACCGGGCAACTCCGCCCCTGACGCGGTGTCGGAATGCCCGGCCGGACGCGCAGCCGGACACCCAGGGGAACGCGAGGGCCGACAACGACAACCGCTTCGAAAACCTCAAGATCACCGGCAAGTCCAAGCCCGGCAGGGGCATTGCGGTCGGCTTGCGTCCTACTGCTCTGGTTGCCCGGCGATGTCCGGCCCGGTGGTCGACTGTCTGGCGATCCGATGCCGGCCGACCCGACACCCCTCGGATGCCGGTAACGAACGTTCGCCGAACGGGTCGCATTGCCCTACGACGACCGGGCGTCCCGGGTACCCGCGCCCCCGCTCGGTTGGGTGGCGAGCCAGGCGCACAGGGCGGTCAAGGGCAGTTCGGTCGCGGCGGCCATGAGGGCGGCGGTGGCGAGCGCCGGGCCGGGGGCCGCGGTGGACAGGTCGAGATAGACGTCGGCGAGGAGGAGCACTGCCGCGACGGTGGCGGGGGCGGTGTGGCGGGGGTCGGCGCGGATCAGGCGGGTTCCGGCGGTGAGGAGGGCGGCGGCCTCCAGGGCGTCGAGGGCGATCCAGGGGGCTGCCTGGGCGGGCGGCAGGCTGCCGGCGAGGTAGCCGAGCCAGGGCAGGAGGGTGAGGCCGGCGGCCGTGAGTATGCGGCCCTGCCAGCGGCGGGCCCGCCGACGGCGCGCGGGGTCGAGGTGCTCGGGCCCGTCGTGCCCGGCGGAGTCGACCGTGCAACTGCCGCTGTCGGCGGGGGAGATGAGGGCTACGAGGGCCATGGTGGGAAAGACGCCTTCCTGGCTGAGGGGCCCGACCGTCGGGCTCCTCCACAAGACTGGGTTCCGCGCCGGCCACGGTCAGTAGCGTGGCTGTCCGACTCGGGGTGGTGCTAGCTACACCCGTACCGCGGCAGTTGGCGTGATGGTCGCCGCTGAGCTGGGCGTTTACCGTCGTAGTCATGAACCGATCCGACGGGCGGCCGCGCCGCCTGGCCCGCATACGAACGCAGCTCGCCTTCCTGTGCACGGGCATCCTGTTGCACAGTGCCGCCTTCTTGTTGTGGGTGTGGTTCAGCCTCACCGCCGTCTTCGCCCCCCGCGGGGCCCTGGTCCCGTTGGTCTTCGCCGCCGCGGCCACCACGGGCGTCACCTGGCTCCAGCGCCGCCGCTTCGCCGCGTACGCGGACACCGAGATCCCCCGCACCGCGCCCGTACAGGGACGCAACGAACTGGAGCGCGCCAGGCACCGACTGGGCACCAGCGCGTACTGGCGCCAGCTCGGCTACCACCAGCTCGCCGGCCCGGTGTTGGGCCTCGTGGAGGCCGTGCTGCTCGCCCTGTGGCTGGGCAGCATCGGCGGCATCTCCTTCTACGCCTGGTACTGGGTGCTGCCGCGGGACTGGGCCTTCACTCGCTGGGCGGACGTCGACGGCTGGCTCTTCGCCGTCGCCGGACTGGCCGTACTGCCCTGGCTGCCGTCGCTGACCGGCGCCGTGATCCGCCTGGAGTCGGTCAGTGCCGTGCGGCTGCTCGGGCCCAGCCGGGCCGAGGAGTTGGCACGGCGGGTGGCGGACCTGGCCGAGCGGCGGGCCGAGGCGCTGGCCGCCGCGGACGCCGAGCGCCGGCGCATCGAGCGCGACTTGCACGACGGCGCCCAACAGCGGCTGGTGTCGATGGCGGTCAACCTGGGCCTGGCCCGGACCACCCTCACCGATCTGCCGCCCGAGGCCCGTGCCGTCATCGACGAGGCCCACCGCGCGGCGAAGGAGGCCCTGGACGAGCTCAACCACCTGGTGCGCGGACTGCACCCGCACGTCCTGGACGACCGCGGCCTGGACGCCGCGCTCTCCGGCATCGCCGCCCGCGCACCCCTGCCCGTCCGTGTCAGCGTGGACGTCGCCGAGCGCGCCGCGCCGGCGGTGGAGGCGGTGGCGTACTTCGTCGTCTCCGAGGCGTTGACCAACGTCGCCAAGCACGCCCGGGCCCGTCACGCCGAGGTGGTGGCGGAACGGGCCGGTGGGACCTTGCGGGTGCGCGTCGCCGATGATGGTGGAGGAGGGGCCGACCCCTCCGGAGGGACCGGCCTGACCGGGCTCGCGCGGCGCGTGGCCTCGGTGGACGGCACCCTCGCCATCGACAGCCCCCCAGGGGGCCCGACCGTCATCACCGTGGAGTTGCCGTGCACGCTGCCCAGCGCGCTGTGATAGCCGAGGATTCCGTTCTGCTCCGGATCGGACTGGTCAAGGTCCTGGAGACGGCCGGGTTCGAGGTGGTCGCCGAGGCCGGCGACGCGGACGGGCTGTTGCGGGCGGTGGAGGAGCACCGCCCGGACATCGCCGTCGTGGACGTCCGCATGCCGCCCGGCTTCACCGACGAGGGCGTGCGGGCGGCCCTGGTCATCCGTCAACAGCGCCCGGAAACCGCCGTGTTGCTGCTGTCACAGTACGTCGAGGAGCGCTACGCGGCCGAACTGCTCGCGGCCCACACCAGCGGCATCGGCTACCTCCTCAAGCAACGGGTCGCCGACGTCGAGGAGTTCATCGAGGCGCTCCGCCGCGTCGCGACCGGCGGCACGGCCCTGGACCCGCAGGTGGTCGCGCAGTTGCTGGTACGACGCCCGAGCGACCCGATGGAACGGCTGACCGAGCGCGAGCGCGAGGTGCTGGCACTGATGGCCGAAGGCCGCTCCAACGCCGGGATCGCCGCCCAACTGGTGGTCAGCGAGAGCGCGGTGGCCAAGCACATCAACAGCATCCTGGCCAAGCTGGACCTGCCCAAGGCCGACGGCGACCACCGACGGGTGCTCGCCGTGTTGCGCTTCCTGGGAGTGGGCGCGTAGCGGCGAACGGGCGGCCTCACCCTCAAGGAAACGTAGGACTGCCAGGACCCGGCACTCCTGGTCGGTCAAGGCACTTCCCCGGCCCCGAGGTTTTCCGTAGTGGTGCCGGCGCCCGCCGCGGTCAGCAGGGCGGCGGTTTCGTGGTGTGGTCCGTACGGGCCGTCGTTCGCCCAGGACATGGGGGATCGGCCGGTGCCGTGGTCTTCCCGCAGGTCGGGGTCGGCGCCGTGGGCCAGCAGTGTGCGTACCGTCTCGGTGTGGCCCCAGCATGCGGCCGCGCACAGCGGCGTGCCCTCTGCGCCCAGGCCGGCGCTCTCGGCGTCGGGGGAGGCGCCGGCCGCCAGGAGTTCTACCGGCATACCCCGGCCGCCGGCAGGTCCGGGAGGAGGCGGGACCAGCGTTGGGTGTCGATGACGGTGCAGGTGCGGCGGGCGACGTCGGTGGCGTCGATGTCCCAAAGGTGGGCGGAGCGGTCGCTGTTGACGGTGGCCAGGGTGTGGCCGTCGGGGGAGAACCAGGCGCCCACGAGGGGGGTCGTCGAGCCGGTCAGGACGCCGGTGGGGCGTTGGGAGCGCACGTCCCACAGGCGCGCGGTGTGGTCGGCGGCGGTGGTCACCAGGGTGCGTCCGTCGGGGCTGAAGGCCAGGCCGTAGACGGAGTTGGTGTGGCCGGTGAGGGTGCCCTCGGGGTGGCCGGAGGGCACGTCCCACAGGCGTGCGGTGTGGTCGGTGGAGGCGGTGGCCAACGTCCGGTCGTCGGGGCTGAAGGCGAGGGCGTTGACGGTGTTGGTGTGGCCGGTGAGGGTGGCCAGTTGGCGCCGGGCGGGCACGTCCCAGAGGCGGGCCGTGCCGTCGGAGCCGGCGGTGGCCAACAGGCGGCCGTCCGCGCTGAGCGCCAGGGCGCTGACCGGGCCGGGGACGCCGGTGAGCGTCGCCGTGAGCCGGTGGGTGGTCGTGTCCCAGAGGCGGGCGGTGTCGTCCGTGCCGACGGAGGCCGTCGTGCGGGCGTTCGCGCTGAGTGCCAACGCGCGGACCCCGTCGGTGGGTTGGGGTAGTACGGCGGTCGGTTTTCCGGTGGTGAGGTCCCAGACGCGGACGGTGCGGTCGGGGTCGACGGCGGCCAGGGCACGGCCGTCGGGCGTGGTCGCCACCACCTGCGCGGCATCCGTGCCGGGCGTGAGGGCGGGGCGGCCGCCGCGCGTCCACTGCGCCACCGCGTCACCGTGGTCGAACGTGGCCCGCTGCCGGCCCGTGGAGACGAACGCGGTCGTCGCCACCACCCCCGCACGGCCGTTGAGGACACCGGTCTGCCGTCGGTCGCGCACGTCCCACAGGTGTGCCTTGTCGTCGGTCTCCGCGCCGGCGACCGTGTGGCCGTCGGGGGCGAACGCCACGGCGAAAACGGTCGAGTCGGTGGTCAGGACGCCGGTCGCGGCGTGCGCGGCCGCGTCCCACAGCCGGACGGTGTGGTCGTTGCCGGCGGTGACCAGCGTCCGGCCGTCCGGTGCGAACGCCACGCCCTCCACTTTGCCGCTGTGGCCGGTGAGGGTGGCGGTCTCCCGGTGCGTGGCCGCGTCCCACAGGCGTGCGGTGTGGTCGTTGCCGGCGGTGGCGAGGGTGCGGCCGTCGGGGGAGAAGGCGACGCCGATCGCCGCGTCGGTGTGGCCGGTGAGGGTGGCAGTCGCCTTGTGGGAGGTGGTGTCCCAGAGGCGGATGGTGCGGTCGCTGCTGGCGGTGGCGAGGGTGTGCCCGTCGGGGGAGAAGGCCACCGCGTCGACGGCACCGGTGTGGCCGGTGAGTTGGTTGGTGTAGTAGCGGGCGTAGGCGCTGAGCAGGCTGCTGCGCGCTTCGGCCGTACGGGCCTGCCGGTATCCCTGGAGAGCCACGATCATCGCGGCCTCGGGGCGCTGCACGGCCAAGTTGTCGGCACGCGCCGCCAGTTCGCGGGAGATTGCGATGCTCCGCTGGGTCTCGGCGGCGCTGCGCTGCCAGAGGGCCACGGTGGTGGAGACCAGGGCGAGGACCAGCAGCAGGCTGAGTGTGGCGATCACGCCGCGGGTGCCGCGCACCCGGCGCCGGTCCGCGGCGATGCTGGCCGCCAGGAACGCGCCCTCCAGGTCGTTCAGCGCCGCCGGCTCGCCCTCGGCCCAGGCGCGGGCCGTGCTCAACTGGCTGCCGCGGTACAACGCCCCTTTGTCGCGGCCGAAATCCTGCCAGGTGTGGGCGGCCGTGGTGAGCTGTCGGTGGGTCCGCAGCGCGTCGCGGTCGCGGGTGAGCCAGCCCTGCAACCGGGGCCAGGCGCGGATGACGGCCTCGTGGGCGACCTCGACGGTGTCGTCGGCCAGCACGATCAGGCGGGCGGCGGCGAGCCGGTGCAGCAGCGCGTCCAGGACGGCGGGCTCGGCCAGCCCGTCGAGTTCGGCCCGCTGCACCCGGCGCCGGGTGTCCTCGGTGCCCTCGCCCAGGGCGGTGAGCCGGACGAACAGCGCGCGCAGGGCGTCCTGTTGACGGGCCGGCACGGTGGCGTACAACTGCTCCGCGGTCTGCGCGATGGCGCCGCGGATACCGCCGCTCGCCCGGTAGTCGGCCAGCCGTAAGGTGACTCCTTCGTGGCGCCGCCACACCTCGCGCATGGCGTGCGCGACCAACGGCAGTGCGCCGGGCTGACCCCCGGCGTCGGCCAGCACCGCCTCGACGAGGCCGGGCTCCACGCTCGCCCCGGCAGCGGCGGCGGGCTGGGCGATGATGTCCCGCAACTCGCCGCGCGTGGGCGGGCCGACGAGGAGCCGGGCGCCGGTGCGCAGAACGGACATCAGCGCCTCATGGGCGCAGCAGTGGGCGAGGAAGTCGGTGCGGACCGCGATCACCGTGCGGATGTGGGGGGTGCTCGCGCGGCACAACTCGGCCACCGCCGCCAGGAACGCGTGCCGCTCGCCCTCGTCCGCGCACAGCGTGAAGGTCTCCTCGAACTGGTCGATCACCACCAGGACGTGCTCGTCCTCCGGCCGCCCGGCCAGCCAGGTGCCGAGCGCCAGCGCCGACGCCGCCGGGTCGGCGGCCAGTTGGCGACCGAGCCGCTCCGCCTCGCCGCCGGTCAGCCGCGCCACGGCGGTGGCCAGCGCCGACAGCGGCCCGGCGCCGGGCACCAGCACCAGCGCATGACGGCCGTCGACCGGCTCCGGCAGCAACCCGGCGCGCAGCACCGAGGACTTGCCGCAGCCCGACGCCCCCACCACGGCCACCAACGGCTCGCTCTCCGCCCGCAGCAGCACCTCCTTCACCAGCTCCGAACGACCGAAGAACACCTCGGCGTCCGTCGCCGTCAGCGCGGCCAGCCCCGGATACGGGCAGCGGGCCCCCTCCCCGTCCGCGTCCGGATCCCCCTCGGCGTCCAACTCCGCGGCCGCGGCCCGCCACCGGGTCTCCCACTGAGCGGCGTCGCCCCCGCAGGCCCGCGCGTACGCCACCGCGACCGGTAACGACGGCAGCCGCTCGCCCTTGGCCGCCTCCGCCAGGGTGCTCGCCGCGAAGTGCGCCCGCCTGGCCAGCACCCGGTAGCTGGGCGTCCCGGCCTCCCGCCGCAACTGCCGCAGCTCCCACGCCAGCCGCTGGACGGGACCCGCGGTCGGATCGACCGGCCGCTCCGGCCTTCCCAGCCGGCCCCCTTGCGCACCCGTCACCGCAACCTCCCCCGATCGCCTGCTCGTTCCCCCCGCTCCATTGAACGACTTGTCTGTCCTGTGCGAGCAGGGCTTTCGGACAATACCCGGCCGCCCCAAGGTCGATGTCAGCGATCGGCCCGCGGCAGATCCACCGCGCCGACCGTCCAGGAAGACCGAACCGACACCACGGACAACCGGCCCGATCCCGGGTCCGGTCCGAACAAGGGGGCGACCATGACATTCGCGAAGTACAAGGTTCCGGCGGCGCTCGTACTGGCGGGGATGGGCCTTGTGGGGATGGCCCAGACGGCGACGGCCAACGACCTCACCGTCTACACCCGCGACAACTCCGGCCACGCCAAGTGGTTCGAGGCCAAGCACGAGATCGGCGTCTGCGACGACAAGGCCGACGGCTGGGGGACGCGCGGCTACATCTACCGGCCCACGCACGGTGACCCCGGCAACGGCACCGTCCTGCTGAAGGTGAACGACCCCAGCGCCAGCGGCCACTGCGGCTGGGGCCGCCTGCCGCAGTCGCCGGCCGGCCACATCAACATCAAGGTGTGCAGCTACCAGGGCGCCAAGATCGAGGACTGCAGCTGGGCCCCGATCCGCTGACCGCGCCACGGCGCGGGGCCGGGCCGCACACCCGGCCCGGCCCCGCCCGACACCTCACCACCGCACCAGGAGATCGGATACGCACATGACACGAGCCCCACGGTGCGCCGCGACGGCACTGCTGGCGCTCGGCGCCGCGCTGCTGCCGGCCACCGGCACCCAGGCCGCACCGCACGCACCCGGCGGCAATCCGGGCCCGCTGCTCCCGCTGACCTCCGCGGCCGAGCGCGCCAAACTGACGCTCACCGAGCACCGGGTGAGCCCGCACACGCTGTCGACGCTGGACGGACTGCTGGCGCACGCGAGCGTGCACTCCGTCCTGAACAGCGCCAACCACCGCATGCGCAACGCGGCGGACTGCGCACACACGGAGTCCGCCGCGCTGCCCCTGGCGCCCAAGGCCGCGGCCGCGTACTGCTGGGACCACGGCGACGCCACCACCCAGGACTGGCTACCGCAGTCGGTCACCACCTCCGAAGGCGCGACCGACAACGGCACCTGGGGCCCGGACAAGGTGATCCTGTCCGGCTGGACGCACAACGCCGCCAAGGGACCCGCGCGGGACGACGGACTGGCCCGCGTGGCCTTCGTCAACGCGAACAACCCCGAGGCCCTCAGCTACCGTTGGGCGCTGCTGGCCGTCCCCACCGACGGCGGCCACAACTTCGCCAAGCTCGGCTCCCACCTGGGCGGCATGGCCTGGTACGGGGACAAGCTGATCGTCACCGCCGCCAACGGCGACGCCCACCGCAACGCCCTGTATGTGTTCTCGATGAAGCACCTCCTGCGGGCCACCGTGCGCAGCTCGGCGATCGGCAAGGTCTCCGGCGGCTACGCGGCACACGGCCTCCAGTACGTCATGCCCGCCATCGGCTCGTACAGCCTCACCTCCGCCTGCGACTCCTCCGCCGGTCACGGCACGCCCTGCTTCGCCTCGGTCTCCCTGGACCGCAGCGCCGGCGCGCCCAGCATCGTCGCCAACGAGTGGTTCTCCTCGGGCGGCAGCCAGCCGGCCCGACTCTTCCGCTACCGCCTCGCCGCCCCCGACAGCGCCGCGCCCCTCGCCACGGACGGCAAGGGCCACGCCCCGGCGACCGAGGCGTACCGCACCGCCGCGGTCGGCCTCCAGGGCGCCGTCTCGCACCAGGGCGTGTGGTACGCCGCCGACGCCCGCGGTGGCCGCGGCCAACACGGCATCATGTGGCGACTGACCACCCGCGGCGCGACCTCCGCCCACGACTGCGGCTCCGACCGCCCGCAGGCGTGCTGGGCACAGCACTCCGAGGGCATGGCCCTCGCCGACCGCACCGGCCAGCTCTGGTCGCTGACCGAATGGGCGGCCGCCGCCGACGCGAAGTGGCACCCGCCCGCCATCCCTGAACGGGTCCTGTTCTCCGTCCCGTTGACGTCCCTGAACTGACCCCGCCAGACCGGCCGGGTGGCTCTGCCACGGGGGGAGAGCCACCCGGCCCCGCGGCGAGCCGGCATCGCTGTCGGCACCGATGCCGGAACGCGCCGAACGCGCCGAACGCGCCGGAACGCAACCGTCCGAACAAGGAGGAAGACCATGCCAGGAGTACGGGGCGCAGCAGGAGTAACGAATTCGTCGCCAACGCCAAGAGGGCCAGCGGCGCCCCCTGGGACCTGCCGAGGGACTGCATCGGGTTGGCCTTTGAGGGGCCGTCGAGCAACGGTTCCCGGATCCCGCGCAGACGCCGGTCGAAGAAGGCGCCGACATAGCTCCGCGTGGTCTTGTCCCGAGCGGGTCGGCGAGCGGTGTTGCCCAGGAACATGAAGGGCCTGCCCCGAAGCCCGGCGGCCGGGATGGGCACATGGAACGTGCCGTCCGTATTCATGCCCGCCCCGCACCCGGTCGTCGGAAGCCAAGGCGCGCGCGGTGCTGTCGCCGCCGATGGAGTGCCCCGCCATGCCCATGCGCTCGGGATCGATCATCCACCCGTATTTCCCGGTGGCATGACGCCGCCTCAGCTCACCGCTCACGAACGACAGGTCCTTGGCCCGGCTCGCGGTGGCGGTGCCGAGCTGGCCGGGCTCGACCGTTTCGCAAGGGCCGGGCGCGGGTCGCGCATCGGTACGCGCGTAGGTGCGGGTAGCGCTCGGCGTCCGGGCGGGCACCGTGTTCTCCAAGTGCTGGTTCGCCAGGATCGGTTGGGACCGGACGGAGCGGTCCCCACTCCCAACTGCCCTATGGGCAAGGCGGCGAGGCCATCGGTCACCCCTCGGGCGTCTCACTCCTCTACCGTGGCGTGATGAGTAACGGCTCCCTCACCGGTCGCATCGCCCGTCTCACCCCGCTGTCCGTTGACCACGCGGAGGCGCTGTTTCCTTCCGCGTCTCATCCGGAGGTCTGGCGGTGGATGCCGCGACCGCGCCCGGAATCCCTGCCACAGATGCGCGCGATGCTCGACCGGATGCTGACGGATCCGACGCGGCGGTGCTTCGCGGTCCAACGCCTGACCGACGGGGCCGTGATCGGCTCGACCAGTCTGTACGAGCTCGACCTGGCCCAGGGCCGCGCCGAGATCGGTGCGACCTGGTTCGATCGCTCTTGTTGGGGAGGCCCCTACAACGCCGAGTCCAAGCTCTTGCTCTTCGGCCACGCATTCGACGACCTGGGGCTTACCCGAGTCGCCCTGCGCACCGACAACCTCAACGAGAGGTCCCAGAACGCCCTGTCGCGACTGGGCCTGACCTACGAAGGAACGCTGCGCAGCCACATGGTCCGCCAGGACGGTACGCGTCGGGACTCGCTGTACTACAGCCTGCTCGCCGACGAGTGGCCGACGGTGCGCGACAGACTGCTGACCAGGAGCCTTTTCCATCTGTAGCTCTGGAGGGTTGGGTGTGGCTATGAGGTTGACGCAGGGGAGAACGCGCGGGGCACCTCCGTGGTTGGGCAGGTC
>NZ_JBIVXW010000026.1:0-121953 GCF_044769405.1 Streptomyces sp. NPDC090442
CGGTAAGACCCTGGTGGAGCTGTTCGGCCTCGCCCGCGAGCTGAACATCGACGCCGAGGGCATCGACATGGGCCCGTCCCCGACGGACGCCGCGCAGGCGGCCGATCTGGCAGTGCCGATCGAGGAGTTGGAGCTCACCGTCCGCTCCTACAACTGCCTCAAGCGCGAGGGCATCCACTCCGTGGGCGAACTCATCGCACGGAGCGAGGCCGACCTGCTCGACGTTCGCAACTTCGGTGCGAAGTCGATCGACGAGGTCAAGGCGAAACTCGCCGCCATGGGCCTGACGTTCAGGGACAGCCCACCCGGGTTCGACCCGAGCGCCGCGGCCGACGCCTTCGACGCGGGCAACGACACGGGCTTCACCGAGACCGAGCAGTACTGAACCGCGACGCGGTGTCATCACGCGGCTGAGTTGTGGAAGGCCGCGTTCAACGTCCGGCTATCGCCCCCGCCGCCCTTGTTCGCCACTTACGGGTTGCCTGCCGCTGCCGTAAGTGGCCGCTGCGGGGGCGATCAGCCGTCCGCCGCGGCCGAGCCACCGTGCTGTGACTTGTGGCGCGTGTCGAGCGGGAGCCCTGGAATCTCATGGCTCCCGCGTGGGTGGCCGCGTGCGGGCGTCAGCGTGCGAACTTCTGGATGGCCGCTGGGGTGATGGGCGTGAAGAAGTTGACGAGGTTGCCGTCGGGGTCGCGGAACAGCAGCGACCGGTTGCCCCACGGCATCGTGGTGGGCGCGGTGACGAAGTCGGTGACGAAGCCGGACAGGTTCTGGTGGACGCGGTCCACGTCGTCGACGAGGAACTCGGTGATCACGCTGTGGTTGGCCGCCGGGCGGGCGGAGCCCGGGGCGAACAGCGGGACAGTGCGGGTGCTGGCGATCGCGAGGGTTGCGCCCGCGGTCCTGAGTTCGGCGAAGTCTTCGGTCGCCCACGTCGCCGGCGTCCCGGTGGCTCGCTCGTAGAACTCGACGAGGCGCGCTATGTCGCTGGTGATGATGCGGATCGAGACGAAGTCCATGGGATCTCCTTGGCTGTGCTGGGGGCGTGTACTGCGCAGGCTAGGAGCAATAGTGGACAGAATCGGTCCTGTATTCGCGTTATGTTGTGCGCATGCCTCGACCCACCGGCCGCGTGCTGACGCTCCTGGAGCTGCTGCAGTCCGGAGGAGTCCGGACTGTGGCCGAACTCGCCGACCGGCTCGGCGTCGAAGGGCGCACCGTGCGGCGGTATGTGGACCAACTGATCGACCTCGACGTGCCCGTGGAGTCGGTGCGCGGCCGCTACGGCGGGTACCGGCTCGCGCCCGGATACCGTTTGCCTCCGCTCATGCTCAGCGACGACGAGGCGCTGGCCGTACTGCTCGGCCTGATCGCCGGTCGCCGAGTTGGGTTGACGACGACGGAACGCACGGCCAACGAGACGGCGGCGGCGAAGATCCGGCGAGTGCTGCCCAAGCACATCGCCCGTCGCCTCGACACGCTCCTGGAGACCCTCGCCTTCACGGATCAACCCGGCGAGTTCGACACCCCGGACACCGGGGTCCTGCTCACCCTCGCCGATGCGGTGCGCCACCACCGACCGGTCTCCGTCCGCTACACCGACCGCGACGGACGGCACAGCGCACGCACGCTGCACGCTTACGGGATCGTCGCCCATTCGGGCCGGTGGTACGTCACGGGCAAGGACGCCCAGCTCGACGAGGACCGAACCCTCCGGCTCGACCGCATCGCGGACGCCAGGACCCTGCCCGGCTCCTTCGAAGCACCCGCGGGTCCCGGTCCGGCACAGCGTGTGGTGTCGGGGTTCGCCACGGCTGAGTACCAGCATGAGGTGACCCTGCGGATCCACGGGACAGTTGAGCAGATCCGCGCCCAACTTCCCGCCAGCGTCGCGCGCTTGGAGGAGCGCGGGTCCGCGGCGGGCCAGGACCGGGCCACGGAGCGCTGGTGGCGCGTCGAGCTACGGGCCGAGCGGCTCGACTGGTTGCCTCCGGTGCTCGCCGCACTCGACCGGCCGTTCGCCATCGAGCGCCCCGATGAACTGCGCGACCTCGGCAGCGCGTTCGCCGATCGCCTCGCGTCCTATGTCCGCCAGGTCTGAGGTGACGGCTGGGGCGGCCAGCCTTGTCGAGGGGCGCGGGGAGTTGTCAGGTGAGGCCGGCCAGGGCGAGGAATTCGCCGCGTGTGCGGGCGTCGTTGCGCAGGGTGCCCAGGAGGGTGGAGGTGAGGGTGCTGGAGCCGGTGCGTCGAGCCGGGTGTTCCAGCCGACGTGGTCGACGTGGAGATGGGTGTTGATGACGAGGTCGACGTCCTCCGGTCGGACGCCGGCCCGGGCCAGTTCGCCGAGGAAGTCGGTGTCGAGACGGCTCCAGACCGGCGAGTACGGGCGTTCCTTGTGGTTGCCGACGCCGGTGTCGACCAGGATCGTGCGGCCCTCGCTGCGCAGCAGCCAGGTCTGGATCGCACTGACGCAGACGTTCGCGTCGGGGTCGACGAAGTCCGGTGCCAGCCAGCCGCGGTGCTCGTGCCAGGCACGCTCCGGCGCCTCGGGGAAGAAGGTCGCCGGGGCCAACTCGACCGATCCGTAGTACTCGACGATCCGGGTGATCGAGACGTCCCCGAGCACGATGTCCTGCATGGCTGATCCCGTCCTGTTGCCGATGTTGCGGGTGCCTGGCACCACTGTTGTCCGGTGTCCCTGTTGTCCGGCGCTCCGGATGCCTGGTGCTGTGCGGCTGCCTCCAACCTGGCGTCGGAGGGCGGTGGAGACCAGTCCCGGGTTGTGCCTATGCACGGCAGGGGCAGGCTGACGGACGGGGCGGCGGGCATACTCGGGACATGGCGGATTCCCTCCAACTTGGCGCGTTCCTACGGGCCCGACGGGCGCGGCTGCGGCCCGACGACGTGGGCTTGCCGGCGTCGCCCGGCGTGCGGCGGGTGGTGGGGCTGCGGCGCGAGGAGGTCGCGCAGTTGGCGGGTGTGAGCGTCTCGTACTACACCCGCCTCGAACAGGACCAGCCGGTCCGCGCCTCCGACGGCGTGCTGGCGGCGCTCGCCGGCGCCCTACGGTTGGACGAGCACGAGCGGACCCACCTGCGGGAGCTCGCCGTCCGGCGCCCACGGTCCCTCGGCCGCCCTCCCGCGGAACGCGTCGACGCCCTGACCCGCGACCTGTTGCGGTCGGTCGGGCCCACCCCGGCGCTGGTCCTGGGCCGCCGTACCGATGTGTTGGCCTGGAACGCCCCGGCCCGTGCCCTCCTCGCGGGTCACCTCGACCCCACCGCGCCCGACCGCCCCGCCGACCGGCCGAACCTGGCCCGCATGGCCTTCCTCGACCCGCACACCAGGCACCTCTACGCGGACTGGGCACGCAAGGCACGGGCGGTCGTCGGGCATCTGCGGCAGGTTGCGGGACGCCATCCCGAGGACGTGCTGTTGGCCGCGCTGGTCGGCGAACTGTCCGTGCAGTCCGCGGAGTTCGCCGCGCTCTGGGGCGACCACCGGATCCGGCCGTGCGAAGCGGAGGCGTATCGGCTGCGCCATCCGCAGGCGGGCGAGCTCACGGTCACCCAGCAGATCCTCGTGCTCGCCCGCACGCCCGACCAGTCACTGGTCCTGGTCACCGCGCAGGAGGGGAGCCGCTCGGAGGACGTGCTCAGGGCGCTGGTGCAGGGCGCCGCGTCCGACCCGGCGCACTGATGGCATGCGTCGGCCCGCCGTCCGTCCCCGGGCGGAAACGGACGGCGGGCCGGCATCATTGCCCTGCTCCGGGCTCGGCCCGGAGGCGCGCCTACTTCAGCGCGGCGAGGGCGGCGTCGTACTCCGGCTCCTCGGAGATCTCCGAAACGAGCTGTGCGTGCACGACCTTGTCGTCGGCATCCAGCACGATCACGGCACGGGCCGCCAGGCCGGCCAGCGGGCCGTCCTCGATCGCGACGCCGTACTCGGTGAGGAACTCCCGGCTGCGGAAGGCGGACAGGTTGTGGACGTTCTCCAGATCCTCCGACCCGCAGAACCGCGCCTGCGCGAACGGCAGGTCGGCGGAGATGCACAGCACGACCGTGTCCGCGAGCTCACTGGCCACGGAGTTGAACTTGCGCACGGAGGCCGCGCACGTGGGGGTGTCGACGCTGGGGAAGATGCTGAGGACCTTGCGCTTGCCGGCGAAGTCCTTGAGGGAGCGGTCCGCCAGGCCCGCGCCGACCAGCGTGAATGCCGGAGCGGTGTCGCCCGGCTGGGGGAGGGAGCCGCCGACCGAAACCGGGTTGCCCTTCAACGTGACCTTCGCCATGAGAAAACGCCTCCTGAGAGTGCTTGTGCCAACGCCCCGATCCTATCGAGCGCGCACGAGTGCACCCCGGGCGAGGCGTCGCCTCGACCGCTGGGCGGGCAGCGGCCCCGGCCGCTCCCCGGTGATCCGGGTCCGGAGCGTCAGTCGAAGCTCACACCGCTCACCTTGCTGGTGAAGGTCTCGGCGTGCGAGGCGACCGTCTGGGCGTGCGAGGCCAGCGTCTCCGAGCGGGCGTGCAGTGGGGATGGACGGAGAAGCTGCCGCCCGCCCCGCCTCCGCCGGCGGGCACCCCGAGGGCCTTGGCGGTGCCCTCGTAGACGAGCCCGCTCACCGCCTTCCCGACCACCTCGACGAGCGGAGTGATGGCGGCCTCGATCACCTCACCGATGACGTACTGCTCCAGCTGCTGTTCCAGATAGCTCGTCGCCTTGCGGGCCGCCGCGATGATGCCGGCCTCCGCCGCCTCGGCGATGCCGAAGGTGACGGCCGCGGCGGCCTGGTCCGCGACGAACGAGATGGCCAGCGCCACCAGTTCGGCGATGGCCGCCACCTTCATGCCCACGATGACGCCGGCCGCGGCGTCCAGGGCGGTCGCCACGGTGTTGCACGCCGTGATCAGCTCCTGCATGTGGCCGGACGACATCTGGCTCCACTTGGACATCAGGGCCTCGTAGGACTGGCCCTGATAGACCTCGGAGAGCTGCTCCACCAGCGAGCTGGCGTCCTGGTGGCTCTGCTGGAGGTTGTTGCTGAACTCCCGCACGTGCTCGGCGAACTCGCGGACCTTGTCCTCGTTGACGTTGGGCCAGTGGACGCCGATGAAGTCGAGAAACGACACCACCGCGTCGGGTAGTTCCAGTGCCACCGCGTGCTCCCCCCGAATCTGGTCTGCCCCGTCGTTGCAACGTAGCGCCGGCACTCAAAAGCAGGGCAAACGGACGGTCAGGTTTCGTCCAGGAGACGCGGTGGACTACCGTCATCGACGTTCGACGATGATCGATGCCGGGTGCCGGCGGTCCACGGCCCCGGAGTCACCGGTCGCGGCCGCGCAGCACGCAGTCCCCGCATGGCGAAACGCCGGACTTGCGGTGGTAGAGGCAGCAACTCAAGCGCCGATAGCCGAAGTTGGGCCGCGGCGAACCGGGTATCCAGGTGCCCAGTCCCGCATGTCGGTCGTGCTCGGTGAGTGCCGCGCCCAGCTCCCGGGCCCGTTCCGTCAGGTCGGGACGGGCCGCGGTCACGGCGCCGAGCGCCTCGGCCACCGTGGACGCGGAGTTGCCCCACAGCACCCGCGGGGAGATCGGCAGCAGCTCCCGCAGCCCGTCCGCGACCGGCTCCAGCAGGCGCAGGCCCCGTGCGTACACCGCGGCCGGTGTCGCGTCGCGGTGCACGGCGGGCCGGGCGCAGTGCAGCGGCACCGCGCCGCCCGGCGCGGGGAGCCAGGCAAGCGTGTCGGGGGAGAGGTCGAGCAGGGCGTCGTGGCAGAGGTGGGAGCCGATCAGCGGGGACCAGACCCGGGCCGCCAGGCCCTGGAACATCACCGAGGTCGCCACCCGCCGTTCCACCGGGGCCAGGCGGTGCGCGACGCCGTCGACCCGGTCGGCGAGCGCGACGCGGTCGGTCGCCAACTCGGCCCAGGGGCGGGCCTGGAAGGGAACCGCACCCGTACCGACGTCGAAGAAGCGGCCGAGGCCGGCGAGTTGCGACAGGATCCGCGGGGCGCGGTCGGTGTCGGGGGAGGCAGCCATGGCCGGACATCCTGTCACACGCCAGGAAAACCGACCCCTTAGAATGTCGGCGGATGCCAGGAAGCCGGTGCAAATCCGGCGCGGTCGCGCCACTGTGACCGGGGAGCGAACCTCACCAAAAGGCCACGGCCGCAAGGCGGGAAGGCCGAGGGGAGCGTTGATCCGGGAGTCAGGAGACTGGCCCACTGCCGTACCCCGACTCCGGCCCGGTTCCGGTGAGAGGATCTCCCCTTCGTCATGCGCATACGCGTGCTTCCCGGCCTGGCCGCGGCCCTCAGCCTGCTGCTGGTGGCCGGTTGTGGCTCCGCCACTTCCCAGACCCGCCCGACCTCCTCGGCGCCCGCCGCCAAGGGCTTTCCGTACACCGTGCACAACTGCGGCGTCACCACCACCTACCAGCGCCCACCGACCCGGTCGGTGACGCTCAACCAGCACGCCACGGAGATCATGCTGGCGTTGGGACTCCAGAAATCCATGGTCGGCACCGCCTACCGCGACGACACCGTGCTGCCGCAGTACCGGGCCGCCTACGACGGGATCAAGGTGCTGGCCAAGCGGTACCCCGACGAGGAGACGCTGCTGTCCGCCGAACCGGACTTCGTCTACGGCGGTTTCGCCAGCGCCTTCGACCAGTCCCAGGGCCGCGGCCGGCCCACGCTCGGCAAGGCCGGCATCGACACCTACCTCAACATCGAGAACTGCCCCGGCGGACCGGTGACCCAGGAGACCGACGACCGCGAGATCCGCACCATCGGCCGGATCTTCGGAGTGCCGGACCGGGCCGAGAAACTGATCGCCTCCCAGCACCGCACCCTGGACGGCGTCGCGTCCCGACTGGCCGGCACCCAACCGGTCAGGACGTTCGTCTACGACAGCGGGGAACAGACCGCGTTCACCGCGGGCGGCGCCGGCATCGGCAACGACATGGTCAAGCGGGCCGGTGGCGGCAACGTCTTCGCCGACCTCAAGAAGACCTTCGGCAACGTCTCCTTCGAGCAGGTCGCCCAGCGCGCCCCCGAGGTCATCGTGCTCTACGACTACGGTGACACCCCGGTCTCCGCCAAGAAGGACTTCCTGCTCTCCCAGCCCGCCCTGAAGGACGTGCCGGCCATCCGTCACCAGCGGTTCGCCGTACTGCCGTTGAGCTCGACGGTGTTGGGCGTGCGGGTGCCGGCGGCCGTCGAGACACTGGCCCGGCAGCTCCATCCGGACTCCTTCCGGTGACCCGATTCCGGTACGGGGCGGTGGTGGCCGGCCTGGCCGTCCTGCTGCTGGCGGCGGCCACCTGCGCGGTCGCGCTCGGCTCGGTCGCGGTGCCGCCCGGGGAGGTCTGGCGCATCCTGGCCCACCGGGTCGTGCCGTCCCTGGTCGACGCCGACTGGCCGCGGGTACGGGAGACCATCGTGATGGACGTCCGGATGCCCCGGGTGCTGCTCGGCGCCACGGTGGGCGCCGGACTGTCGGTCTGCGGCATGGCGCTCCAGGCACTGGTCCGCAACCCACTGGCCGATCCCGGCCTGTTGGGCATCTCCTCGGGCGCCGGCGTCGGCGCGGTCCTGGTGGTCGTCTGCGGCGTCACGGTCTTCGGCCACTACTCGGTCTCCGCCGCCGCGTTCCTGGGCGGACTGGCGGCCCTGCTGATCGTCTACGCCCTGGCGCGGGCCGGCGGACGGATGACCACGGTCCGCCTGATCCTCGCCGGCGTCGCCACCGGACAGGTCCTGTCGGCCGTCGCCAGCTTCCTGATCGTCACCTCCGACCAGGCGCAGAAGGCCCAGTCGGCGCTCCAGTGGATGCTCGGCGGACTGGGCGGCACCGGCTGGGACGCCCTGTGGCTGCCGGCCGCCGTCGTACTGCTCGGCACCGTCGCCCTGTTGGGCACCGCCAGGCACCTCAACGTACTGCTGGCCGGTGACGAGGCAGCCGCCGCACTGGGGTTGAACGTCGGTCGCTTCCGGGCCCTGCTCTTCGTCCTGTGCGCCCTGCTGACCGGGGTCATGGTGGCGGTCAGCGGAGCGATCGGCTTCGTCGGCCTGATGATGCCGCACATCACCCGGCTGTTGGTCGGCGCCAACCACCGCCGCGCCCTGCCCGTCGCCGCGCTGCTCGGCGCGGTCTTCCTGATCGGTGCGGACCTGCTCGCCCGTACGGTGATCAGCCCCGAGGAGATCCCCGTGGGCATCGTCACCGCCCTGGCCGGCGGTCCCACCTTCCTGTGGCTGATGTACCGCAAGGGTCTGGCATGAGCGAGCACAGCGAGCGACTCGTGGGAAGGTGCGCGCCTGGCGCGTGCGACGGCGAGCGAAGGGAGGTTTCGGCATGAGCGAACTGCGCATCGAGTCGGTGACCGTCGAGGTGGCCGGCCGCACCCTGGTCGACGGCGTCTCGCTACGGGCCGGACCGGGCGAGGTGGTCGGCCTGGTCGGTCCGAACGGAGCGGGCAAGTCCACCCTGCTGCGCACCTGTTACCGGGCCCTGCGGCCGAGCTCCGGCCGCGTCCTGCTCGACGGCACGGACATCCGGAGCCTGCCGGCCCGCCACGTCGCCCGCACGCTCGCCGCGGTACTCCAGGAGATGCCCTCCGACTTCGGCCTGACCACCCGGGACGTGGTGGCGATGGGGCGCGCCCCCTACCGCCGGGCGTTCCAGGCGGACGGCCGGGACGACACCGAGGCCGTCGACTCCGCGCTGGCATCCCTGGGCGTCGCCGAACTGGCCGACCGACGCTTCGACCGGCTCTCCGGCGGTGAGAAGCAACGCGTGCTGATCGCCCGGGCATTGGCCCAACAACCGTCGGTCATGGTGCTCGACGAGCCGACCAACCACCTGGACCTGCGCCACCAGCTCGACGCCCTGCGACTGGTCCGGGCGCTCGGCGTCACCGCCGTCATCGCGGTCCACGACCTCAACCTCGCCGCGGCCTTCTGCGACCGCGTCTGCGTCCTCGACCAGGGCCGACTGCTCGCCGACGGCCCCCCGGAGGCCGTACTGACCGAGGAGTTGATCGCCGACGTCTACGGCGTGCGGACGGAGGTCAGCATCCACCCGGTGAAGGGCAAGCCGAACATCGTCGCGCTGCCCTGAGGGCCTGCCCTCGTACCGCCTGCGGCCAAGCAGGCGACCGGTGTGCAGTCAAGGGTAGATTTACTAGGACGTCCAACTATATATTCGAGAGCGAAGCCCACGGTGCAGGGAAGCCGGTGCGAATCCGGCACGGTCCCGCCACTGTTACCGGGGAGCACGCCGTCGAGCAGTACGCCACTGACGTGTAAGCGGTCGGGAAGGCGGACGGCGCGCGCCGATCCGGAAGTCAGGATACCGGCCGTGGGGTGTTCCGTGTTGTCCACGAGGATGGAGCAGACACGCATGGCACTGGTGCGCACCCGCGACCCTGGTCAACCGCCCGGACGGGCAGGGAGGACCGCCTCCGCGGCCCCCACCGTCTGAGCGGTCCTTCCGCCATACGCGATTCCGCGTCCCCACGGCCCGCCCGCCTCCGCGCGCGTGCCGCGGACCGGCGCGCCATCCCCGGATCCCACCTGACGAGAGCAGGCAACCATGGTCCGTGCACACACCCCCCAACCCGTCCGCGAACTCACCCACTTCGTCGGCGGCAAGCCCACCCCGGGAACCTCGGGGGCCCACGGCGACGTCTACGACCCCAACACCGGCGAGGTCCAGGCCCGCGTCCCGCTCGCCACCCGCAGCGAGACCGAGGCCGCCATCGCCGACGCCACCGAGGCCCAACGCGCCTGGGGCGAATGGAACCCGCAGCGCCGGGCCCGGGTCCTCCTGCGCTTCCTCCAACTCGCCGATCGCGACAAGGACTCCCTGGCCCGCCTACTCTCCTCCGAGCACGGCAAGACCATCCCCGACGCCCACGGCGACCTCCAACGCGGCCTGGACGTCGTGGAGTTCGCCGCCGGTATCCCGCACCTGCTCAAGGGCGAGTTCAGCGACAACGCCGGCACCGGCATCGACGTGCACTCCCTGCGCTCACCGATCGGCGTGGCCGCCGGGATCACCCCGTTCAACTTCCCCGCGATGATCCCCCTTTGGCAGGCAGCCCCCGCCCTGGCCTGCGGAAACGCCTTCATCCTCAAGCCCTCCGAGCGCGCCCCCTCGGTCCCGCACCGGATCGCCGAACTGTTCCTGGAGGCGGGCCTGCCGCCCGGCGTGCTCAACGTCGTCAACGGCGGCAAGGAAACCGTCGACACCCTGCTGACCGACCCCCGCGTCGGAGCCCTCGGCTTCGTCGGCTCCACCCCGATCGCCGCCCACGTCTACGCCACCGCCGCCGCCCACGGCAAGCGCGCCCAGTGCTTCGGCGGCGCCAAGAACCACCTGATCGTCATGCCCGACGCCGACCTCGACCAGGCGGTGGACGCCCTCATCGGCGCCGGTTACGGCTCCGCCGGCGAACGCTGCATGGCCGTCTCGGTCGCCGTACCCGTCGGCGAAGAGACCGCCGACGCCCTGGTCGCACGACTGACGGAACGCATCGCCCAACTCCGCGTCGGCCGCAGCGACGACCCGGACGCCGACTTCGGTCCGCTGGTCGGCCGGGACGCCGTCGACCGGGTGCGCTCCTACGTCGACCTCGGCGTCGAGGAGGGCGCCGAACTCGTCGTCGACGGACGGGACTTCACCCTCCCCGGCCACGAGGGCGGCTTCTTCGCCGGCCCGTCACTCTTCGACCGCGTCACCCCGGACATGCGGATCTACCAGGAGGAGATCTTCGGCCCGGTCCTGTCCGTCGTGCGCGCCGCCGACTACGAAGAGGCGCTGCGCCTGCCCAGCGAACACCCCTACGGCAACGGTGTCGCCCTCTTCACCCGCGACGGCGACACCGCCCGCGACTTCACCCGACGCGTCAACACCGGCATGGTCGGCGTCAACGTCCCCATCCCGGTCCCGGTCTCCTACTACACCTTCGGCGGCTGGAAGCGCTCGGGCTTCGGCGACCTCAACCAGCACGGCCCGGACGCCATCCGCTTCTACACCCGCACCAAGACCGTCACCTCCCGCTGGCCCGCCGGCATCAGGGAGGGCGCCAGCTTCACGATCCCGGTGATGAGGTGACCACGGTGACCACGACCTACCTCACCGAGGACCAACTGGCCCTGGTCGAAACCACCTTGGACTTCACCCAGGACCACCTCGCCCCACACGCCCTGGACTGGGACCGCGACAAGCACTTCCCCCTCGACGTGCTCCGCAAGGCCGCCGGCCTGGGACTCGGCGGCGTCTACGTGCGCGAGGAGTCCGGCGGCAGCGGACTCACCCGCGCCGACGGCGTCCTGATCTTCGAGACCCTCGCTTCCGGCTGCCCCGCCATCGCCGGCTACCTCTCCATCCACAACATGGTCGGCTGGATGATCGACCACTACGGCAGCCCCGACCAGCGCGAACGCTGGCTGCCCCGGCTGTGCGCGATGGACGACCTCGCCAGCTACTGCCTGACCGAACCGGGCGCCGGCTCCGACGCCGCGGCCCTGCGCACCCGCGCCGTCCGCGACGGCGACGACTACGTCCTGACCGGTGTCAAGCAGTTCATCTCCGGCGCCGGCGCCTCCCAGCTCTACGTCGTCATGGCCCGCACCGGCGACGAGGGCCCGCGCGGCGTCTCCGCCTTCCTCGTCGACAAGGACGACGCCGGCGTCTCCTTCGGCGCCAACGAACGCAAGATGGGCTGGAACGCCCAACCCACCCGCCAGGTCATCCTCGACGGCGTCCGCATCCCCGCCGAACGGCTGCTCGGCGGCGAGGGCCAGGGCTTCCGGATCGCCATGAACGCCCTCAACGGCGGCCGCCTCGGCATCGCCGCCTGCTCCCTCGGCGGCGCCCGCAGCGCCCTGGACCGCAGCCTGGCCCACCTCGCCGACCGCGAGGCGTTCGGCGCCCGCCTGCTGGACGCCCAGGCGCTGCGCTTCCGCCTCGCCGACATGGCCACCGAACTCGCCGCCGCCCGGGCCCTGGTCCACCAGGCCGCCCAGGCACTCGACCGCGGCGACCCCCAGGCGCCCCAACTCTGCGCGATGGCCAAGCGCTTCGCCACCGACACCGGCTACTCCGTCGCCGACCGCGCCCTCCAACTCCACGGCGGCTACGGCTACCTGGCCGAATACGGCATCGAGAAGATCGTGCGCGACCTGCGCGTCCACCAGATCCTGGAAGGAACCAACGAGATCATGCGCGTCATCGTGGCCCGCGGCCTGACGGAGGCGTTCCAGTGACCGGCGCCGACGACCAGCCGGTCCTGCTGGAGACCCGCGGCCGGGCCGGCTATCTGACCCTCAATCGCCCCCGCGCCCTCAACGCCCTCACCCACACCATGGTCCGCCGCATCGACGAGGCCCTCACCGCCTGGGAGAACGACCCCGGCATCGAGACCGTCGTACTGACCGGCGCGGGGGAGCGGGGCCTGTGTGCGGGCGGCGACATCCGTGCCGTCCACGACGACGCGCGCGACGGCGACGGCACCGCGTCCGCCGCCTTCTGGGCCGACGAGTACCGGCTCAACGCCCGCATCGCCCGCTACCGCAAGCCCTATGTAGCCCTGATGGACGGCATCGTCATGGGCGGCGGCGTCGGCGTCTCCGCCCACGGCAGCGTCCGCATCGTCACCGAACGCTCCCGGATCGCCATGCCCGAGACCGGCATCGGCTTCGTCCCCGACGTCGGCGGCACCTACCTCCTCGCCCTCGCACCCGGATCGCTCGGCCTCCACCTCGCGCTGACGGGCGCTCAAATCACCGCGGCCGACGCCCTCTTGTGCGGACTCGCCGACCACTACGTCCCCTCCGAGGGCCTCCCGGCACTCCGCGACGACCTCGCCGAGCGCCCCGTCCACACGGTCCTGGAACGCCACGTCCGCCCGGCCCCCTCCGGCCAACTCGCCGACCAGCGGCCGTGGATCGACGCCTGCTACACCGCCGACACCGTCGAGGAGATCATCGACCGGCTCTCCTCCCACGGCGACCCGGCGGCCAAGGAAGCGGCCGAGACGCTGCTCACCAAGTCACCCACCTCCCTCAAGGTCACCCTCACCGCCCTCCGCAGGGCCCGGCACCTGGGCTCCCTCGAAGCGGTACTCGACCAGGAATACCGCGTCTCCTGCGCCTCGCTGACCGCCCCCGACCTGGTCGAGGGCATCCGTGCCCAGATCGTCGACAAGGACCGCACCCCGCGCTGGTCCCCAGCCACCCTCGCCGACGTCACCGACGAGCACATCGCCCGCTTCTTCGCCCCGCTGGGCGCCGACGAGCTGGGACTCGCCCAACCCGGCACGACACAGGAGGTCCCCTGGTGACCGTGACCCTCGCCTTCATCGGACTGGGCAACATGGGCGCGCCGATGGCCGCCAACCTCGCCGCGGCCGGCCACCGCGTGCGCGGCTACGACAAGGTGGCCACCTGCCTGGACGCGGCCGCCACCGCCGGCGTGACGCCCGCCGCATCCGCGACGGAGGCCGTGGCCGACGCCGACCTGGTCTTCACCATGCTGCCCGCCGGCCGCCACGTCCTCGCCCTCTACGACGACATCCTCGCCGCCGCCCGCCCCGGAACGCTCTTCGTCGACTGCTCCACCATCGACGTCGGCGACGCCCGCGCCGCCCACGACAAGGCCACCGCGGCCGGGATGCGGATGCTCGACGCACCGGTCTCCGGCGGCGTCGTCGGCGCCGAGGCCGGCACCCTCACCTTCATGGTGGGCGGCGAGCCGGACGACGCCGCCCAAGTCGCCCCGTACCTCGACGTGTTGGGCCGCAAGACCGTCCACTGCGGCGGCCCGAGCGCCGGCCAGGCCGCGAAGATCTGCAACAACATGATCCTGGGCATCTCGATGATCGCGGTCAGCGAGGCGTTCGTGCTCGGCGAGAGCCTCGGCCTCTCCCACCAGGCGCTCTACGACGTGGCCGCCACCTCCTCCGGCCAGTGCTGGGCCCTGACCACCAACTGCCCCGTCCCCGGCCCGGTGCCCACCAGCCCCGCCAACCACGACTACCGCCCCGGCTTCGCCGCACCGCTCATGGCCAAGGACCTCGGCCTGGCCGCCAACGCCGCCGAGGCCACCGGCGTCCGCACCGAACTCGGTCGACACGCCGCCGAGTTGTACGCCACCTACGCCCAACAAGCAGGCGTCGACGCCGACTTCTCCGGCATCGTCCGGGACATCAGGGAACAGCGCGACGGAGGACCGGCATGACCATCACGCCACCGACCGACACCTACGAGACGATCCTGGTCGAACGCACCGGCCGCACCGCCCTGGTCACCCTCAACCGCCCCGAGGCCCGCAACGCACTGAACCTCCGGCTCATGCACGAGGTCGTCGCCGCCACCGAAGCCCTCGACCGGGACCCGGACTGCGGCTGCATCGTCCTCACCGGCTCGGCCAAGGCGTTCGCGGCCGGCGCCGACATCAAGGAGATGCAGCCGCAGGGCTACCTCGACATGTACCTGAGCGACTGGTTCGGCGCCTGGGACCGGCTCGGCCGACTCCGCACGCCGACCGTCGCCGCCGTCGCCGGCTACGCCCTGGGCGGTGGCTGTGAACTGGCCATGCTCTGTGATGTGTTGCTCGCCGCAGACACCGCCGTCTTCGGCCAACCGGAGATCAAACTGGGCGTCCTGCCCGGCATCGGCGGCTCGCAACGGCTGACCCGGGCCATCGGCAAGGCCAAGGCGATGGAGATGTGTCTGACGGGCCGCACCATGGACGCCGCGGAGGCCGAACGCTCCGGCCTCGTCTCCCGCGTGGTGCCCGCCGACCAACTGCACACCGAGGCGCTTGCGGTCGCCGAAACCATTTCGGGCATGTCACTTCCGGTCGCAATGATGGCCAAAGAAGCGGTCAACCGGTCCTTCGAAACCACCCTCGCCGAAGGCGTCCACTTCGAACGCCGAATCTTCCACGCGGTCTTCGCCACCGCGGACCAAAAGGAAGGCATGACCGCCTTCATCGACAAGCGCCCACCCCACTTCACCCACCGCTGACCCGCACGAACTCCCCGTCGGGCCGCCCGCCCCGATCGCCGCGCACCCCGCACGGCTCCCCGGCAGGCGGCCCGATTGTGCTGCGGGCAATTCCCACTCCACCCCTCACCACCGCCCCGCACACTCACGTCACCCCCACCCCTGAAGCCCCACTAACTACCCCAAATTGTTGGCTACTTACCCGGGCACCGCGACGGTGGCATCGGGATATACGATCTTGATCATGCTTCTCAGTCCCCCGAGTGCCTCCGCTGTGCCCTCCCCCGACACCCCCGCACAGCCGACCGCCGACGGGCCCCGCCGCCCCACCCAGGAAGCAGGCCCCCGCTCGTGAGGCCGGCATCGATGCCCGCCGAGGCGGCCGACCACTCCTGGCCCGTACCCACCGTCGGCGTGGAAGAGGAGTTCCTCCTCGTCGACCCGCACAGCAGGCGACTGGCGCCCAAAGGCCCGGAGGTCCACGCGGCGCTGTCGTCCGCCGTCCCGCACGCCGAGCCCGAAATGCACGCCGCACAACTGGAACTCGTCACCGGCGTCTGCCACGACCTGGAAGAACTGAGAAGCCAACTGGTCTCCGGACGCCGACGATTCGCCCAGGCCGCCGAGGAGAACGGTTGCCGACTCATCGCCGTCGGCATGCCACCGGTCGAGAGCCCGCCCCTCTTCACCCCCAAAGACCGATACGCCTACATACAGGAGACCTACGGCTCGCTCGCCCACACCTCCTGCGTCGGCGGCGCCCACATCCACATCGGCGTCGACGGTCTCAACGAGGCCCTGCACGTCTGCAACCTCATGCGACCGTGGCTCCCCACCCTGCTCGCCCTGTTCGCCAACTCCCCGGTGCACAACGGCACCGACACCGGCTACGCGAGCTGGCGCACCATGGTCTGGTCCCGGTGGCCGACCGCCGGACCGCCCCCGCACCTGCCCGACGCCGCCACCTACCACGGCACCGTCGACCAGCTCGTGCGCTCCTCCGCCGGCCTGGACGAGGGCATGCTCTACTGGTACATCCGCCCCTCGGTCAGATGGCCGACCGTGGAGCTCCGGGTCGCCGACGTCTCCCTCACCGTGGACGAGGAGCTGCTGCTCACCGCCCTCTGCCGCGGCCTGGTCCAGACCGCCCTACTCCCCGCGAACCGCATGCCCACCGACCCACCGATCCGTAGCGAAGTGCTCCGCGCCTCCTGCTGGCGCGCAGCCCGCTACGGAATGACCGGAGACCTGCCGGACGCCACGACCGGCCACCTCGTCCCCGCCTGGCAAGCCGTCGACGCGCTGACAGCCCACATACGACCGGCCCTGCTGGACTCCGGCGACCTCCCCTTCGTCGAGCAGGCCACCGGATGGCTGCGCACCCAAGGCAACGGCGCCCAGCGACTCCGCGAGGTCTACCAGCGCTCGGGCCGGAACCCGGCGGACGTCGTCGACTACGCGATCCAGGCCACCAGGAGCGCCCCGTACCGCCTCAACTAGGGCCACCACGCATGCCGCCGTACCGCTGGCCGCCCTCCTGGCAGGAACCGTCGCCCTCCTGCTCGTCCGCCGCCACTCACGGATCGAGCATCCCGCCCAGGACGTCGGCCCCGCTGAGGACGGCCTCGGCCACCTCCGCCGCGGTGCGCCCGTCGGTGGCGATGCGTACTGCGCCGACCCCCCTCGCGTCCAGTGCGGCGGCCGACGTCACCGCCCGGTCGGCCACCCGGAGTAGTTCCGCCTCGGAGCGCCCCCGCAGCGGATCACCCGGTTGATCCCAACTCCCGCCGTCTGCACGGGACATGATGCGACGCGTCAGTTCCTCCGGTCCGGCGTGCAGGCGGCAGATCGCCAACTCCGCGTCCGACAGGGCTTCCGCGTACACCGCGGCCGTGGCCTCGTCCTCAACCGGTCCGGACATGATCAAGCACTGTGCTCCGGCCGCCCGACAAGTTCCCCACACCGCACCCAAGTTGCTGGCCTTGAGCCGGTGATTCCCCGGATCGTCGCCCGACACCGGGTGGCAGAAACCGAGCTGATCGAGATCGAGGTAGGCCGCGACGACTCCGGCGCGCAGCACCCTCTGGTAGACCTCGAAACCGACCGTCGACTTGCCGACGCCCGTCGCCCCGCACAGCCACAGCACGGGCGGACGGCCGGCGGCCGTGGCCAGCGGCGGGGCCGAGTGCACCTCCGCGGCGACCGACCGGCCGGCGGCCGGCGCAGGCCACCCACCCGTCCGCTCGCCGACCAACCGCGCCACCTCGCCCACCCGCAAACCGCCGGTGTCCACACAGACTTCCGCGAAGTCACTCGCGTCCAGCGCGTCGGCCTCCCGCAGCACGGCATCGACCAACCCGGCGGGACCCCCGCGACCGAGGAACCGCTGCCGCAACACCTCCCGGTCGGCACGCAACCGACACACCGTCACCGCGGCCTGCGCAACGTCCTCCGGGCGTACCCCACCGGCGGGGTCGACGACGCCGGAGACGATCAGGCACCGGACGCCCGCGGCCCGGAAGCCGGCCACCACCGCACCGAGATTGCGCGCCTTCAACCGGTGCCGGCCCGGATCCGTCGCGGGGGCGGGATAGCACATCCCGAGCTGGTCGATGTCGACGTAGCCGACCGTCCCGCGCCCGCCACGCGTTGCCTGGGAGTACAGCTCCCAGGCAACCGTGGTCTTCCCGACCCCCGGCGGACCACAGATCCACAGCACCGGCAGCACCATGGCCCGGATTATCCCCAGCCCGGGACGCGGCGTCGACGGAATTACCGACCGTCAGCGACCGGCGTGGATGACCTTCTTCCCGCTCTGGCTGAGCGGCACGGGCGTCATCCGCGCGACGTTGCCGCGACTGGTCCCGTCGAGGTCCTTCTGTGCGACGTTGACGTTGAGGGACACGCCCTGCCCGCCACCGAACGTCCCGCTCGCGAAGGCGTCCACGCCGTCCGCGGTGATCTCGTATCCGGTGGTGTCCACGATGGAGTTGGCGCGGCAGTCGCGGAACACCTCCTCGATGGGGACGAACCACAGCCAGTGGCGGTCACCGTCGTGGTTGAGGTCGACCTTCTCCTCGAACCAGATCGCCACGTTCCCGGTCATGTTCACGGTGGCGGACCAGTCGATGTCGTACTGCTGGGTGCCGACGACGAGCGACGCCTCGATGAGCGACTTCGCCGGGATCCTGAGCGGGAGGTCAACGCTCCAGGTCTGCGTCTCCTTGTGGGTGAACTCCTGCGTGGACGAGAGGTTGGTCTCGATCGAGGTGGTCTCGCTGACCTTCGCCACCGCAGGGATCTCCGCCGACACCTCCATGCTGATGCCGATCTTCAACGACTCGGTCACCGATATCCGCAGGTTCTGCTCGGTCGTCTTGCTCTGCTTGTACGTGACGGTCTGCTCGACCGCGGAGCCGTTGCGGTAGTTGGTGGTGACGGAGCTGACCTGGCCCGGGACGGGGGAGGGGGCGCTGGGGTCGTAGGTGATGCCGCGGTACTTCGCGCCGACCTGGTAGCGGTGGTAGTCGTTGAGCGCGCTCTGCTTGCCGTACTCGGTGGACGCGGTGAAGCGGCAGCCGTTGGAGGCGGGGAAGCGCTCCTTGGCCATCCACGTGCCCCAGGCGTCCGTGATCTCCTGTAGGGAGCGGGCCGCGGCCTTGCTCTTCTGGGCGCTCCGCGCCGCGTTCGGCCGACTGGGCGCGGCCGCCGCGGCGTTGGGCGCAGCGAGGAAGCTGGGCAGCGCTCCGGCGAGGCCGGCGGCTGGGGCGAGGGCGAGAACGCGCCGTCTGGAGACGTGGCTCATGGGGGGTCCCAATGCGGTAGGGGCGGAAGGGGAAAAGCGACCGGCCGGCTTGGACAGCAATGCAATCGGTGATCTTCCGCCCCGCATAGGGACTTTGGTCCCGAATCGCCCGACTTCTTGGTCGGAGCACGCCAAGGAAACCCGTCGGTGAAGGCCGTCGTGAAGCCCGCCCACGTCGTGGCCGGATGGTGCGGCTCGCGCTCCCGCGTCGAGAAGGATCACTGCGGTGACTCCCGCCTGCGCGCACGGCAGTTGACGCGTCGGTCGACGAGGCGGTTGGCGTGTCGATCGACGAGAAACCACGCGAAATTGTGAAGCCGCACGGACCCCCCTCCCGGTAAGGTTGCGGTATTGCGCACGTGGGCAAGTGTTGTGCACTGGGCGACTACGCATCGAGGAGGCTGTAGGTGGCACGGGGCGGGATGTCAGGGACAGGCAGCACCAACCTGCGCATCGGCGCGGCGGTGGCGCAGATCGAGGGCCTGTACACCGCGTTGCGTAGCGCGCGCAACGAGCGCGAGCGGGAGCGCATCCTGGCCGATCTCGCGGACGCCGGGCGGCGCCTCACCGCACGCTCGCTTGCACCGCGGGGCACCCAGGCGGCCAGCGCTCGACCGCGCTCCCGCTGGGAGCGGCGGCGCCTCCTGGCGGCACGCGGCGCCGACCTGGTGGCGGCGCTGGCCACAGGGGAGCGGCGCCGGGGCAAGGAGTAAGTCGGCAGCCGGGGCACGCACGGCGGGGGCGTGCCCTTGTGGCGGTCTACTGCCCTCCTGAGACGTATCAGAGACCAACCATCAGTGATGCCAGGGGAGTTGGCGGGGCGTCGCCGGAATCCGTCCGGCGACCAGCTCCGCCGCCAAGTCGCCGAGACCAAGCGGATAGATGGTCTCGCCGCTGTCGCGCAGCTCGTCCACCGTCCACCAGCCGTGCCCCGCATGAGAGGCGCGCTCATGCTCCTCCTGGCCGTCGATCCGGACCCGGTGGTCCGTGACCCGACAGTGGAAGAAGACGTCCCGGAAGTTCCCCGCGGCCCCACCGAGTTCGGCGTACCCGGAAGCCTCGGCCACCTGCGGGCCGAGCGCTTCCGGGGCGACGGCCAGTCCGATCTCCTCGCACAGTTCCCTGGCGGCGGCCTCGGCCAGGCTCTCGTCGGCTTCCACGCCCCCTCCGGGCGTCGTCCACCCGTGCCCGTCCTCGGGCCGTCCCGGCGTGACGCGGAACTTGAGCAGCAGGACCCTGTCCCTCGCGTCGATGAGCACAACACGGGCCGACTGCCGTCGGTCATTCGTCCCCTGATCACGCATCGGCCCAGGCTATCGACCGATCCAACCCACGTCCGCACGCGGGGTGTTGGGAGTCCTCCGGTTGCCTCTCAGGAGGGAGCGGGCGAACCGACGTACCCGCAGGGGGCATCCCCTCCCATGCCCCACGGGTTCCTGGCGCGCTCGACGTTGGAGATCATCCTGCGCAGCACCCTGAGCGCGACGACGTACTCCTCGTCGCTGATGCCGTCGTGGACCACGGTGCGAAGCTCGGTCACCAGCTCGCGCAACCGCATCCTGGCGGCTTCTCCCGCCTCGGTGAGGTACAGACGGTGTCCGGCGTCGGTCCGTAGCCAGCCGCGGTAGATCAACTGGGCGATGACGCGGGGGATCTCGTGCTCCCCGTCCGCCAGGGGCAGCAGCTGGGCGGCCACCTCCTCGCAGCTCGGGCCCGCAGGCCCGTACTTGACGCTGTTGAGCACCCAGTACTGCGGCTGCGTGACATCGATCCCCGCCATGGCGTCACGTAGCTGCCGGGTAACGGCCGCATGCGCCTGACCACTCCAGTAACCGACGGGCTGGCTGGCCAGCATGTCGTCGGTGGCGGCGGGATCGGCCGGTGCCTGGTCGACGGCGGAGCTATTCGAGGAGTCCATGATCACGACGCTACCTCCGCACGCCCGGTCTCAACACTGCCGAGGCCGCGTCAACACCGCTGGAGACCACGCCTCGAAGCTCCGCCCCGCCCGTAACGCAGTTCTGGCCGCGCAAGCACAGGACCAGTTCGCCCGACTCCCCGCCGAGCTACCGGGGGTGCTTTGCCTCCTTCGAGTGGTCTCATTCCAGCTACCAGCGGCCCCGACTCCTCCCGTGCACCTGCCCAGACCGCGCCACGGTGCTCGGCGCGGGACCGGCGCCGGATGACGTGATCCGGTAACAACGGCAAGCACCATGAGTCCCGTTCCGGCCACAGTGGCGGACGGGGCTCCGCGTATCCACTTATGGTGGAGCACGTGATCAACAAACAGTGCGCACGCGCCGCCGTCGCGGTGATCGCTGCTGCCCTCAGCCTGTCGGCATGCGGTTCCACGACCTCCGGGCAGAGCGGAAAGCCACCGACGACGAGCGCAAGCACGAGCGCCGCCGACCCCGCCTCGGCCGAGAAGCCGTCACAACCTGATGGCGCGCCGTCGCCGAATGCACAGCAGACACAGACCCTCATGGCCGCCCTCAAAGCCGTAGACCCTGCCCTGGGCGACAACGAGGCGTGGGCGGTTACCGGGGCCAAGACCGTCTGCGCAGATATCCAAGCGGGCCAGGCTGACGCCGACGTGCAGCAGGGGGCGCAACTGCGGTTCACGGGGACCAAGCCCGGCACCGTGCCCAAGCTGACGAACGATCAGGCGGCGCGCATCGTCGCAGCCGTCAAGTCGTCGTTCTGCAAGTAGGCCGGAGAGTCAGCCCCGTTCGGCCAGAGTCCGGGCGGGGCTGTGCCGTGCCAGGGAACCGTTCACCGATTGCTCGACCACCACGGCTACGGCAGTGGCAATGGCAACGGCGACGACTGCGATCAACGCCGTGCCCCGCGCGTTGCCGCATGGGACGACGGCTCGCGCGAGGTGATCACCCGCGCCTTTCGGGAAGCCCACCGCGCTGGTGATCTCCTGCTCGACACCGACACCCCCTGGAGAGCCTGCGCCTCACCGACCTGATCGAGCCACGAAGGTCCCCAGCACCCCAGAGGGGCCCGTAGAAGCGCAGGTGAGTCCGCCAAGCCCGGAGGGTAACCCGCATAGGAACCCGTACGAGCGCATACGCGCGGAGGGCGGGCCCCGTACCCCCAACACCGTTGTCAGGCGAGCCCGCGCCTCTTCCCTCACTCTGGAGGTGAGGGGGTGTGGCGACCGAGGGAGTGGTGGGATGCAGATCGTCGTTGACCTCACGCGCTGCCAGGGCTATGCACAGTGCGTGTTTCTCGCCCCGGAGATGTTCCAGTTGCACGGGGAGGAAGGGCTGCTCTACGCCCCGTCCGTCCCCGAGGACCAGGAGGAGCGCGTGCGCCAGGCCGTGGCCGCGTGCCCGGTCCAGGCCATCCTCATGGGCGAGGGGGTGAAGGCCGATGGACAGTGACCTGCACGACGGGCGCATCGTCATCATCGGGGCCTCACTGGCCGGACTGCGCGCCGCCGAGAAGCTGCGCGAGGAGGGTTTCACCGGCTCACTGACCGTGGTCGGGGACGAGCCCTATCCGCCCTACGACCGGCCACCGTTGTCCAAGCAGGTACTGCTCGGGCACGTGCCGGCGGACACCACCGGCCTGCCCATGCGCCGCGATCCGAAAGCCGTCTGGCGGCTCGGGGTGCGCGCCACCGGACTGGATCCCATCGCCAAGCGGGTGTCCCTGGCGGACGGTGAAGCGCTGCCGTACGACCGGCTGCTGATCGCCACCGGGACCCGGGCACGACCCTGGCCCAACCCCGAGGAGGCCGCCCTCGACGGGGTGTTCACCCTGCGCACCCGCGACGAAGCGGCGGGTCTGGCCGCGCACCTTGCCGCCGGGCCGCAACGCGTGCTGGTGATCGGGGCCGGGTTCACCGGTTCCGAGATCGCCTCGGCCTGTCGGGAGCGCGGTATCGAGGTGACGGTCGCCGAACGCGGCTCGGCACCCCTGGTGGGCGCGGTCGGCGGGACCCTGGCCAAGCTGGCCGTCGGCATGCACCGTGAGCACGGCGTGGACCTGCGCTGCGGGGTGACGGTCACCGCCCTGCGCGGGGACGGCAACGGCCGGTTCGTCGGCGCCGACCTCTCCGACGGCAGCCACCTCGACGCGGACGTGTGCGTCGCCGCGCTCGGGGCGATCCGCAACGTCGAGTGGTTGGCCGACTCCGGACTGGCAGCGGGCCCGCGCGGCCTCGCCTGCGACGCCGGATGCCGAGCCTTCAACATGTACGGGATCGTCACCGACGACATCTTCGTGGCCGGCGACGTCTCCCGCTTCCCGCACCCGCTCTACGAGTACCAACTCCTCTCGCTGGAGCACTGGGGCAATGCGGTCGAACAGGCCGAGGTGGCGGCCCACAACATGGTCAATCCGGGGCCGCTGCGACGCCCGCACCTCGCCGTCCCGGTGTTCTGGTCGACCCAGTTCGGCCACAACATCAAGTCGGTGGGCGTCCCCACCTTCTCCGACCACGTCGTCATCGCCCAGGGCACGTTGGAAGCGGCTCGGCTGGCGGTCGTGTACGGCTATCGCGGACGGGTCACCGCCGCGGTCACCGTCAACATGGCCAAGTCGCTGGAGCACTACCGGAACCTGATCGAGTCCGCTGCCCCGTTCCCGCCGGAGCCCGGCGCCGCGGACCGCCCGCTCGCGGCCGAAATCGCGATCCCCTCCGACGTGCCGGATCCCAAGGGGCTTTCGCACGGCCCCACCGTGGCACTCACCGGCCACCTGCCGGACCGCCGGCTGGTCACGGTGCAGCACGGCTGAGCGCGTCAGCCAACCCGAGGAGCCCAATCCCATGCCCGCCGAAACCCTGTTGGCACGCATCACCGACTACGCCAACCGCCCCAACCCCTACCCGTTGTACGCGGAACTCCGCGAGGCCGGCCCCGTCGTGCGGCAGACGGACGGCACCTACCTGATCGGCACCTACCACGTCCTCAGCGCACTGCTCCACGACCCGCGCATGAGCGCCGAGGTCCGCGGCCGCGACTTCTCCGCGGATCCGTCCCAGGAGCCGGTGAAGCCCTCGTTCCTGCAGCTCGACGACCCCGAACACCACCGGCTGCGCACGCTGGCCATGCGGCCGTTCGGTCCGCCGCACAGCCCTGGGATGGTGGACTCGATGCGCGGCGAGATCAACACGATCACCGAGGAACTCCTCGCCGGGATCCGGGACCGCTCCGAGATCGACCTCGTCGACGACTTCGCCTATCCGCTGCCCGTCACGGTCATCTGCCGACTGCTCGGCGTCCCACGCGAGGACGAGCCGACGTTCCGGGAGTGGTCCGACGCGCTGGTCGCGGCCGCCGACATCAAGCCCGGCGAGGAAGCGGCCAAGCCGGACCAGGCGACCCTCCAGACCATGGCCGAGATGGGCGGCTACCTGGTCAATCTCGCCGAGCAGCGCCGCGGCCACCCCAGCAACGACCTGCTCTCCGCCTTCGCCAACGAACCGGATCCGACCATGCGGCTCACCCGCGACGAACTCGCGCAGACCGCCGTGCTGTTGCTCATCGCCGGACACGAGACCACCGTCAACCTGATCACCAACGGAGCGCTCACCCTGCTGCGCTACCCCGACCAACTCGACCGGCTGCGCCGCGAACCCGACCTCATGCCCAGCGCGGTGGAGGAGCTACTGCGTTACGAACCCCCGGTCCACATGCGCCAACGCATCGCCCTGGCCCACATGGAGGTCGCCGACACGATCATCCCCGAGGGCAGCAAGGTCGTGCTCGCGTTCGCCTCGGGCAACCGCGACCCCGCACAGTTCCCCGACCCCGACCGCTTCGACCCCGCCCGCCAGGACAACCAACACCTCGGCTTCGGCAGCGGCATCCACCTCTGCTACGGAGCGCCGCTCGCCCGCATCGAGGCCCAGACCGCACTCAGGGCGCTGCTGCCCAGCCTCAGCGCCACCACCCTGATGCAGGACCCGCCACCCTACCGCCAGAACGCGATGCTGCGGGGACCTCGGCATCTGCCGCTCGCCATAAGGGAGTTCGCGTGATCACGGGAGTTCGCGTGGTCGTGTCGTGATCAGTTGGTCGTCTTCGGCAGGGGGCTGAGGGCAGCATTCTGACGGCGGTACTCCGCGGCGCTGTGCGCGGAGAAGATCCGGACCTGGTCGCGGCTGCGGTCGCGGTGCGAGTCGTGTCCACCGCGCTCACCGTGCTGACCGCGTTGGCCGTGCTCGCGGGCCAGTTCGCGCAACCGTTGCCGGTTGTGCAGCCGGGCCCGCTTCTCGGTCTGCGCCGTCGACTCGAACATGGCCAGAGCGGGCGGGCAGTGTGGTCGGACCGGGTCGAGTTCGCCCGGATGGAAGTAGGCGTCGCCGGCGTGCAGTAGCCAGCCGCGGCCGGTGTCGACGGCGACCCCGGCATGGCCGCGGGTGTGGCCGGCGAGTGGGACGAGCAGGATCTCCGGCGGTAGTCCGTCGAGTTCCCGGACGGCGTCGAAGCCCCACCACGGCTCGCCGAGTCCGGCGTGCGGTGCCCACTTCGGCCCGTGAGCGAAGTGAACCGCCCGGTACCTGTTGCGCTCCTGTGGGGTGCGGGGCTGTTGGGCCGCGCGGAGCTCCTCGGCGTAGACGTGGACGGTGGCCTGGGGAAAGTCCACGAGCCCGCCGGCGTGATCGAGGTCGAGGTGGGTGAGGACGATGTGTCGCACGTCGGCCGGGTCGAATCCCAGGCGGGCGATCTGTCGGACGGCCGAGTGCTCGATATCGGTGATCGGGTTCGTCCGACGCACGAACTTCCGGCCGAGCCACTCCTCGGGCCGGTGACTGGCCGGGGTCCCGAACCCGGTCTCGACCAGCACCAGACCCGCATCGGTCTCCAGCAACAGACAGTGGCAGACCAACTCGGCGCGCCGGAACAGCCCCGGCTCGCCGTCGATCAGCCGACCGCCGAGCGGCCGGAGGGGCCCGCAGTTGAGGTGGTGGACGCGCATCAGGGGAGCTCCCTCTCGATCGTGGCGCGCAGATGGTCGGCGACCGCGCGCAGCGGAGCCGTGTCGTGACTGGCCTTCGCCAGTAGCAGGCCGCCCTCGATCGAGGCGAGAACGACGGTTGCCAGCGCATCCGCCCGGTCCGTGGCCAGTCCCCGGCTGCCGAGGAAGTCGGCTATCAGCTCGCGCCAGGAGCCGTAGCCCTCGGCGCATGCCTGCCGGATCGGTTCGCTGTCCGCCGCGGCGTCCAGGGTGACGGCAGCGAGGGGGCACCCACGTTGGAAACCGGAGCCGGTCAACGCGCCGATCAGGACCTCCACGACCGCGTCGATCCCGCTCGCCGCATCCGGGGCCCCGGACATCATCTCCCGCATCGCCTCGTGCAGTTGACCGCCGGACATGCGCAACGCCTCGGCCGCCAACTGCTCCTTCCCGCCCGGGAAGTGGAAGTACAGCGACCCCTTCGGGGACCCGCTGGTGCTGATCACCTGGTTGAGGCCGGTGGCGTGGTAACCCTGCGTATGGAAGAGCTCGGCGGCGGACTCCAACATCCGCTGCCGGCTGTCAGTTCGACGAGCCATGCCCGGAACGCTAGCCCAACTATGATGACCGGTCTAGTTATTTGGGCTGGCTCATGGGGGTGAACTGTTCCTGGCGGCCCGACGAAGATCCGCCAACTTCCGTCAATGTCCCTGTGAGGGTGGGGGAGTTGAGATGGGATGGATGGTGCCGGCATCCGGCGCATGGAGTCCGGCGATCACCTGGTAGGCGATTATGTGACCTCCAAATAGCCTGCCAAATAAGGATGTTGGGGACTATTGGGGGATTCCCCATCTCGTGGCCGAGCTCGGCCGCCTCGGGTGTTTCGCCCGCGCCCCCGGGCATGCATTGGTATGGACATGTCGGCACGCTCGCTCGTAATGTGACGCTGGTCTAGACCGCCGTTGTCCGTCCGGCCCCGGCCGCAACGATGCCCTCTGCGCCCCCATGGGAAGTCAACTCGCCAGATCCGTACGGGACATGTACGTCAACCCCCACCGCGGCCGCTCGACCCCGTCGTCTGCGGGACCCGGCCGCACGAAGGAGTCACCGCCATGAAATCCCGCCTCGCCGTCCTCCTGAGCGCCACCGCCATGGCCGCCGGACTCGCCCTCTCCTTACCGGCTTCGCCCGCGGTGGCCGCGGCGGGTTGCGCCCCCTCCTGTACGGCCCGGTCCGACGCCGGTACCCGGGCCGAGGGATTCGTCGTCAGCGAGGCGCAGTTCAACCAGATGTTCCCGAACCGGAACCCGTTCTACACCTACAACGGCCTGGTCGCCGCGCTGAGCGCCTACCCGGCGTTCGCGAACACCGGCAGCGACACGGTCAAACGTCAGGAGGCCGCGGCCTTCCTCGCCAACGTCGGCCACGAGACCGGTGGCCTGGTCTACGTCGTGGAACAGAACACCGGCAACTACCCGCACTACTGCGACGCCACCCGCCCCTACGGGTGCCCGGCCGGCCAGGCCGCCTACTACGGACGCGGGCCGCTGCAACTGAGCTGGAACTTCAACTACAAGGCCGCGGGCGACGCGTTGGGGATCGACCTGCTCAACAATCCGTACCTGGTGGAGCGGGACGCCGCCGTCTCCTGGAAGACCGCGCTCTGGTACTGGAACACCCAGAACGGCCCGGGCACCATGACCGCGCACAACGCCATGGTCAACGGCGCCGGCTTCGGCGAGACCATCCGCAGCATCAACGGCTCCATCGAATGCAACGGCGGCAACCCCGGCCAGGTGCAGAACCGCATCGACAACTACCAGCGCTTCACGCAGATCCTCGGCACCACGCCGGGCGACCACCTGAGCTGCTGACGCCAACAGGCCGTTGATCCGGGCGCGTTGACTCGAAGTCGTTGGCCCGTAGAGCGTCGCCGGGGTGGGCCCGTGATCCCGTGGTCCCCGCCCCGGCGCGCGGCAGTGCCGTTCCCGACCTTCCCACACCCACCCCTGTACCGATCCCAGTCGCACGTATTATGTCGACCGTATGGGAAACGAGGGTGCGGAGAGCCAGAAGATGCCGAAACAGGTGGACCACCGCGAACGCCGCGAGGAGATCGCCCGCGCGCTCTGGCAGGTGGTGGAGCAGCGCGGCGTCTCACAGTTGTCCGTGCGCGAGGTCGCGAAGGAGGCGGGTATCTCCCACGGGGCGTTGCAGCACTACTTCACGTCCCGCGAGGCGATGCTCTCCTTCGCCATGGAGTTCGCGACCGAGCAGCGCACGCTGCGGGTCAACCAGGGCCTCAGGGAACTGGGCGACCAGCCACACCCCCGCGACGTACTGCGGGTGATGCTGACAGAGATGCTCCCCCTGCACACCGACGCCCGCGCGGCCAGTCGGATGAGCGCCGCCTACGTCTTGGAGGCGCTGCACAACGACACCATCCATGCCCAGGCACGCGAGGGGATGGCCCACGGGCGCCTGCTTGTCGAGCGGTTGATCCGTCAGGCGATCGCCGACGGCCACATCGCCTCCGACCGCGACCCGGTGGCCGAAACCAACATCCTGCTCGCCCTCACCGGCTTCACCACCCTCATCGAACTGGACGTGGTCGAGCCCGCCGAAGCCCTCACCGCCATCGACCAGCACCTGAACCGGCTGTTCGCCGGCGACGACGGGCCCGCTTGACCCGGTCGCCGTTCCGCGCGGACTTCCCTCCCCAGTGGCTAGGGCGCTTCTGACGCCGCGGAGATCCGTCAGAAGCGCCCTAGGTGAGCAACTCGCACCCCAGGCGCCCTCCCGTCCCGGCGGCGCCTCGTCTACCGTGACGGGCATGCCGCACGGGATCCCGGGCAACGACCCGACATCGGGGACAGGGGAGCGCCGCCACATCTTCGGCGAGGACGCCGAACAGTACGACACGGGCCGACCCGACTACCCCCACCAACTCGTCGCAGACGTCCTGGACTTCTCCGACCTGGGCGCGGGCGACGCGGCATTGGATGTGGGAGCCGGGACGGGCAAGGCGACGCTGCCCTTCGCCCGCTCCGGAGTACCCGTGACATGCGTCGAACCGGATGCCCGGATGGCCCGGGTGCTACGTCACCGCTGCGCGACACTGCCTCAAGTCACCCTTGCCGTAGCCGACTTCGAGAACTGGCAGCCGGTGCGACGCTACGGGTTGCTGTACTGCGCCCAGGCATGGCACTGGGTCGACCCGGACATGCGCTGGACCCGGGCGCGGGCCGCGCTCTCTCCCGGCGGAGCGATAGCCCTCTTCTGGAACCACTGGCTGCTCCAGAGCGACGAACTGGTGCACCAGTTGACGGCCGCCCACACCCGGCACGGTATCGAGGTACCGCCGGACACCCTCCTCGCTCCCCACCCGCGCCCCGCGCGTCGCGGCCCCGACGCCCGCCAGTGGCGCGACATGACCGCGAACGGCTTCGTGGACCCGGACCACCGCCTCTACACCTCCGTACACGAACGCTCCACGCCCGAGCTCATCGAGCTGCTCGCCTCCTTGAGCGGCTACCGGGTACTCCCCGCCGACGCCCGCGAGCGGATCTTCGCCGAGACCGCACGCATCGTGGACGCCCACGGCGGTCGCGCACAGGTGGAGGTCATCACCAGCCTCTTCCTGGGCCGGGCGGGGACCGCGCCCCGGTGAACGGGGGCGCAGCCGCAGGAAGCGGGCGCGGCTGGACAGGGCGAGGCACGAGCACGCGCTGATCGGCGCGCCGAGTGGGCAATGACCTTCGCCCGCTCCCCACCGACACCAGAATGTGCCCCATCCCCGTCTCGCAACGAAGAAGGGCATCTCCGGTGGCTCTGACCAACCTCAACCTCGTCTCCGTCCCGGTCTCCGACCAGGACCGCGCCAAGCACTTCTACGCCGAGGTCCTCGGTTTCACGGTGCTGATGGACAACCCGATGGGCGAGGACATGCGCTGGGTGATGCTCCAACCCCCGGGCGCCTCAACCAAGATCACCCTGGTCACCTGGTTCCCGACCATGCCCGCCGGCTCCCTCAAGGGCTCGGTACTGTCCTGCGACGACCTGGAGTCGACCCTGCGCGAACTGGAGCAACGCGGCGTCGTCTTCCACGAGCAGGAAATCCAACAGGCCCCGTGGGGACGCTGGAAGTCCTTCGACGACCCAGACGGCAACGGCTGGATCGTGCAGCAGAACGCCGCCTTCTAGTTCCTCCGCTGTCTCGGCGCGTCCAACGCGGCCGTCGCCGTCGGGCTCGCTGGCGCCCATGGCACGTTGACCGTGGGCAGGTGCGAGGCACGTCCGGGTGGACCGCACAGCCGGCCGTCGAGGGAGTGCGAGGGCGTCTTCCGGCCGGATGGTGATCGCGGGTCGGGCAGTGGTGGGGGCGGTGGTGAGCGGGGTGATGAGGACGGCGGTGGGCGGGGGCGCCGGCGGGGATCGGGTCGTGGACGTTGCAGCCGGGCCGGGTGATCGCGGTGTGGCAGGAGATCGGCGGGTGTCTGCCTTCCGGCGACAGTAGCTGTCGACTCTCGTGCCGAGTCCGGGCCCCGGAAACCGCGTGGGGGCTCACCCGAACTTGGGCTCAGCCACGCGTGTCAAAAAAATCCGATGGCGATGTCGAGAACCCGTGGCCGGCTCCGTCCCCGAGGTGAACGCGACCAGAATGGGTCGCACCCGCACCAAGGAGAACCACGATGGCCAAGTACTTGCTGCTCAAGCACTACCGCGGCGCTCCGGCCCCGGTCAACGACGTGCCGATGGACAAGTGGACGCCGAAGGAGATCTCGGCGCACGTCCAGTACATGCAGGACTTCGCGGACCGGCTTGAGAAGAGCGGCGAGTTCGTCGACGGTCAGGCGCTCGCCCCCGAGGGGACCTGGGTGCAGTACGGCGGTGCCGGGCGTCCGCCGGTCACCGACGGCCCGTTCGCCGAGACCAAGGACCTCATCGCCGGCTGGATGGTGATCGACGTCGACAGCTACGAGCGCGCGGTCGAGCTGGCCGGGGAGCTGTCGGCCGCCCCCGGGGCGGGCGGGCGGCCGATCCACGAGTGGTTGGAGCTGCGCCCGTTCCTGACCGAGCCGCCCACCATCTCGGAGTGACCCTCCAGGTGACCTCTGAGATGGATGAGGCCCTGCTGAGGAGCCTCACCCCGAGTGTGCTCGGGATCCTCGTCCGCCGCGGAGCCGACTTCGAGGCGGCCGAGGACGCCGTGCAGGACGCGCTGGTCGAGGCGGTCCGCGGCTGGCCGGCCGACCCTCCGCGGGATCCGAAGGGTTGGCTGGTCACCGTTGCCTGGCGCAAGTTCCTCGACGCGACCAGGGCGGACGTTGCCCGCCGCCGGCGTGAGGACCGCGTCGACGAGGAGCCGGCGGCGGGACCCGCGCCCGCGGTGGACGACACGCTCCAGCTCTACTTCCTGTGCGCGCACCCGTCGTTGACCCCCGGGTCCGCGGTCGCGCTCACGCTGCGCGCCGTCGGCGGGCTCACCACCCGCCAGATCGCCCAGGCGTACCTGGTGCCGGAGGCGACCATGGCCCAGCGCATCAGCCGGGCCAAGCGGACCGTCTCCGGAGTGCGGTTCGACCAGCCCGGCGACGTCGGCACCGTGCTGCGCGTCCTCTATCTGGTCTTCAACGAGGGCTACTCCGGCGACGTCGACCTCGCCGCCGAGGCCATCCGTCTCACCAGGCAGCTGGCTGCCGCGATCGACCACCCCGAGGTTGCTGGGCTGCTCGCCCTCATGCTGCTGCACCACGCCCGGCGGGCCGCCCGGACCGCGCCCGACGGCAGCCTGGTGCCGCTCGCCGAGCAGGACCGCGGCCGGTGGGACACCGCGTTGATCGCCGAGGGCGTCGAGATCTTGCAAACGGCCCTCGCCCGCGACCGGCTGGGCGAGTTCCAGGCCCAGGCCGCCATCGCGGCCCTGCACGCCGATGCGCCCACCGCCGGGGAGACCGACTGGGTGCAGATCGTCGAGTGGTACGACGAGCTCGCGCGACTGACCGACAGCCCGGTCGTCCGGCTCAACCGCGCGGTGGCCGTCGGCGAGGCCGACGGACCGCGCGCGGGCCTGGCGGCGCTCGCGGCACTGGACGGCTCGCTGCCCCGCTATGCCGCGGTGGCGGCATACCTCCACGAGCGCGCCGGCGACCTGGGGGAGGCGGCACGGCGGTACGCGGAGGCCGCGCACAAGGCGCCCAACCTCGCCGAACGCGACCACCTGACGCGTCAGGCCGCCCGGCTCAACGCTCGTCGGAATCACTGACTGTTCGTCACGAAGGTTGTGTCGTCGCGGGGTTGGCCTCCCAGCGTCCTGGCCCCGCCGGTTGGGCTCCGGGTCAAGGCGAGTGGCCCCGAGCCGAAGGGCCGCCGAGTCGCCTCTCACCACCCGACGGTCCCCTGTGCCGAAGCCGAAGCCGAAGCCGCATCGCAGGGCGGCTCGACGTGCGCACGCAAAGAGCCAGGCAAGAGATGGCAATGGTTTTCATCTGTGATTGAGATGAAAATCGTTTCTGTCTAGCGTGTGATGCGTCGCCAAGTGGCTGGATCGCGCCCTTCCGTGTCCGGCGCCGCCCGAAGGAGTCCCGTATGTTTCCCATGCCGTTTCCCACTCCGCGTTCCGGTCGACGAACCGTGCGCCTCACGCTCGGTGTCGCGATGGCCGTCGTGGCCGCCGCGACGGCCACGGCCTGCTCGACCTCGTCGGCGAAGGGCAGCACCACCGCGGCCGCCGCCGGCGGCTCGGGCAGGACGATCGAGGTGGTGGCGGGCGAGAACTTCTGGGGCAGCATCGCCACCCAACTCGGCGGCAGCCACGTGAAGGTGACCAGCATCATCACCAACCCCAACACCGACCCACACGACTACGAAGCGACCGCCGCCGACGCCCGCACCGTGGCCGGCGCCCGGTACGCGATCGTCAACGGCATCGGCTACGACGCCTGGGCCGACAAGCTGCTCGCCTCCAACCCGGCCAGCGGGCGCGCCGAACTGAAGGTCGGAGACCTGGTCGGGATCAAGCCAGGCGGCAACCCGCACCGTTGGTACTCCCCGGCCGACGTCCACAAGGTGATCGAGCGGATCACCGCCGACTACAAGAAGCTGGACCCGGCCGACGCCGCCTACTTCGACCGGCAGAGGACGACCTTCGAGACCAAGACCCTCGCCGAGTACAACAAGCTCATAGCCGACATCAAGGCCAAGTACGCGGGCACCCCGATCGGCGCTTCGGAGTCGATCGTCACGCCGCTCTCGGAGGGGCTGGGGCTGAAGATGCTCACCCCCGAGACGTTCCTGGACGCGATGAGCGAGGGCTCCGACCCGACGGCCAAGGACAAGGCCACCATCGACCGGCAGATCGCGGACCGGCAGATCAAGGTCTACGTCGACAACACCCAGAACTCCACCCCGGACGTGCAGGCACAGGTCAAGGCCGCCAAGGCGGCAGGCATCCCGGTCGCCGCCGTGACCGAGACCCTCGCCCCGGCGGGCGCCACCTTCCAGCAGTGGCAGACGACCCAACTGCGAGGCATCGAGCAGGCGTTGGCCAAGGCGATCGGGAAGTGAACTGACGCCATGAACCCGACAGCGAAGGTACGCGAAGGCGCCACCCGAACCGACCGCGGCGGCACCACCGTCCCGGCACCCCGAACCCACGCCCCGGCCGCGGAAACCGGAAGCGGCCCGGTGGTCGCCCTGCGGGACGCCGCCGTGCGCGTCGGCGGCCGCACGCTGTGGTCGGGCGCGGACCTGAGCGTCCGGCCCGGCGAGTTCACCGCCGTCCTCGGCCCCAACGGCGTCGGCAAATCCACCATGATCAAGGTCCTGCTCGGCGCGCTGCCCGTCGCGGCCGGCGAGGTCCGCGTGCTCGGCGCCCGCCCGGGGCAGGCCAACGACCGGATCGGCTACCTGCCGCAGCGCCGCAGCTTCGACGCCTCGATGCGCATCCGCGGCATCGACGTCGTCCGCATGGGTCTGGACGGCGACCGCTGGGGCGTGCCCCTGCCGTTCCCGACCGCCCGCCGGCGGGCCGAGCGCGAACGCGTCGCCGGGGTCATCGAGTTGGTCGGGGCGTCGGGGTACGCGCGCCGCCCGATCGGCCGGTGCTCCGGTGGCGAGCAGCAGCGGCTACTGATCGCGCAGGCGCTGGTCCGCAGGCCCGAACTGCTCTTGCTGGACGAGCCGTTGGACAGCCTTGACCTGCCCAACCAGAGTGCGGTGGCCGCCCTGATCGGCCGCATCTGCCACCAGGAGGGGGTGGCGGTGGTGATGGTCGCCCACGACGTGAACCCGATACTCCACCACCTGGACCGGGTCGTGTACCTGGCCGAGGGCGGCGCGGCCACCGGCACCCCGCAGGAGGTCATCACCTCCGAGACGCTGACCCGGCTCTACGGCACCCCGGTCGAGGTACTGCGGACCTCCGGCGGGCGGCTGGTCGTGGTCGGGCAGCCGGAGGCACCCGCACTCCACAGCGACCGCCACGAGACCCCGGGAGACGCCCATGTTGCTGGCTGACGCCGCCGCGCCCGCCTGGTCCTGGAACCTCATCGCCGACGTCCAACAGATGTGGTCGTTCCCGTTCATGGTCAACGCCTTCCGCGCGGGGGCGATCACCGCCGTGGTGTCGGCCGTGGTCGGGTGGTTCGTGGTGCTGCGGCGGCAGACCTTCGCCGCGCACACGGTCTCCACGGTCGCCTTCCCCGGCGCGGCCGGAGCGGTCCTGCTCGGAGTCGGCGCGGTCTACGGCTACTTCGCCCTGTGCGTGGCCGCCGCGCTGGTCATCGCGGCCCTGCGCGGCAGCGGCGACCGCGAGGGGGCCGCGCTCACCGGAACCGTCCAAGCCTTCCTCCTCGCCGCCGGCTTCCTCTTCATCGCCCTGTACAAAGGGCTGTTGGAGGGCCCGCAGACGATCCTGTTCGGTACGTTCCTCGGCATCACCTCGGCGCAGGTGACCGTGCTGGCGGGGGCCGGCATCGCAGTGCTCGCCGTACTGGCGCTCATCGGACGTCCGCTGCTCTTCGCCTCCGTCGACCCCCAGGTCGCCGCCGGACGGGGAGTCCCGGTCCGCGCCCTCTCGGTACTCTTCCTCGTCCTGCTCGGCGCGGCGACCGCCGAAGCCAGCCAGATCACCGGAACCCTGCTGGTCTTCGCGCTGATGGTCATCCCCGCCGCCACCGCCCAAACCCTCACCGCACGACCGGGACCGAGCCTCGCGCTCGCCGTGCTCCTGGCCTTCGCGGCCACCTGGCTCGGCCTGACCGCCGCCTACTACGCGCCCTACCCGCTGGGCTTCTTCGTGACGTCGTTCGCCTTCGCCGGCTACGTCCTCGCCCGGGGCGGGCAGGCGCTGTACGCGATCCGCGGCCGCCTCCGGCCGTCCTTGCCGGCCAAGGAGGTCACGGCATGACCAGTCTGCTGGCCGCTTCCCCGCTGGCCCAACCCTTCTTCCTGCACGCCCTGTTGGCCGGGACCGCCATCGCCGCAGCCTCGGGTCTCGTCGGCTACTTCCTCGTCCTGCGCGCCCAGGTCTTCACCGGCGACGCCCTCAGCCACGTCGCCTTCACCGGCGCCATGGTCGCCCTCGCCTTCGGCTACGACCTCCGCCTCGGGCTGTTCGCCGCCACCGTCGCCATCGCGCTGCTCTTCGGCGCCCTCGGTCGCTCGGCACGCCCCGACGACGTCGTCATAGGCAGCGTCTTCTCCTGGCTCCTGGGCCTCGGCGCCTTCTTCACCACCCTGTACACCACCTCTCGCAGCACCACCAACGGCAACGCCGGCGTCAGCGTCCTGTTCGGCTCGATCTTCGGCATCTCCGCGAGCAGCGCGGTCGTGGCCGCCCTGGTCGCCGCCGGCATCTGCCTGACGGTGCTGCTCATCGCGCGCCCCCTGCTCTTCGCCACCCTCGACGAAGCCGTGGCCGCCGCCCGCGGAGTGCCCGTCCGGCTGCTCGGCCTCGGCTTCCAGGCGATCGCGGGCGTCAGCGCCGCCGAGGCCACCCAGGCCGTCGGATCGCTGCTCCTGCTCGGCCTGTTGGCCGCCCCCGCCGGCGCCGCGATCCGACTCACCGACCGCCCCTACCGCGCGCTCGCCCTCTCCGCCGTGCTCGCCGTACTGGAGATGTGGACGGGACTCTTCGCCGCCCACGCACTGCCGCAGATTCCGCCGAGCTTCGCCATCATGACCGCCGCCACCGCCGTCTACGCCGCCACCTTCCTGATGCGACGCCCCGTCACCCGCACCCGCACCCGCACCCGTACCCCGGCCCCCGCGGGGGCATGAACGAAAGCACGGTGGGAGCACGGTCATGGCAGGCAACCGACCGCACACCTCCGCGCCGGCGCCCGAACTGGCCCTGATCGGCCGCCTCACCCAACAGCGCGCCATCGTGCTGGCGGCCCTCATGGCGGTGGAAGGCTTCGTCGGCGCCCAGGCCCTGCACAACCAACTGACCGACGACGGAACCCCGGTCGGCCTGTCCACGGTCTACCGCACCCTGACCGCCTTCGCCGACGCGGGCCGCGCCGACGTCGTCCGCGACACCAACGGCGAACGTCTCTTCCGCTACCGCCCCGGCCCCGACCACCGCCACTACCTGATCTGCACCGCATGCGGCCTCAGCCTCGCGGTCGACTCGGAACCCGTGGAGACCTGGGCCGACAGGGTCGCCCGGACCTCCGGCTTCGCGGACGTCCGCCACACCGTCGAACTCGCCGGCCTCTGCCCGGACTGCAAACAGGGGCGGGCGCGGGTGCGATGACAGTTCCCGCCCCGCAGCCTGGTAATTCTTCCGCGTTTCCGCGCCGATCGCGCCGTCAACAACGGACCCGACACAACGACTGACGGGCTTTTTCGGAATGGGCCTTCGGGCTCAAGAACGCGTCAAGCCATCCTCAAGAGCGCAAAGACGGGGCGGGCGTGGCCGCGGAGTATCGAGCGGGTCAACCTGCGCCGTCAACCTCATGCGCTCCGTGGATCACCCGGGCTCAACATTCCTCCCTCCCCGGCGGCCTCTTCCGTCGCCCGGTGGCCGGCCGCGCCAGTCGATCTCCCTCGCCTCGCGGTGTGCTTGCTCGTGCACCGGGTGCGAAATCAACGCTCGTAAGGGGGCGTTGCTCGACGTCAACACCGCCTCCCCGTTGACCCGGCAGGAGATCGCCTCGTCGCCGATTCCGTCGAAGCCCCAGACCGAAACGATTCTTCGGGATTTCGTACACGAGTGCATTTATGTGTTATACGCACTCAGGCCACAGGATCACGCCGCCCCCGCTATGCTCGCTGTCGCGCAGCGAGTTGTGGCGATTACCAAACGTCGCGACTGGCTGTCGTGGTGCCGCTGATCGCACAAGGGCTCGGGCGTCCTGGGACCCGGCCCCATGCGTGCGGAACGCCGCCGTGGAATGCGCTGCGGCCAAGAAATTGGTGAGCGTGATCCCACGGTCGTCGCTCTCGTGCAGGCGGCCTTCTCGTGGTGCCTACATCCCCCAAGTACGGCGCCCTGTCCATTCCTTTAGCACTCTGAGGAAGCCGATGGTTCGTGCTGGTTCGCCCTCCGGAGGGCCGAGTCCCGCCTCCACTCCAATATGGCTGTTGCCATCCACACTCCTGGCCGTGGGCACGTCCGTGGCGGCGTCGTTGACGCCCGCCGTGGCCCTCGCCCCGGTCATCTCGATCGGTGCCGTTGCGACGCTGGTGGTGGCCGTCGCGACCGGGAAAACGGCACGCCAGACACGCGCGCTCGAAAGGCTGCGAGCACAGAGCGCCGAGCGCGAGGCCGTCCTGAAGGGCCACCTGGCCCAACAGGAAGCCGAATCCGTACGGATGGCCAAGGAGACCCTGCCCGCGGCCCTGGCCCGCCTCCAACAAGGCGACCGGGCCGAAGAGGTGATGCAGAAGATCGTCCATGTCTCCGCCGTCAGCCCCGAGTTCGAAGCCGCGTACCGGGCGGTGCTGCGCTACGTCCTGGAAGCCGTCGAGGTCGAGGAGGACCTGCGCGACTCCGCACAGCGGGCCTTCGTCAACATCGCGCGGCGCGTCCAGGCCATCGTCCACCAACAGTCCCAGGAACTACGGGAAATGGAGGACAAGCACGGCCACGACCCGGACGTCTTCGGTGACTTGCTGCGCCTGGACCACCGCACCGCGCTGATCGGCCGCCTCGCGGACAGCATCGCCGTACTCGGCGGGGCCCGACCCGGCCGCCAATGGCAGCAGACCATCCCGCTGTTCAACGTGCTGCGCGGCGCGATGTCCCGGATCCTCGACTACCAGCGCGTCGACCTGCACTCCGTGGCCGAGGTCGGCATCCTCGGACGAGGAGTCGAGCCACTGATCCACGCCCTGTCCGAACTGCTGGACAACGCTACCCGTTACTCACCGCCCCAGACCCGGGTCCATCTGACCGCGACCGAGATCCAGACCGGTGTGGCCATCGAGATGGAGGACGCCGGGATCGGCCTGACCGACGAGGCCCGCACGCGCGCCGAGCGGGCCCTGGCACAGGACTCGCCCACCGGACTCGACCTCGACGACCTGGGGGAGTCGCCACGACTCGGCCTGGCCGTGGTCGGCCGACTGGCCCGCACCAACAAGTTCAAGGTCTCCTTCCGGAGTTCGGCCTACGGCGGCGTCCGCGTCGTCCTGATCGTCCCCCCGGAGCTGATCACCGCGACTCCGGTGCCCGGTGGGGCCATCGCCAAGGCCACCGTCCTGCCGCCGCCGCGACGTCACGGCGGTCCGATGCGCCGCTCGCCGGGGATCGAGGAGGCCATGCCGGCCGTCGCTCCGCGCAGCGTCAACGGGCTTCCGCAGCGCAGGCGTCGTACCCGCGCCGTGATCCCACCCCTGCGGCAGAAGCCCGCGCCCTGCAGCACCGGACCCGACACCCAGGTGTCGGCCGGTCCGCCCCCGCAGGCCGGACTGTGGCTGGCCGCTTTCCAGGAGGGCATCTCCGGTGAGTCCCGGGTCGATTCCCCGAACCGTCCCGAAGGCCCGAGCGATGAAGAGCCCGAGAGTAACTGAGTCATTAGGTAAGGATGAGTAAGTAAGTGGCGACACAGCAGCGGCTCAATATGAATTGGATGCTGGAGGGCCTGGCGTCCAGCGTTCCGCACACCCGCGATGTCGTGGTGCTGTCCTCGGACGGTTTGTGCATGGCCCAGCACGGTACGGACGAGGAGACCGCGGATCGCCTCGCCGCGGCCTGTGCCGGTCTACAGAGCCTGTCCGCGGCCATCGCCACGGAATTCCCCAACGGCGACGGGCAGATGAAGCTGGTCGTCATCGAGGTCAACGGCGGCTTCTTCTACCTCATGGCCGCCGGCGCCGGGGCGTACCTGGCGGTTCTGGCCGATGACGACGTGGACGCCGGCCTCATGGGACAGGGAATGCGGGACCTGGTCGCCCGGATCGGCCAACACCTCACCAGCCCGCCGCGGGCCGACCAGTAGGCCCGATGAGCGACTCGAAACCAGAAGAGCACGGGCATTGGGAAGAAGGCGGCCCCGAACGCCTCTACGTCCTGACCTCAGGCCGGAGCGTACCGGGCGAATCGGCGCCCCTGGACATGGTCACTCTGATCGTGACCCGCAACCGTGCCTCTTCGAGCATGCAGCCAGAACAGGCCGCCATCCTGCGGATATGTGACTACCCGCTGTCGATCGCCGAGATCTCCGCGTACGTCCATCTCCCGGTCAGCGTGGTCACGGTACTGCTCGCGGATCTCTTGGAGAGCGGTCATATCGAAGCCAGGGCACCGATTCCGACCGCGTCGTTGCCCGATGTCGAAGTGTTGGAGGCGGTGATGCATGGACTGCAAAATCTCTGAGCCCGTCGTCGGCCCCCGGAGCGAGGACATCCTGCCGGCTACGGTCTCGGCCGCGGTCAAGGTGGTGATCGTCGGCGGTTTCGGAGTGGGCAAGACCACCCTGGTCGAATCGGTCAGCGAGATTCGCCCGCTGACCACCGAGGAGACCATGACACAGGCCGGTGTGGGGGTGGACGACCTCGCCGGAGTCGAGCGCAAGACCCAGACGACCGTGGCGATGGACTTCGGCCGGATCAGCCTGAGCAACGAAATGGTGCTGTACCTCTTCGGCACCCCGGGCCAGCAGCGCTTCTGGTTCCTGTGGAACGGCCTCTTCGAGGGCGCGTTGGGCGCGGTGGTCCTGATCGACTCCCGACGCCTGGACGACAGCTTCGACGTGGTGGGGCGGCTGGAGGAGCGCGGCCTGCCCTTCGTCGTCGCCATCAACGCCTTCCCCGACGCCCCCTCCTACCCCATGGCGGAGCTCCGCGCGGCCATGGACCTCCCCGATGACGTACCCATGGTCGACTGCGACGCCCGCGACCGTGCCTCCAGCCGCGACGCACTGCTGACCCTCATGCACTACCTGTACACCCTCACCACCCAAGCCTCGGAGACCCGGTGACCTCCTTTCACACCAACCAACCCAGTACGACCCCGGCATCCGGACCGCCGCCTCAATGCCCCGCCCATGCCCGCACCGGGACCACCGACGGCCTGGCACGGCTCTTCGGCCCCGAGATCGCCGACGACGCACCGGGCTTCTTCGAACGGCTACGGACCCAACACGGCCCCGTGGCCCCCGTCCTCGTGGACGGCGACCTGCCGGCCTGGCTCGTCCTCGGCTACCGCGAAAACCTCGAAGTGCTGCGCACGGCCTCCCGCTTCTGCCACGACTCACGCATCTGGCACTGCTTCAAGGAAGGCCGGGTCCCGGCCGACTCACCGCTCATGCCGGCCCTCGCCTGGCAGCCCGTCTGCCTCTTCATGGACGGCGAGGAGCACGAGCGGCTCCGCGTCGCGATCACCGAGAGCATGGGCCGGTTCGACCGCCGCGGCATCCGCCGCTGCGTCACCCGATCCGCCAACCAGCTCATCGACGACTTCATCGCCGACGGACAGGCCGACCTCGTAAGCCAGTTCGCGGTCCAACTGCCCCTGCGCGTGGTGGCACAGCTCCTCGGGATGGCGGAGGAGGACGGACCCAGGCTGGTCGACGCAGCCCGAGACCTGCTGAAGGGCACGGAGACGGCCGTCGAGAGCAACACCTACCTGATGAAGTCGCTGGAGCAGCTCGTCGCCGCCAAACGAGCCGTGGCCGGCCCCGATTTCACCTCGTGGCTGATGGCACACCGGGCCCAACTCACGGACGAGGAAGTAGCCCACCACCTACGGATCGTCCTTCTCGCCGCGAACGAGAACACCACCAACCTGACCGCCAACACCCTGCGCATGGTCCTCACCGACCCGCGCTTCCGAGCATCGCTGACGGGCGGCAGCATGACCCTGCCCGACGCCCTGGAACAGATGCTGTGGGACGAACCGCCGACCGCGGTGATGCCCGCGAGGTGGGCCACCGGCGACACGGAACTCGGCGGCCAGTCCATCAAGGAGGGGGACATGCTCCTCCTCGGCCTGGCCCCCGGCAACAGCGACCCCGCGATCCGCCCCGACCTCTCGGTCGCCATGCAGGGCAACCGCTCCCACCTCGCCTTCAGCGGCGGGCCGCACGAGTGCCCCGGCCAGGACATCGGCCGGGCCATCATCGACACGGGCATCGACGTTCTGCTGACGCGGTTGCCCGACATCGAACTAGCTGTTCCAGAGCGCGAGTTGAAGTGGGTGTCCCACTGGATCGCCCGCCACCTGACGGAGCTGCCGGTGAAGTTCACCGCGGGCCCCGGCACGACTCGCCCCACGCCGGCCGGTACGGCGGGCCATGCCGAGCAGAGTGAACACGTCATTCAGGGTTCCCCGTCCGGTGGTCCGGTCGTCGCGGATGGGGCGTCCGGAACAACTCCCGCAGCCAGTGCGCCCGGGGCGCGTCCGTCCTGGTGGGGTCGGTTGAAGGGGTGGCTGTCAGGAAAGTAGTCCGGTGCCGAGGGGCGTGCGGTGTGCGCCCCTCGGCGCGGTGCGGGGCACCGTTGCTCCCGTCTCACCCGTGCGGCCACAGTGGTTCCGCAGGCCCGACCGTCAGACTCTCAGAGGTGTGCCGGCCTCGTCTGCCGGGGCGGATTGCGGTGCGTACACAGTGCTGTAGGAGTTCGCGGCCAGAATCCGGTCCAACCCTCCGGCCGCCACGAGCCCTTGGTATACCAGCTCGATCACGGCATCCTCACAGGACTCTCCGCAGGGGCTGGCTACGGCCGAGAGTAACCACCCTGCGACGTCGTGGATGACGTCAGGCTGGTGCCAGCCGTTCGCGTAGTCCAACCCCATACTGTCCGCGTCACGATGCGCGGCCAGACGGACGGCACTCGCCGCACAGGGCTTGTGGACCGGGCAGTTCCGCAACTGCCGGAGCAAGTCCTGCCATGTCGTCGCCGAGGCGTCGAACGCGGTGGCGTGGATGCTCGGGCGCCGGGCTGCTGCCATGCCGGCCGCGGACTGCGCCCTGGCCAGTCTCTCTGCGAACCGGTGCCGTTCCCCCACCAGCCCGTACATATCGGAGGTCAGCAGCACCAGGCGCGGCGGCCAGTCCCGCGCTGCGCAGATCAGCCCGCGCACTCCCAGGATCAGGGCGACTCCGGGGCCCATCCAACGGGCGGTGTTCCCGGTCTCGCCCATTTCGATGAACTGGTCGTAGATGTCCGCGACCGCTTTGGAGTGTCCGCTGGACAGCAACCGGCGTCGAACAGCCTGGATGTCCTCTTCCAGAGCCGGGAGCGGACCCCATTCGATGACGTTGCTCAGCATCCCGGTGGCCTTGACCAACTCCCGGGCGCCGATGGGCAGGTGCACCTCGTACCACGGGACATCCCCCCACGCCAGATCCGTGATGGCCCGAATCTGCAAGGCGTCGCGTACCAGGTACATCCTCCGGCACAGGAGGATCAGGTCATCGAGGGTGTGCGTGGCATCGTCGGGGATCTTGTCCAGTCTCGTCTCGATGTGCCTCCGCAGCTCACGGCCCTGGTCCCAGTTGCCTTCCCCGTAGTCGGAGAAGCCGTAGTAGAGGTTGATCAGCGTCGCGAGCTGCTGGACGTTCTCCGACTCTCCCCGTCGCCCAAGGCGTGACGTGAGCCCCCAACCGAGGTGGATGGACAGGCTGGTGCGGGGCTTGCCGTCCTCCATTCTCGGAGTCTCCTTCCAAGAGACGAGGTCGCTGTGGGCGAGGCCGTCGTCCGGTCGTGCATGGGCGATGTGGACGCACGAGTTCAGGACGGTGGCGAACCACGCTCCTTTGTGCACGTCCCACTCGAACCGTTCGTTCTCGCCCTTGGCGTACCCGAGGCCGCACACGGCGAGCCCCTGCCGTAGGCAGGCGTCGAGGTCACCGTTGCGGGCCAGCGCTTCGCGCACCACGCGGTGGGCTTCGAGGGAGAGGGCGTCATCGGCACGCCACCAGGAAGCATCGGTCCCGGCGGCACGGGACTTCCCCATCAGCCTCGCGTACAGGTCGCGCAGGGCGAAGTCGAGTGCGGTGTCCCCCGGGTCGGTGCCCAGAAGAAGTTCGCTGGCGCGCGCGATCCAGCGGATGCCGGTGCACACCAGGCAACTGTCAGAGTCCTTGGAGCGGACTCCGTGGGTGCGGTACGGCGCGTTCTTCCCGAACCGGGTGGCCGTACAGAGATCGAGGTCATAGGCCAGCCGGTGGGGCACGAGGGTGCTGTCGGCCTGCCAGGCCGGGGCATCCAGCAATGCTCGCAGGGCGTCCTTCCGTCCCATCGCAAATCCTCCGCTGACGTAGAAACAGGAAGACCTTGCCGCCAGATCGAGGCAGGTGTCGGCGACAGCCGACCAGCCTCAGTCCGCAGTTCTGGCCTCAGCCGTCCGGCTGCAACACCGCTGTGGCCGAGAAGGGGTGAGCGCGGGTCGCAGTCGACTGCGAGGCGCGCTGGGGATCGCGATCCGCCGGTTCGGGCGGGCAATGCGCCTGGCAGCCCACGGGCGAGGGCGGACGGCATCGATCATGAGGTGGTACGTCCGGTGCGTCCAGTACGTGCACCAGGGATCCGGTGTGCGGCACAGCAAGGCTCCTCACGAACGTGGTAGAGCACCTGGCGCACTTGCCTCGGGAATCGGCCACTTGGTTCGAAGGGAACAGAATCGCGCAGCATCGCACCGGTGTATAGAGGGCTTCCCGAGTCACTGCACGTCAACGATGCGCGCCTTTGGCCGATTTGTGAGCACAAGGGGGCGCCGTGCAGCAGGTGTGGTGGTGCGTGGCTCAGCTGAGTTCGGTTCTACTCTGAGGCAACGACCGGGAGTTCGGGGCGGGGGATCACCCGTCCGTGATCGGGCCGAGGTAGGTGCCGCCGGAGGCATCGATGCTCTGGCCGGTCACCCAGCGCCCCCGGGGACCCGCCAGGAAGCCCACCACATCCGCGACGTCTCCCGGCTCGCCGATCCGTCCGAGCGCGGTGATCGCCTCAAGTCCGGCCATCGCCTCGGGAGAGCCGGTCCACTCGGCGGTCAGGTCGGTCAGCACCACCCCGGGCTCGACCGTGTTCACCGTGATCCCGCGCCGGCCCAGTTCGTTGGCGAGCGACGGGCCGAGGGCAGCCAGCGCGGCCTTGCTGACGGTGTAGCCGATCTGGAGCGGATTCGCGATCCTGGTGGCCGCCGAGCCGACGTTGACGATCCGTCCACCCTCTCTCAGCAGCGGCAGCGCCCGCTGGATGACGAAGATCGGCGTGCTCACGTTGACCGCCAGGAGGCGCGCCAACTCCTCCTCGGTGAGCTGCCCGATCGAACTGGCCGAGTGGATACCTGCGTTGTTGACGAGGATGTCCAGGCCGTCCGCGCCGTGGTCCGCCAATCCGGCGGTGAGCCCGTCGAACAGTGCGTCCACCGCACCGCTCTCGCCGAACCCGGCCTGCACCGCGAACGCCCGCCCCCCGGCCTTGCCGATCAGTGCGACGGTCTCCGCGGCGGCTGCTTCGTTGCCGCCGTAGTGGACCGCGACCAGCGCCCCCTCGGCGGCGAGCCGCAGGGCGACCGCGCGCCCGATCCCGCGCGAGCCGCCTGTCACCAGTGACGTCTTGCCGTCCAGTTCCCCCACGATCGCCTCTCCCCTCGTGCTGCCCCGGCCGAATCCGGGACCGATCTCAGGTACGTCCGAAGTCCCGCGCTGGCAAAGGGACGAAGGTGTCCAAGACCGGTGTGTGACGATCGGCCTGAACACCCTCTCGACCGCACTGTACGTGAGGATCGGCGGCGAGATCGGGGGAACGGGAGAGCCGGGCCGGCTGTGCCACCGCACCCCTCACTCCCGCGGTTGACCGAGTCGGCCAACGACAGCCTCAAAGGCCAGCCCGACCTGGCACAACACGACGGGCTGACCTTCGAGGGTGTCGCGATCAGGGTTACCCGGCGAGTGCTGGTGAGGGGCGCCGGCGTCTGGCAGAGCAACCAGGCCGGTGCGCCTTGTGTCGGGCGGTCTGGGTGCGCGGGCGGGCCACCGGCGTCATGGTCACGGCGCCGCTTCCGCCGCGGACTCGGCGACCGGTGCCACCCGCGGCCGGGCCAGCCGGCGGTAGTCCTCCGTGTCCAGGGCGAGGGACAGGTGCAGTTCGGCCGCGTTGAAGAAGATCTCGCGGTGGGCGAGGAGATCGGGGTCGACGATCAGCTCCAACTCGGGGTCGAAGGAGAACGGGACGATGGAGCCGCTGACGCAGCCGGAGAGGCGTTCCGCGGTGGCCTGGTCGGCGAAGGACACGTGGCGCGCCTCGTACAGTTCCTTGATCCGGTCGAGGTCCACCCGCCGGTCGCCGGGGACGACGGCGAGGGCGAACCGCGAGGACTTCTTGGTGACCTTGACGCGCATGACGATGCACTTGGCCGCCTGGTCCAGGGGGTGCCCGCGGAGCTCGCTGACGATGTCCGTGCGGCCCTCCGGGGCGTGTTCGATGAGGCGGTGGCGGGCCCCGCCGTCCTGGAGCAGGGTCAGGAGCCGGTCCGACGTGGTGACGGGGGTGCCGTCCGCCGGCAGGGTCGGGTCCGCCGGTGCGTGGGTTTCGGGGGTGATCGTGTCTGTCGCCATCAGCCCCACACCACCGCGGAGTTGAGCGACTCGTCGGCGAAGCCCATGAAGAAGCCCATGGTGAGGCGGTCGGTGCCGGTGACCCGCTCGATGGAGTGGTACCGCGTGGGGTTGATCAGGTACACGTCCCCGGTCTGCGGCTTGAACTCGTGGCAGGGGTGGCCCCCGACCACGGTCTCGTCGTACCCGAGACCGCCCTGGATCTTGTACGTCTCGTCCTCGGACTGCCAGGGCTTGCGGTACATCCGCAGCTCGCCGCCCTCGTCGCACTCCTGGAGACAGACCACGCAACTCAGTTGGTAGGCAAGGTCGGTGAGGGCGATCCCGGTGCCCCGGGCGTCCCGCATGATGTTGTCGTTGTGCAGCGGGTTGCGCACGCCGTCGGCGTGGATGCGCACGACGGAGGCGGCGTAGTCGCGGCCGTCCGGTTCCTGCGCGACGGAGACCGCAGCCAGGCCGAAGGCGTGCTTGAGGCCGGTGCGGACCTGGTCGGCGAGGTCGAAGTCGGCGGTGTCGAGCATGCTGCGGGCCTCGTCGGCCGCCTGGAAGTAGCCGTCCAGGTCGTCGAGGTACTTGGCCAGGTAGGGGCCGATGGTGGTGAGGGCGCCGTTGGCGTAGCTCGTGGTGGAGGCGTTGGCGAAGAGCTTGCCGACGCGGGTCAGGTTGTCGGCGAACGCCTCGGCGGGCAGCAGGTTGCGCAGTACGACCACCGCGGTTTCGCCGTGGGCGAGTTGGCGGAGCAGGTCGGGGTCGGGCCGCTCGGCGGCGGTGTCGATGACGACGCGGGTCCAGGTGTCAGTCGTGGGCATGGGTCGGCGCTCCTTCGAGGTCGTAACGGTTGCGGGGGCTGGAGCTCGTGGTCCACGGGATCTCCGTGACGCTGTCGGGCTTCAGCGGCTCCCAGTGGTCCGCGGGGGCGAGGTCGGGGATGACCTCCGAGGAGATCACCAGCGAGCGTTCGGTCTGGAGCCGGAACATGCCGAAGTAGCGCGGTGCCATGGTGTCCGGCGAGGTCCAGTGGATGACATAGGCCCCGTAGGGGTTCACCGCGATGGCGTTGCCCGAACTCCCGCCCCGGGGAATGGCGTTGAGGCGGTCCAGGGTCTCCTGCTCGTCCAGTCGACGGGTGCCGGCGGGGACGATGTAGTCGAAGTACTCGCGGGAGTCGAACTCCGAGCTCTCCATGCCGAGCAGGCGGTGGACCGTCGGCTGGAAGCCGTTGTGCAGGAACAGCCAGGGGAAGGAGCCGGCGCGTTCCAACGGGTGGGTGAACTGCGGTCCGTGGTTCTTGGCCAGGGTGGCGTGGCGGGCGTGCACGGCCAGGAAATCGGTGGAGAGATGCGGCACGGGCGATGCCTGGCTGCTCTCGGCGAGCGGACGGACGTCCCGGTGGTACCCCAGTCCGAACGGGGCGTCCGACTGGCGCCAGACCGCGCCCCAGCCGTTGGGGTGCACATCGGTGGGTCCGTCGTGGTCGGCGGTGCGGCCACAGCTCATCGCCTCGGCGGCGGCCAGGATGTCCGCGGCGCGGAAGTCCCCTGTGGCCACGATGAGTCGGCACATGGTGGGTCAGCCTCGCAATCGGTGGGCGACGAGTGAGTGCAGCAGTGCGGGGACGCGGTCGGCGGGGCCGCCGCTGACGACGACCCGGCCGGCCGAGCCGGTGTGCCTGGCGAGGTCGGAGGCGAGCACCGACAGGTCGTCAGCGGGCAGTGCGGAGTGGTCCGGAGGGGGAGCGGCGCGTCGGATCTCGACGGTGATGCCCGGCTCCTGGAGGGCTTCGGCGGCGGCCAGTTCGGCTTCGGACACGGCCGAGATCTGGCCGGCGACGCCACCGGTGCCGGTGCCGGTGTCTGGCGACGGCGCGCGCAGCGGTGCCGCGTCGCCGAGGTGACTGGCGAAGGCCAGTTCCGCCCAGTCGGCGCCGGTCGTCTTCTCGACGAGCGCCACCAGTCCGCCGCCGGAGAGCCGGAACCCCATCTCCACGAAGACCGGGCCGGTCGGGCCCTGGAGGACGTCGAGATGGAAGGGGCCGGCGCGGTAGCCGACGGCGTCCAGGCATGCCTGGGCCAGTGCGTGCAGCTCGGGCGGCGCGTCCGTGCCTGGCCGGGCCACGTGGCCGACCTCCCGGAAGCCCGACAGTCCGGGCTCGCCAGGCACCTCCTCCAGGCAGGTGAGCTTCTCGCAGACGCTCAGCAGCACGGCACCGCCGTGCTGGGCGACGCCCTGGAGCGAGAGTTCGGGGCCCTTGACGAACTCCTCCACCACGATGCCGGAGAACGCGCCGCCGCCGTAGTTGGCCAGCGCGCGGATCCGGTCCAGGGCGCGGCCGCGCTGTGCCGCGCCGTCCACGAGGAGTACGCCGAGCCCGCCACCCCCGTCCGCCGGCTTGATGACCTGCGGGAAGCCGAGCCCATCGGCCGCGTCCTGGTCGCCCAAGTCCATGGGGAGGAAACGGGGTTGGGCCACCTGCGGGGCGCCGCGCAGCAGGGCCTCGCGCTGCTCGCGCTTGTCCAGGGGGCGGAAGTCGACGCCGGCGCCCGGCCACGGTGTCACCCGCAACGCCTCGGCCAGAGCGAACCCGGCGTAGACGTAGCGCTCGAAGCCGGTCAGGACCAGGCCGGGCACCACTGCGGCCGCGGTGAGTGCGGCGCGGACTGCGTCCGGGTCCTGCGGCCGGGCCACGGCCACCTCGACGTCGAACTCCCGCCGGCCGAGCAGCCGTCGCCAGCGCAGATAGGCGGGTGTCTCCACCAGCACCGCCCGCATGCCACGGCGGCGCGCGCAGTCCAGGTACGGGTCCAGGCCGTCGCGGGTGGCACCTACTTGTACGAAGTCCCCCGGGGGATTGCCGGTCGTCATGGTCACCGGCCGGAGAGCAGCTCGGGCACGACGGGGCCGTCGGCACTGTGCCGGGTGTGGACGATCTGCTTGTGCGGGTCGCCTTCGAGGATGGCGTCGATGAGTTCGCCGCCGACGGGGGTGGGACTGGGCAGCCGGAGCGAGCTGGCGTACAGCACCTTGAGCTGATCCATCGTCAAACCCGTGATGCTTTCGAGGTGTTTGGCGACCTGGGCGGCCGCCACGCCCGTGGTCGGGGTCGAGCCGCCCAGGAGTTCGTGGATGAGTGGGGCGTGGGGGAGGAGGTCCGGCTGCTCGGCGGTGAGGTACGACTCCAGGTTCGTGCCCTTCTCGGTGAACGGCGCGTGGACCATGGCGACGAGCTGCTCCTCGGTGAGGCCGTATGCCTGGGCCGCGTAGGCGTCCATGGCGGCCCGCATCTGGTCGGCCCGGCCCTCGTAGCGCTCCCGCATGAGCGTGACGAGCTGCGGCGGGAACTCCTTCTTGTGCATGAGGGAGATGGCGAACTCGACGTAGCCGGTGAGCCCTTCGGCGTAGGACTGGCCGTAGCGGTGTTCGCACTTGAGGGCGCGCAGGTGTGCCATCAGCGCGGGGTTGCCGCAGTCGGACTCGGTGAAGCTGAAGGCGATGTCGTCGAAGCGGAAGCCGAGGTGCTCGGTGAGCAGTTCCCAGTGGTCGCCGGAGGCGTAGGCGGTGTCGTCGTAGATCGAGAAGAACTGCAGGCCGGTGCGGACGTCGGTGGTGATGGCGTGCTCGGCGACGACCTCCGGGGCGTCGGGGCCGTGGATGTCGGTGAAGTACGCCTGCGAGATGTTGTTGAGCGAGGCGAGGAAGCCCTGGAAGCCGGCGCGCATGTCGCGCGGCGGCTGGAGGCCGAACCGCCGGGCGAGCCGGGTGACCCACAGGTAGTAGTCCCGCTGCTCCTGTTGGGAGTCGCCGGTGATGATCAGGTCGACGCCGCCGTCGTACCCCGCGGCCAGGCCGAAGGAGTTGACCATGCTCAGGTTGCAGGCGTTGCAGAACGTCGGGCGGGCGTCCGCGGCCGTGCGGTGGCCGGTCATCAGGATGTCGAGGCGGTTGCGCCCCACGACGTCGTCCGTCTGCGGCAACGTGGCGTCGAAGGGGCGCACCTGCTGGCCGTCGATCAACAGCAGCTCGCAGTCGGGGTCGTTGAGCAGGTGCAGGGAGCGGTAGGCGCGGTCGATGTTGTCCATCACGGCCTGCGGCATGCCCGCGTGCCGGTTGGTGGCGACCCGCATCGTGAAGGTCCGGCCGTGCTCCTGGGAGAGGATGAGCTGCATGGTCCGGACGAAGGCGAGGGTGTAGGAGCTGTCCTTGCCGCCGCCGTAGGCCACCAGGACGACATTGCGGGCGAGTTGGTCCTTGTCGGGGAGGGCGTCGTAGAGGCGGGCGGCGCAGCGGACGGCGCCCTCGTAGTTCTCTTGGGACAGCACGGCCCGCAGCTCCCGGAGGGCCGTGGCGTGGTCGGGCGCCGCTGAGGGCGCGGTCGTGGACACGTCAGTCGTCATGACGGACAAGCACCTCTTTCAACCGTACTAACGGTGGGCCGGCACCATGAGCAGGCGCGGGTCAGGGAGAAACTGGTCTGATGGCCTGGCGGTTGCGCCAGAAGAAGGGAGGAAAGCAAGGCGGCCGGGCGGGATCACCCGTCAACTCGACGCGGAGTGAAGGGAATTCGGCTCAGCGCGGCCAGGTGCCTGCACGAGAAACACCCGATGACACACCAGGAGATCTGGTGCGGTCCCGCAGGGACGCACCATCAGGTGTGCGGGAGAAAAGGAAAGCCATCCGGAATGTGCCCCCGTCCGGAAACTTCAGTGCTTACGGACTTGCTGTCCGGGGCCCACTCTTGATCACGAATCTCAGCCTTGTCAATCATCTCGTTTCAGGATGTGGACCGCCCGAGTAATCGTTAAATGATGAACAGGGCGGCGGGAGTTGGCTCGTTGTTCACCCGGCGTCTCGGGTTGATTGGCCGGAATTGGTTCCCGGCCAGCGCCCGCGCAATGCCGCCAATGCGGCGTGGAGCGCGGGCCGGCGGCCGGCCTGGGAGCGCCAAACGGCCGAAACTCGACGGTTGGGCGGGGGCTGCATCGGCACGACGCGAACGGCGGACGGCAGGTCGCCGCGGCCCAACCGGGGCAGCATCGTGACTCCCAACCCGGCCGTCAGAAGGGCGATTTGGGACTCGTATTCCTCGATCTGATAGGCAATGTCCGGTTCGATGCCGAGATCGGAGAAGCAACGCACCAGCCACTCATGGCACATGGCCCCGGAGCCCTGCCCGATCCACCGCTCTTCCCGCAGGTCGTACGGGGTGAGTGCGTCCCGGTCGGCGAGCGGGTGGCCGGCCGGCAGTGCCACGTCGGCGATGTCCTCGCCCAGTTCGACGACCGACAGTGAGGCCGGCAGCGTCAGCGGGGTGTTGTGCCAGTCGTGCACCACCGCGAGATCCGCCTCGCCGCGCACCACCAGGCTGACGGCGCGGTTGGGGTCGGATTCCAGCAACCGGCAGTCCAGCGCGGGATGGCGCCCGGCCAGCCCGGCGAGCGCGGCGGCGACGAAGCCGCGGCAGGCGGTGGGGAAGGCGGCGAGCACCAGGCGCCCGGTGGGCTGATCGCGCTGTTCCTCCAGGCGGGAGCGGGTCCGCTCCAACACCGCAACGACCTCGTCGGTGGCCTCCGTGAGCAGCCACGCCGCGGGGGTGAGCTCCACCTTGCCGCCCTGCCGGTCGAGCAGTACGGAGCCGGTCTCGCGCTCCAACTTGGCGATCTGCTGGGAGATGGCTGACGGGGTGTAGCCCAGTGCCGAGGCGGCGCCCGTCATCGTGCCGTGGGTGGCCACGGCACGCAGGGCGCGCAGGCGGTTGAGGTCGAACATGAAGCGATGCTAATACCCCACCTTCAGCAGCCTTCGCTGGCCCTGACGTGCGAAGACTGTTGAGATGGGGCCTCCAGAAGGAGCACGTCCACAGGAGCCACCGGCATGAAGCCCGTACACGTTGCCTTGGCGGTGGTCGTAGCCGCCGTATGGGGCGCCAACTTCGTCGTGATCGACGTGGGGTTGCGCGATTTCCCACCACTGCTCTTCTCCGCGGTGCGATTCCTGTTGGCCGCCCTGCCGGCGGTCTTCTTCGTCGGACCGCCAAGGGTCCCCTGGCGCTGGGTGATTGCGGTCGGCGTCGCGCTCGGCATCATGAAATTCGGCATGCTGTTCATCGGCATGCACGAGGGGCTGCCCGCGGGCCTGGCCTCCCTGGTGCTCCAGGGACAGGCGGTGTTCACCGTGCTGTTCGCCGCCGTCCTGCTCAAGGAGCGCCCCCGGCGGGTGCAGATCGTCGGCATGGTCATCGCCGCGGCGGGCATCGTGCTCGCCGGGCTGGACTCGACGGCCGGCACGCTCGGCGGATTCCTGCTGGTCGTGGGCGCGGGAGCGTGCTGGGGCGTGTCGAACATCGCGATGCGCAGGGCCAGTCCGCCGGACACCTTCCGCTTCATGGTCTGGGTGAGCGTCGTGCCGCCCGTCCCGCTCGCGCTCATCTCCCTCCCCTTCGAGGGCTGGGACGCGGACCTGCGCGCGCTACAGCACCTCAACGTCAGCGGAGTGGGCGCCGCGCTCTATGTGGCGTGGGGGGCAACGCTGTTCGGGTTCGCTGCATGGGGATTTCTGCTGCGCACCTATGACGCGCCGACCGTGGCACCGTTCTCGTTGCTCGTCCCGATATTCGGCCTGGCCTCCGCCTGGGTTTTCCAGGGGGAGCGCATGACGGCACTGACCTACTGCGCCACCGCCCTCGTCATCGCCGGCATTGCGGTCGGAATGCTGCGCCGCCCGAAGAAGGCCGTAGCGCTGGAAAGCGAGCCGACGGCCGCCCCGGTCGCGGCGCCCTGAGTCGCCTACGGCAGAAGGTTTCGCCAACGCACCACGAGGACCGCCCCTTTCGCGGGGGCGGTCCTCGTCGTGTGTGCGCGGCCGGCCGCCTTGGGTAATTCGATGGGATCGATTGACCCCTTCCGGGAAGTGAATTTACCTTTTATTTAGCGGGAGTTCACTCTCCGTGAATGGCGAAGTGCAGTTGCTGTGACGACCGTCTCACGCCCGGTTTTCGAGCCCTTGCAACATCGTTCCCGACCCCCGAAAAACCGGGCATACGGGCGCAATTACTCGGTGTGATTGATCTTGACGTCGCGACTTTCCGACTGTCAGGCTTACGGGAATTCGACGAGGGCGGCCCTCAGTTGCCGACTCGTCAGGCGTAGCAGCGGCGATTGCCGGCACGCGCCAACGGGGGCATTTCCGCGAAGGGGCATCGAGGTCCCGCGCACATTTCTCTTCCCCGGTGTTTCGCACATCGTCAATCGAGGGGAATCCACCCATGTCCGTAAAGACCGCCGAGCCGCCAGTGTCCGCGCCGGCCGACGCCGCCGAGGCCGTGGTGCGTGAATTCCTCGACCAGGGATTCAGCCACTTCACCGGCGTCCCCTGCTCGTTGCTCAAGGGCATCTTCCGCTACCTGGAGAGCCCGGCCAGCCCCGCCACCTACCTGCCCGCACCCCGCGAGGACAGCGCGCTCGGCGTCGCCTCCGGGCTGGCCGTGGCCGGCGAACGCCCGGTCGTCCTGATGCAGAACTCCGGGCTCGGCTACTCGCTGAACGTCCTCACCTCCTTCAACCTCATCTACGACGTCCACCTCCCGCTCGTCGTGAGCTGGCGCGGTCACGACGGCAACGACGCGGTCGAGCACGACGTCATCGGCCGCGAACTGCCCCGCCTGCTGGACGTCTTCGACCTACCGTGGACGGTGCTCGACCCCCAGGCACCCCGCCGCTCGGTCCGGGAGTGCCTGGCGCACCACGACGGCGGCCGCCGCACCTCCGTCCTCGTCGTCCGGGAAGGGGTGTGACCATGCTGGACATCCGCGAGGCCATCACGGCCCTCCTCGACCGCGACCCCACCGCCCTCTCCGTGTCGACCTGCGGGTACATCACCCGCGACGTCTACAACATCGCCGACCGCCCGGGGAACTTCTACCTCGTCGGCTCGATGGGCATGGCGGCCCCGATCGGCCTCGGCGTGGCCCTCGCCCGCCCCGACCGTCGGGTGGTGGTCCTCGACGGAGACGGGTCCTTCGCCATGAACCCCGGCTGCCTGCCGATGATCGCCGAACACCGGCCCGACCTGCTGCACGTCGTCCTCGACAACGGGGCGCACGAGAGCACCGGCGGACAGCGCACCGCCGCACTGGGCGACCCCGCAGCCCTGGCCCGCGCCGCCGGCTACCCCGCCGCCCACACCGTCGACAACCTCGACGGACTCGCCGCCGCCTACCCCGCCCGCGGCAACGCCGGCCCCACGCTGCTGCACCTGCGCTGCCACCCGCGCACCCACAAGGCCGGCAGGCGCGTCGAGTTGACGCCCCAGGAACTCGTGACGCGCTTTCGCACCGAGGCCGCCGCCCCCGTGCCGGCCGCCGTCGAAGGGAGCCCGCTGTGAAGAAGCCCGTCCTGCTCGACTGCACCCTGCGCGACGGCGGCAACCAGAACAACTGGGAATTCACCCCGACCGACGTGCGGACCCTCGTCACCACCCTGGACGCCGCCCGCATCGACGTCATCGAGGTCGGCTACCGCGGCGGCTCCGGCAGCCGCAGCAGCGCCGACGCCGGCATCACCGCCCACTGCACCCCCGAGTTCCTCGCCGCACTGCCCGAGGTCCACCACGCCGAACTCGCCGTCATGGTCGTACCGACCGTCTGCCCCGTGCAGGCCATGGACGACCTCCCCGACAGCCCCATCGGCATGGTCCGCATCGCCGCGTACCCGTGGAACATCGCCGGCGTACCCGAGTACGTCCGCGCCGCACGCAACCTCGGCCTGCGCACCGGCGTGAACCTGATGGCCGTCAGCTACGCCGACCCTGCCCAACTCACCGAGATCGCCCGCACCCTACGCGCCGAACAGCCCGACGTCTGCTACGTCGCCGACTCCTTCGGCGCCCTGACACCCGACGACGTCCGCACCCGCGTCGCGGTGCTGCGCGAACACCTCGACTGCCCGATCGGCCTGCACGCCCACAACAACCTCGGCCTGGCCGCGGCCAACGCCCTCGCCGGCCTGGACGCCGGAGTGGACTGGCTGGACGCCTCGCTGTGCGCCATGGCCCGCGGCGCCGGCAACCTCGCCACCGAACAGGCCGCGGCCTTCCTCACCGCCTGGCCCAAGTACGCCACCCACACCGACCTCGCCCAGGTCTGCGCGGCCGCCGAATACGTCGCCGAACAGGTCCTGCCGCGGCCGATGGTGGTGCGCCGCCAGGAGATCGCCGCCGGCATCAACGACCACCACTACTACTACCAAGACCGCATCGACAAGATCAGCGCCCGCTACGGGCTGGACCCGTGGGAGGTCGGCCGCCGCATCGGCGCCACCCGACCCCGCAAGGTGCTCGACGACGTGGTGGCGGACGTCTGCCACGAGATGACCGGAGGACACACCGCATGACCGAGCAACACCCCACCACCGCGCGCGGCACCCGCCTCACCCCCGCCGAGGCCCTGCGCGCCGCCCTGCACGCCGAGCGCCCGGCCCGCGCCATGGGCGCCCACAGCCCGCTCAGCGCCCGACTCGCCGAGGAGGCCGGCTTCGAGGTCATCTGGTCCAGCGGCCTGGAGATCTCCGCCACCGCCGGCGTACCGGACGCCAACATCCTGGCCATGCCCCAGTGCCTGGAGGCCGCCGCCGCCCTCGCCCAGGCGGTGTCCACCCCGATCCTCGCCGACTGCGACTCCGGCTTCGGCAACGTCAACAACGTGATCCACATGGTGCGCGCCTACGAGGCCCGCGGCGTCGCCGGCGTCTGCATCGAGGACAAGCAGTTCCCCAAGCTCAACAGCTTCATCGAGGGCAACCAGGACCTCGCACCGCTGGACGACTTCGCCGCCAAGATCAGGGCCGCCACCGAGGTCCGCCGCGACCTGGTCGTCGTCGCCCGCCTGGAGGCGCTCATCTCCGGCCAGGGCATGGCCGAGGCCCTCCGCCGCGCCGTGGTCTACGAACGCGCCGGCGCCGACGCCCTGTTGATCCACTCCAAGATCTCCGACCCCGGCGAGGTGTTCGCCTTCCGCGAGGCGTACACCGGCGACCTCCCCGTCATCGTGGTCCCCACCACCTACCACCAGGTGACCATCGAGGAACTCCGACAGCGCGGCTTCGCCATGGCCATCTACGCCAACCAGGCACTGCGCAGCTCGCTGCGCGCCATGCGGGAGACCCTCACCAAGATCATCCAGGACGGCTCGACACACGGCATCGAGGACGGCATTGCACCGCTGAAGGAGATCTTCGACCTCCAACACATGCCGCAGATGCTCGAACAGCAGGCCCACTACGAGGCGTTGGGCCGCGAGCTCGCGGAGGCCGGCCGATGACCACCGCACCCCACGCCACCACCGCACTGCGCCTGTCCTTCCTCGACACCTGCCTGGACATCGAGCCGGCCCCCGGCGCCGACATCGACGAAGCCCTGCGCTTCCTCGACACCCACGTCGCCGTCGCCCCCCGACCCGCGGGCGCCGAACCGCCGTTGGCCACGCTCCGCACCGCCCCGGCACCCGACGACCGCCACACACCCCCGGACGGCACGCACTGGGAGGACATCTACCTCCGCAAGAGCGCCAGCGACTTCTTCACCGTCCCGGCCCGCCGATCCCAGGCCGACGGCCGCACCTACGTCGAGTGCACCAAGACCGGCACCCGCTTCGCCTTCGACGGCGCCGCCCGCACCATCGACGTCGCCATGACCGCGACCGGCGCCATGGACCTCGTCGAACTCGTCCGCGACCTGGTCCTCAAGGACCAGGAGAACCGCGGCGCCGCCGTGCTGCACGCCACCGCCGCCGTCAAGAACGGCACCGCCGTGCTCGTCACCGGCGCCAAGGGCGCGGGCAAGAGCACCATCCTGCTGGAACTGGTCGAGCACTTCGGCTACCAGATCATGAGCGGCGACAAGACGGTCGTGCACGAACAGCCCGACGGCACCACCCTGGCCGCCGGCTGGCCCGACTACCCCCACCTCGGCTACGGCACCATCGCCAAGTACCCGGGCCTGAAGGAGATCGCCGGCATCGCGGACGACTACCAGCCCACGGCCGGCCAGGCGTTCTCGCCGATCGGCAAGTTCGCCGTGGACCCCTACGGATTCCGCGAGCGCTTCCCCAGCGCCCCCCTCGGCCTCGCCGTCCCCGTGACCGGGGTCATCCACCCCAACATCGGCCCCGGCGACCACACCGTCCTCGCCCCCTTCCCGCCCGACCCCGCCGAACGCACCGAGGCACTGGCCGCCAACATCGAATCCGCCTTCGACGGCGCCAACGCCGGCTGGCACCACTACCTCGACGACGGCCGCGCCCGGCACACCGAACGCCGCGCCCGCATCGCCGCCGAACTCGCCAAGGCACCGGCCTGGACCCTCACCGGCCCCGGCGACCTCACCCCCGACAACACCCCCTCACCACTGGCACACGGGGGAGCGGCATGATCGAACTCACCGTCGACAGCACCGGACTGAACTCCCACTACGACCTCACCGACGAGATCGCCGCACACCTGCGCGCCACCGACGCCGGCGACGGGCTGGCCGGCGTCTTCGCACACGGCAGCACGGTGGGCCTGACCATCATGCGCTACGAACAGGGCGCCGTGACCGACCTGTTGCGGACCCTGGAGCGCATCGCGCCCGACGACGGCAACCGCTACCTGCACGAGCTCACCACCGGCGATCCCAACGGCTTCTCGCACCTCAAGTCCTCGCTGCTCGGCACCAGCGTGCTGGTCCCGTTCCGGGACGGCGAACCCGCCATGTCGCCGACCCACCGCGTGGTGCTCTTCGACTTCGACCTCAAGCCCGCCACCCGCCGGATCTTCCTCGACCCGCCCCGCCCGCACCGGAAGGACCCCGCATGAAGCTCCGCCTGGCCACCCCCGGCCCCACCGAGGTCCCGCAGCGACTGCTGCTGGCCGGCGCCCGCGAGATCATCCACCACCGCTCGGCGGAGATGGCCGGCCTCCTCCACGAGATCAACGAGGGCCTGCCCCCGCTGTTCGGCACCGAGCACCCCGTCTACACCATCGCCGCCTCCGGCACCGGCGCGATGGAGGCATCCGTCGCCAACTGCTTCTCGCCCGGCGACGAGGTCCTCGTCGTCTCCAACGGCTACTTCGGCGAGCGCTTCGAGGCGATCTGCACCAACTACGGACTGACCGTCCACACCGTGCGCAGCGACTGGGGCACCAGCGCAGACCCCGACCAGGTGGCCGCCGCGTACGCCGAACACCCGGCCATCCGCGGCGTGTTCACCGTCTACAGCGAGACCTCCACCGGCGCCCTCAACGACGTCGAGGCCATCGCCCGGATCTTCCGGGACACCGACGTCATCGTGGTCGTCGACGCCATCAGCGGCCTGCTCGTCCACCCCCTCCCCATGGACGAATGGGGCCTGGACGTCGTGCTCGCCGCCTCCCACAAGGGCTTCATGCTCCCGCCCGGCCTGGCCTTCGTCGCCCTCTCCGACAAGGCATGGACGGCCGTGGAACGCGGCTCGGGCCCCACCTACTACTGGTCCTTCGAGCGGCTGCGCCACTTCTACCCGATGTCCTCCTCGTCCCCGGCCGTCTCACTGCTGCTCGCCCTGCACGAGTCGCTGAAGATGCTCAACGAGGAGGGGCTGCCGGCCTTCCAACGCCGGCACGCCGCACTCGGCGAGGCCGCCGGCCGGGCCCTGACGGCCCTCGGCTTCCAGCCCTTCATCCGAGAACCACACCGGCGCAGCCACGTCATCACCTCGGCGCTCGCACCCGAAGGCATCGACACCGGCGAGCTGTTGAAGACCCTGTCCACCCGGCACGGCGTCACCATGACCGGAGGCCAGGCCCACCTCAAGGGCAAGCTCATCCGCGTCGGCCACGTCGGCGCCGCCGACCCCCTGGACCTGTGCGCCCTCTTCGGCGCCGTCGAGATGGCCCTGCTCCAACTCGGACACCGCTTCACCCCCGGCACCGGCACCGGCGAAATCGTCCGCGCGCTCGCCGACTTCACCAACGAGGAGAGCTGATGCTCGTTCTGTTCCAACGCGAGACCTGCCCCGACTGCAAGCCGGTCCGCGAACTGCTGACCCGCCTCCAGGTCTCCTACCTCAACATCAACGTGCCCAAGCCCCGTGACGAACGACACGAGTTGATCCGGACCACCGGCAGCAAGTTCATCCCCGCACTCATCGACGGCGACACCGTCATCCCGGGCAAACTGCGGGAGAACGCCGACCTGATCGCCTACCTGGAGAAGCGGTTCGGCGCACCGGACTCCGACGCCGCCCCCGCCGAACCGGGAAGCGCCAGCTGACCCTTGCGTTACGCCATCGTCACCGACCTCCACGGCGACCTCGCGGCCCTCCGCCGGGTGCTCGTCGACGTCGCCCGCGAACGGGTCGACCAAGTGCTGTGCCTGGGCGACGTCTTCGAGTGCCACATCGGCAAACGGGACCGCGCCGACTACGCGTTCGGGTCCGTCGCGGAGGTCTTCGACCAGGTCCCGGAGCTGGTCGCGCTGCTCGACGGGGCCGTGGTCGTCCGCGGCAACCAAGAGGAGCGGATCGCCTCCCTCGTGCCCGACCACGCCCTGCCCGCCTGGTCCCGCGCCGTGCTCGACGCCCCGCTGGAGCACCGCACCCCGTTCGCCACCTACTGCCACGGCCACCCGCTGCCGTGGCAGCAGGTGGAACCGGGCAAGTGGTGCCCGCTGGACGCCGAGTTCGCCGGGCGCGCCCTCGTCCACGGGCACCACCACCGCAGCGCGGTGCACCGGCTGCCCCGCACCGGGCGCGCCTGGCGGGACGTGACGACCCTGCCGTTCCGCTACGGCGAGCCGGTGCCCCTCACCGCCGGCCACCGCTACCTGGTCAACGTCGGCCAGGTCCGGGGCGCCGACCCGAACTGGGCCGTCATCGACGAGCGGGCGGCGACTGTCACCTACCACCGACCCGCCCAACAACCTACGGAGAGCGCATGACCCGGCAGGTCCTCCTGCTCAACTCCGACAAGCCCGAGGCGCTACGCGCCCTCGCACACCGCCCCGACCTGCGGGTCCGGGTGATCACCCGGGAAAGCTACGCACCGCTCCACGCCGGTCACGACACCGTCTGCATCGACAGCTTCGAGGACCTCGCCCAGGTCGAGCGCGCCGCCTACGACCTCACCCGCGGCGCACCCGTCGACCACGTCATCGCCGCCACCGAGAAGAGCATCGTCCCGGCCGGCCTGATCCGCTCCCTGCTCGGCGTCCCGGGCCCCACCTTCGACGAGGCCCTGTGGTCGGCGCACAAGCGCGCCATGAAGCAACGACTGCGCGCCGCCGGCCTGACCGTCACGGACTTCGCGCAGGTCACCAGCGTCGACGAGATACCGACCGCGGCCCGCGCCACCGGCTGGCCGGTCGTCGCCAAACCGGTACTGGGATCGGGCACCCACTGCACCCACCGCATCGACTCCGCCGAGGAGTTCGCCAGGCAACGCGCCGCGGGCGCCCTCGACGACCTGGCGGCCCGCGGGCTGCCCGTCCAGGTGGAACGCCTGGTGGACGTCGTCGGCGAATACCACTGCGACGGCATCGTGCGGGACGGCACGGTGACGTTCGCCGCCACCTCCCGCTACTTCGCCCCGCTGCTCACCGTCCAGGCACCGCTGCGCGGCGGCCACCTCGTCGACCCCGACCACCCGCTCGCCCGCCAACTGCCCGGCCTCCTCCAGGAGGTGGCACACGCCCTCCGCGTCCGGGACGGCGTCCTGCACCTGGAGGTCTTCGAGACGCCCGACGGCCCGGTGATCGGCGAGGTGACCACCCGGCCCCCCGGCTCCGGCGTGCCCCGGATGTGGCAGCGCGCCCTCGGCGTCGACCTGTGGGACGAGTTCATCCGCGCCGCGCTCGGCGAGGAACCCGCCCGCACGGCGCCCCACCGACCCGACCGGATCCACGCCTGGACCCACCTCCCCGACATCCCGGGACTCCTGGACCGGCTCACCCGAGTCGACGGCGTCCGCACCGCACTGCCGCCCACCGAGAACGGCTCCGCCCACATCGAGGTCCAGTTCACCGCGCCCGACGCGGAGCAGGCCGGACTCCGCCAAGCCGGGCTGCACGCGCTCGCGGAGGCGGCCCGCACGTGAGCCGCCTCCTCGCCAACGCGCTGCCCGCCCCCGGGACGCCACGCCTCCTGGCCGCCTCCTGGCTCGTCAACACCCTCGGCAGCGGCCTGTACCTCCCCACCAGCTCGCTGTACTTCACTCGCGTCGTCGGCCTCCCCGTATCCCGGGTCGGCATCGGCCTCACCGTCGCCGGGCTGGTGGCCCTCGCCGGGGCCGTGCCGATCGGCAACCTCGCCGACCGCCACGGCCCCCGGCGGGTCCTCGCCTGCGTACTGGCGGTGCAGTGCGCGGCCATGCTCGCCTTCACCGTCGTCCGCTCCTTCCCCGCCTTCCTGGCCTGCGCGTTGGTGTTCACCCTCGCCGACCAGGGCAGCAACGCGGCCCGCGGCGCACTGGTCGCCGCGGCCGGCGAGGGCGCCGAACGCGTCCGCCTACGCGCCTACCTCCGCGTCGTCACCAACCTCGGCATGGGCGCGGGCGCCGGCCTGGCCGCCCTCGCCATCCAGGCCAACAGCCCTCTTTGGTATACCGTCCTGATCGCGGTGAACGCGGCCACCTTCCTCGGCGCCGCGGTGCCACTGCGCTGGCTTCCCCCGGACACCGGCCGCCACCCCGCCGCCGACGCACCGGACTCCCCACCGATCTCCCGCTGGCAAGTGCTCCGCGACACCCGCTACGTATGCACCACCGCCCTCTGCGGCGTGCTCAACCTCCAACTCCAGGTGATCTCCTTCGCCGTTCCGCTCTGGGTCGCCGACCACACCTCCGCCCCGAAGGCGATGGCCTCGGTGATCGTCGTGGTCAACGCTGTCATGGTGGTGCTCTTCCAGATGCGCGCCAGCAGGGGAGTCGAGGACGACGCCCGCGCCGCCGCCCTCTGCCGCCGCGCCGGCGTGGCCCTGCTCGCCGCCTGCGCGGTGGTCGCCCTCACCAGCGGCCGCGGCCCCGCGCCGACCATCGGACTGCTCCTGGTCTTCGCGGTACTCCTCACCCTCGGCGAACTCTGGACCTCCGCCGGCGGCTTCGGCCTGAGCTTCAACCTCGCCCCCGCATCCGCCCACGGCCAGTACCAGGGCTTCTACTCACTCGGCAAGGGCTCATCCCAGGCAGTGGCCCCCTCCCTCCTGGCCGCCCTCTGCCTGGGCGGCCACACCGCCGCCGGCTGGCTCGCCCTCGGCGCCCTCTTCGCCACCGCCGGCCTGCTGATGCCGATCGTGGTCCACCGCGCACCCGCCGCCCGCCCCACCGGAGCCGACCCGCTCACGCCACCTGGAGCTCCCTGACCGCACCCCTCGACAGACCGACCCGCACCAGCGCAGCGGCCAACCTGGCGGCATCCTCCGGCCGCACCAACGCGCCCAACCCGCGCGCCGTATGCGGCAACCCCAACTCCTTGGCCGTCGCGCAACTCCGCTCGTCGAAGAACGGACGCAACCCGGGCCACACGGCCTGCGCCTCCCGACAGAAGATGCCCGCGCCGACCGGCCCGATCCGAGGAACCTCCTGCACCAACCCCGCCAACTGCCCCCGCTCCCCGCCGGCTTCCGCCCACATCCGCCGGAGATCGCCGTGCCAGCGGTCGAGCACGAACTCCGCCCCCCTGCCGAGGGCGGTCGCGGTGCTCTCGTCGTAGCGCACGTAATGGGCCCGCCCCAGCGCGTCCACCCGCACCCGCCAACCGGAGTCCGCCATCGCCCGCGGCGTCCGCAAGCCGGCCGCGAAGAGCTCCCGGGCGGCGCCGGCGGCGATCTCCGCCTTGATCCGGATCGAGCACAACACCGTCAGCACCAGCAACTGGTACAGCGGCGCGGGCTTGTCCCGCAGCGTGATGCCGGCCTCCTCGGCGTACGTCCGGCCGTACGCAGACAACAACTCGGCCACGGTCTCATCAGACTTCATTGCGCACCTCACCATCGTCCGACCTCCCGCACAAACCCCCACCACCCCTCAGCCACTCAACTCACCTCGTCTCCTGGTCACTTGCGCAGACCCGCCAGGCGTCGACGGGCGGGGTTGAGGGAACGCCCACGGAGGTTGCCGCCCCGCCAGGCATCGACCTTGAGGAGCTGCTCCGCGCGAGCCAGCGTCCAACGCCCCGGGCTGAGCTCGGGATCGTCCACATCCGCCGAGGCCACCGGCGCGGCGACGGGTGTACCCGGCCGGGCCCGCACGGCAGAGGGGGCGACGGCGGTCTGGGTCGCGGTGTCGTCGCAGACGGCGTAGGTGACGGTGGTGCCGCTCTCTTTCGGCAGCTCGACCCGGCCGATCCAGCCCGGGAAGTAGTCGGGGACGTCCTTCTGCATGAAGCCGCGACCGTCGATGCCGTCGGGGTGTCGCTCCCACATCAACGGACGCCCGCGCAACTGCGGCGGCATGCGACGGGCCACGGTGCGGTAGTACCCGGCCGGCTCGGCCTTGGTGATGCCGTCCTCGGGGAACAGCACCTTCTCCGGCCGACCGATCTCCACGGTCCTACCTCCGGCCCGCAACCCTTCGACGGCGCTCATCGCTCCTCCCTCGGGCCCAGAACGGTGCCACTGGGCCGCGGCGGCTCGACGGAGCGGGAGGGGTCCCCGAATTTCAGCGTAGGGGGTGGGCCCGGAGGCGGCCACGCCGACTGCGGAGCGGAACGAACCAACCGCGCACCGTACTCCGCCCCCCGACCGCCCATCGTCCCTCACCCACCGCCACCGATTGGCCGTAAGGAAAAGGAGAAGGAGGTGATATCGGTGTGGCGTCGGGTCGGTCGCGTCGGCGAGCCGCTACACACGAAAAACGCCGTCGCGCCGGAAGAAGTCCCGGTCACCGTGCTCCGGAGGAGCCATGTCACAAGTGGGCCACACCCCTCACCGCGCACCGCTGGATTCGCCCGCCAATCCACGGGTCCGCACGGGCGGCCGGATCAGGAAGTACTTCACGACCACCGATCACAAGGCGATCGGCAACATGTACCTGGTCACGGCCTTCGGCTTCTTCCTGTTCGCCGGACTGCTGGCGATGATGATGCGCGCGGAACTGGCGCAGCCCGGAATGCAGTTCTTCAGCCACGAGCAGTACAACCAGCTCTTCACCATCCACGGCACGGTGATGATGCTGCTCTTCGCGACACCCACGTTCGCCGGATTCGCCAACGCCGTCATGCCCTTGCAGATCGGCGCGCCCGATGTCGCCTTTCCCCGACTGAACGCGATGACGTACTGGTTCTTCCTCTTCGGCGGGCTGATGGTCGTCTCGGGCCTCGTCGTTCCCGGCGGCGCGGCCTCGTTCGGCTGGTTCGCCTACGCCCCGCTGAACCGCGCCGAACACACGCCGGGCGCGGGCGGCGACCTGTGGGCGGCCGGGCTGGTCGTGGCCGGCCTCAGCACCGTGCTGGGCGCGGTCAACTTCATCGCCACCATCATCACGCTGCGGGCCCCCGGCATGACGATGTTCCGGATGCCCATCTTCACCTGGAACATCCTCTTCACCTCCATCCTGACCCTGCTCGCCTTTCCGGTCCTGACCGCCGCACTGCTGGCCCTGCTCGCGGACCGGAAACTCGGCTCCCACGTCTACGACCCGGCCAACGGCGGGGCGTTGCTGTGGCAGCACCTCTTCTGGTTCTTCGGCCATCCGGAGGTCTATATCGTCGCCCTGCCGTTCTTCGGGGTGGTGAGCGAGATCATCCCGGTGTTCAGCCGGAAACCCGTCTTCGGATACATGGGCATGGTCGGCGCGACGATCGCCATCACGATGCTGTCGGCGACGGTGTGGGCGCACCACATGTTCGCCACCGGCGGGGTCCTGCTGCCGTTCTTCTCGCTGATGTCCTTCCTCATCGCGGCGCCGACCGGAGTGAAGTTCTTCAACTGGATCGGCACCATGTGGAAGGGCAGTCTCTCCTTCGAGACGCCGATGCTCTGGTCGATCGGATTCATGGTGACGTTTCTCTTCGGTGGACTGAGCGGGGTGTTGATCGCCTCACCGCCACTCGACTTCCACGTCACCGACTCCTATTTCATCGTCGCGCATCTGCATTACGTCCTGTTCGGCACCATCGTCTTCGCCACCTTCGGCGGCTTCTACTTCTGGTGGCCGAAGTGGACCGGCAAGATGCTCGACGAACGGCTGGGAAAGGTGCACTTCTGGATCCTGTTCGTGGGATTCCAGACGACCTTCCTCGTCCAACACTGGCTGGGGGCGAGCGGCATGCCGCGCCGCTACGCCGACTACCTCCCCGCCGACGGCTTCACCGTGCTCAACTCCGTCTCCTCCACCGGCGCGTTCCTGCTCGGCATCTCCACGCTGCCGTTCCTCTACAACGTGTGGCGGACCGCCCGCTACGCGCCCAAGGTGGAGGTGGACGACCCCTGGGGATTCGGGCGCTCCCTGGAGTGGGCGACCTCCTGCCCGCCACCTCGGCACAACTTCGAGGCCCTGCCCCGCATCCGGTCCGACTCCCCGGCCTTCGACCTGCACCACCCCCACGTGCGCATGCTGACGGAAGGCGAGCGCGGCACCACCGAACCCACCCCCGACACCCCCGGAGGCCAGACCCCATGAAGACGGAGGCACTTCTCTTCGCCGGCGTGGCCGCCTTCTTCCTCGTCACCGACGTGATCTACATCTGGCTGGCCCGCGAGCCCGCCGGCGGCGCCGCGCTCGCCGTCTCCTTCGGCATGGCCTCGGTCATCTCCTTCTTCTGCGCGATGAACTACCGCCGCAAGGGCACCCGACCGGAGGACCGGGAAGGCTCGGAAATCCAGGAGCGCGCCGGAGAGCTCGACTTCTTCCCGCCCGAGAGCGGATACCCGGCGGCGGTGGCCTTCGGCGTCTCCCTGCTGGCCCTCGGCCTGGTCTTCGGCCTGTGGGTCTTCCTGATCGGCGTGGGCGTCACCGGCGGCTCGCTCTTCGGGACGGTGTTCCAATTCGCCCGACGCGACCACTGAGGAGACGCCTCACGGGTCCGGACCAGCGAACTTCCTTCCCCTATACGCCAGTTGATCGATCCTCGCTACACTTCCGCACTATGGCCGATCCGCTCTTCGACGCCGTCGAGCGAGCACAGCTCTGCGACCTGTTCGACGAACTCGGTCCCGAGGCACCGACCCTCCTCGGGCCGTGGACGACCCGCGACCTCGCCGCGCACCTCGTCCTGCGCGAGCGCGACCACCTCGCCGGCCCCGGGCTCGCCCTGCCCGGTGCCTGGGGCCGCTTCGCCGCGCGACGAAGAACAGCGCTCGCGCCGAGGGACTTCCGGCGGCTCGTCGCGACGATCCGATCGGGACCACCACCAGGCCTCTTCCGCATCGGATGGGTGCGCCGACTCCCGAACCTCAACGAGTTCTTCGTCCACCACGAGGACGTACGCCGCGCCAACGGTCGTGCTCCGCGCACCAACGCGTACGCGATGGACGAGGCCCTGTGGCGCAACGTGGGTCGCGCGCCCTGGTTCCTCGCGCGGCGACTGCGCGGCGCAGGTCTTGAGCTTCAGTGGGCAGGCACCACCAAGACCGTGCGAGCGCGACGAGGCGAACCCACCGCCAGCATCACCGGCCCCCCAGGCGAACTCCTCCTCTCTCTCTTCGGCCGACAGGGCGCGGCACACGTCGAGTTGAACGGACCCGAAGCGGCCGTCGAAGCCGTGCGATGCACGCGATTCGGCATGTAGCAGGGGCCGACGGTGCCTGGCGGGCGCGATGGCACAATGTGCGGATGGTGACGGACCAGTCCTGGGCGGGGCTCCACGGCGACCTGCTGGCGGCGAAGACACTCGTCTACGACCCCAGTGGCTTTGCCTGCTCACAGCCGGTGCCCGAGCCGGAGAGCGCCGAGTACGCAGCGCACGGGTTCACGATCGACGGGGCGTCGGTCAGGTTCCGCGTGGCCAAGACCACCCCGACGAAGGTGGGCCAGTTCGTCACCGTGTGGCTGCGATCCGCAGAAGGCCCGATCCGGCCCTTCGACACCGAGGACGGGGTCGACCTCTTCGTCATCAGCAGCCGTGACGGCGACCACTTCGGACAGTTCGTGTTCCCGCGGGAGGTGCTGTGCGAGCGCGGCATCATGTCCAGGAACCGCTCCGGCGGGAAGCGAGGATTCCGCGTCTATCCGCCATGGGTGACCACGACCAGCCGCCAGGCGAGCAGCACCCAGGCATGGCAGATCACCTACTTCCTGCACGTCGCGGAGAACGGACCCCTCGACGCGGCGCGCGCCCAAGCCCTCTACCACCCGTAGGCGCACCCTTCACCGGTTCCGTCTGACGCTCGGGCCGGGACGCGCCGCCCGTGCGACCGTAGAATCTGCGCGGGTCAACGGGGGAGGGGCGGCATGTTCAGGTCGCGAGCGCGCGCTGCAAAGCTGACGGAGCGACAGGGCGGCGGCGAGGTCAGGAGCGTGGTCCTGCTCCTGCCCGGCGGATTCGTTCGCAGTCGGCTCAGGCCGTTGAAGATCGTCGAGCAGGGGCTCCAGGAGCTGGCGGCCGAGCTCACGGAACGGGGGTGTTCCGACGGGATCGCCGTCCACCTGCTCCACTACCGCTACGCGGGCTGGAACGGGGCCGCTGCCGACACCGCCTCGGACACTCGCTGGGCGCTGGCGGAACTCGCCAGCCGGTACGGGGACGTACCGGTGGTGCTGATCGGCAACTCGCTCGGTGGGCGCGCGGCGTTCTGGGAGGCGGGCCATCCAGCGGTCGTGGGCGTGGTCGGCATCGCTCCCTGGCTGCCGTACGGCGACCTGGTGGAGCACCTGGCCGGCCGCCGGGTGCTGATCATCCACGGTGACCGGGACCGCAGCCAAGCGAGCGCTGCCAAGTCGCTCGACTACGCCCGGCGGGCCCTGGCCGTCGTCCCGGACCTGGCCCGGTACGAAGTGCCGCGCGGCAGCCACTACCTGGTGAAGCAGGCCGATGCCGTCCGCGCGCTCACCACCGCCTTCGTACTGGCCACCCTTGGTACGGAGCCGTCGCCGCTCGCCAACGGCGGACTGCGCACCCCTCTGCCGACTCGGGACACCAGGGCCGGTTGACGCCCCGACGTCTTGGGCAACGCCCTTGGGGGCGCACCGTTGGGTGCGCCCCCGTTTCGCTTCATGGTGTTGGGGCGCCTGGTGGCGGGGCTACCGAGTCACTCGCGGGTCACTGGTGGACGGTCCAGTGATCGTTGGCGCCTGCCTGGACGAACTTCAGCGGCGGGCACAGGAAGGCGTTCGGATCGGGGTTGGTGTCGGTCCACGGTGAGTCGGTCGGGCTCGCCGGCTTCCAGGCACCGTTGTGGCGCAACTGCACGGCGCTGCTGTCGAAGGTGGTGTTCCGTGCCTCCGTGCAGTAGTACCCCTCTCCCGTGGCCGGGTTGACGCTCGCATAGATCTCGAACATGTCCCATCCGTGGTCCAGCCCGCTCTGGTCCGCCCCCGACTGCTGGAACAACAGGTCCCAGGCGGCGGTGCGGTAGTTGTAGAGATAGGCCGACCAGCGGTTGGTGGCGGCGTCGTCCTGCACCATCTGCACGCTGTACGCGGCCGGCCCACCGTTGCCGGGGGTGTAGTTCTTCAGGAAGTTGTCGTCGATGGGGACGGTCTTGGCCGGACCGACGGTCCCGCACCAGTCCCACGCCCAGATCTCGTTGCCGGTGTTGGTGTAGGCGGTCACCACTTCCATGCAGGAGTTCTGTGCCTTGGTGGTGGGCGCGTAGGTGACGTTGTCCGCGTCGGTGACCGTGTAGGACGGGTCGACGGTGTGGGTGGCCATGATGCCGTCATGCGTACCGGGCTGGGGGAAGACGCCCCACCAGTTGTGGGTGACCTGGCCCGCCTGGGGAGCCGATGCGGTCGGCTGGCTGCCGGGGATCCGGGGGTGGTGCGTCCACGCGGGGCCGGATACGGCGCGACGCCCGGCCAGGAACGTACGGACGGCTTGCGCGTGCTCCGGCGTGCGGGCCGGCGTGTGCGCCCCGGCGACGACGCCGGTGTGGGGAGCCGTGGGGGAGGGCGGCGGAGTGGTCCGGGCGGTCGCCGGGTGGGTGGTGGCGGTGGCGGGGGCGGCCAGGGGCACGGTCACCAGGGTGACCAGGGCGGAGGCGGCGAGGACCAGGGCGGCGAGGGGCGAACGACGTCTTGCTCTGGAACCGGTTCGGGGTCCTGGGCTGTTCACGGTTGACCTCCAGGGCGTGTGGGGGGTTCCCCTGAGCTGGTCCGAGCGTGCAGTTACGTGTCTGCGCCGACCTGAACGTGCCCGTACCTACCTGCACTTGCCTGAGCGTGTCCGTGCCGGCCTGCTCTGGCCTGGACCAACCAGGGCCAAAGGGAATGTCCATGACGGAGCATCGGGTGTCAAGGGATCCGACGGAGCGGCAGCGCAACACCGTCCGACCGACCCCATCGTCAGTCGCACCGAGCACGCGCAGGACCGCGCCCTGTCTCGCTCCCTGTCCCGGCTCCGCCTCGGACGCTGCCCCTTCGCCGCGCTCGTGTTGCGTCCGGGCGCACGTGCTGCCCGTGGCGGTGGCTCGAAGGGATCGGCCGCTCGGGATCCCGTGACGACGCGACCACGCCGCGGGATGCGCGCGACAAGATCGCTTGGGTCCGCGTCCACCGCGGCACCGAACGGCGCAGCATCCCGCGCCATCGGGCTGGGTACATGATCGCGGAAGCCGACCCTAGCTCGTGCGTTCCTCGCCGGCGCCGACCTTCGGGCTGGCCACCGTTTCGGCGATCTGGCGCCGTTGTTCGGAGGTGACCGGGAGTTCCACGCGGTCGCGGAAGTACCAGGCGCTGAGGGCGGCGCGCAGGCGGTCCAGGCGGGGGGCCTGGGCGCCGGGGTGTGGCAGGGGTTCGGGGATGTCCCTGGCCAGCATGCGGTAGCGCTCGGTGGTCGGCACCGGTTCCTGGGTCTCGCGCAGGCCGCCGTAGACGCTCTGCAGCACGTAGCCCGTTTCGCGGCCCTCCAGGAGGAGTTGGCGTTCGCGGTCCTGGAGGGCCAGGCAGATGCGCTTGGTGAGGAGGAAGGCGAGGACCGGGCCGAGGACGAACAACACCCGGAAGATCCAGGTCAGGGTCTCGACCGAGACCCGGAAGAGGGTGGCGATGACGTCGTTGCCGCCCGCCGCCAGCAGCACGGCGTACCAGACGATGGCGGCGACGCCGAGCGCCGTGCGGGTGGGGACGTTGCGCGGCCGGTCGCACAGGTGATGTTCCATCAGATCACCGGTCACCCAGCGCTCGAAGAACGGGTAGGCGTACAGCAGCACGAAGAGGATGCCGGGCAGGACGATGGCGGGGAGCAGCACGTTCCACATCAGCGTGTGGCCCGCCACGTTGGTCTCCCAGGCCGGCATCAGCCGCAGTGCGCCTTCGAGGAAGCCCACGTACCAGTCGGGTTGGGCGTCGGTGGAGACGGTGTCGGTGAGGTACGGGCCGTAGGCCCAGACGGGGTTGATCTGGGCCAGCCCGCCGAGCAGGGTCAACACCGCGAAGACCATGAAGAACAGGCCGGAGGACTTGGCGGTGAACTGGGGGAACATCGGCTGTCCGACGGCGTTGCGGTTGGTGCGCCCGCGGGCCGGCCAATGGGTGTGCTTGAGGTACACCACGAGGAGAAGGTGCAGGCCGATCAGTGCGAGCAGCAGCCCGGGGACGAGGAGGATGTGCACGGTGTAGAGCCGGGACAGCAGGATGTGGCCGGGGTAGGAGCCGCCCCAGATGAAGTAGCTGAGGTACGTCCCCACCAACGGCAGGGACAGCACGATGGTGTTGGCGGTGCGCAGGCCGGTGCCGGACAGCAGGTCGTCGGGGAGCGAGTAGCCGGCGAAACCCTCCAACATGGCCAGCATGAACAGCGTCACGCCGACCGTCCAGTTGACCTCCCGCGGCCGGCGGAACGCGCCGGTGAAGAAGACCCGCAGCAGATGCACCCCGAGCGCGGAGACGAAGACCAGGGCCGCCCAGTGGTGGATCTGACGGATCAACAGGCCGCCCCGGACCTCGAAGCTGATGCGCAGCGTCGAGGCGTAGGCACCCGACATCGACAGCCCCCGCAGCGGGCCGTACGCACCGTCGTAGATGCGGTGGGCCATGCTCGGCTCGAAGAACAGCGTCAGGTAGACGCCGGTCAGTACCAGGACCAGCAGGCTGTAGAGCGCGATCTCGCCGAGGAGGAAGGACCAGTGGTCCGGGAACGCCTTGCGCAACAGGGCCCGCCCGGCCTCCGAGGCGGGCAGGCGGCCGTCAACCGCGGTGAAGGCGGAGCGGCCGGCCCGACGGGCCCTCGCCGCCGTCCCTTCCTCTGCGCTCCCGAACAGCATCTGCGGCCCTCCTCGGCGCGGTGGTTCACGCGGGCACCCGTGGTGCCCGCCCCACCGCACCCTGCCTGGCCGATCGCCGCCCGGTGCGCATTACGCAGATCGGGGGCACCGCCGGACGGCCGGGGACGTCACGCCACGACGCCGATGTCCTGCCGCACCGGTCGGCCGGTGAGGTAGTGGACGTACTCGTCGGCCAGCCGGAAGCCGGCGGTCCAGGCGAGCAGGCGACTGGCCCGGTTGTCGCGGGAGCAGGTCCAGCTCGGGGTGTGGCCCCGGGCGGCGATGTCCCGGCACAGGGCGGTGACGCAGGCGAGGGCCAGCCGTTGCCGGCGGTGTTCGGGGAGGGTCACGCAGGCGACGTCCTCGTACCCGGTGCCGCGGAAGTACGTGCAGGCGACCGCGAGCACCCGGCCCGCGTGGAAGGCGCCCCAGCCGTGCCCGGAGGCGGCCAGGCCCGCCGGGCCGCCCCAACTGGCGTGGATCCAGGAGGCGTCCGCACCCAGCGAGCCCAACGCCGCGGCGTCCTGGGGCAACAGGCGGCGCACCTTCACGCCGTGCGGCGGACGCGGGGCGGCGGTGGACTGACGGTGCAGGTACACCATGCGCTCCCAGGGCACCAGGAGGTCGAACGAGCTGCCCAACAGGGGCAGGAAGCGGGCGGGCGCCTGGGCGTGGTGCCCGGCGAAGCCGGCCAGGGAGAGCGGTGACAGCGCGGTGGGATCGCCGCGGAAGAGCGCGTGGTCGGCGCAGGAGACGACCACCGCGCGGGGCGCGTCCGGACGGTCGACCCACCAGCGGCCGTTGCCGGAGATCAGCGCGTGTTGGGTGAGGGCTACCGTGCCGGGCGGACCGTCGGCGAACCAGTAGGCGAGGTCCGGGAGTTGGTGCGGCAGGATTTCGATCACGGCGATTCCTAGTGGCTGGGTACGCTGGGCCGGCCCTGCGCGGTGCGGGCCTACGGGTACGCGAAGAGGGGCGCCCGGTCGGGTCACGGGCGCCCCAGGTGCGGAGACGTGTCAGCGGGCGGTGGACGTCTCCGGGCAGCGCGGCGCGTGACCTCGGCCCGCCGTATGGGGCGGGTGGGCGAGCACGAGCCGGGCGCTGTTCACGTCCCTATCGAATGCCATGGCGTACCCCGCCGCAAGCGGTGGCAGCGCCTCTTTACGTACCCCTGATGAACTGGGATTTCGCCGCTTGGCGGGGGCCTGCGTGGGCACGGTGGGGTTCCGGAGTTCCGGCCCTGAGCGCCGCGCCCACGCCCGCCGTCGGCTCACATGCCGGTTATCCGTCCGGCGCCGGGGCGGAGGTAGACGGCCCAGGTCACCAGCGAGCAGAGCGCGTAGACGGCCAGGAACGCCCAGTAGGCGGCGTTGCCGTTGCCGACCGTCAGGAACGACTGGCGGAAGGCGAAGTTGACCAGGACACCGCCGAACGCCCCGACGGCACCCGCGAGTCCGATCAGCGCCGAGGCGCGGCGTCGCGCGTCCTGCTCCGCGGTGGCCGGATCGGTGCCGCCGTCCGCCACCGCCGCCCGCGCCCTGGCGTGGAAGACCGCGGGGATCATCTTGTACGTGGAGCCGTTGCCGAGGCCGCTCAGGGCGAAGAGGGCGACGAAGCCAGCCAGGAACAGCGGCAGCGAACCGGCGCCCGAGGCGACGAGCACGGTGACCGTCCCGAGGGCCATCAGCAGGAACGTCAGCACGGTGATCCGCGCACCGCCGTAGCGGTCCGCGAGCCGCCCGCCGACCGGCCGGGCCAGCGAGCCCAGCAGGGGCCCGAGGAAGGTGAGGTACGCGGCCTTCACGGGGGTGTCGAACTGCTGCTGGAACTGCACCTGGAGGACCTGCCCGAAGGCGAAGCCGAAGCCGATGAAGCTGCCGAAGGTGCCGATGTAGAGCAGCGAGATGACCCAACTGTGCGGTTCTCGGACGACCTCGCGCAGCGCGCGCCGGTCGTTGCGCAGCGAGGGCAGGTTGTCCATCCGCAGCGCGGCACCGAGCGCCGCCAGCACGATCAGCGGCAGATAGACCAGCGGCACCAGGCGCGGATGGGCGGCGCCGGCGGTGGCCAGCACGGCCAGACCCACCAACTGCACCACCGGGACGCCGAGGTTGCCGCCGCCCGCGTTCATGCCCAGGGCCCAGCCCTTGAGGCGCTGCGGGTAGAAGGCGTTGATGTTCGCCATCGAGGAGGCGAAGTTGCCGCCGCCGACGCCCGCGACACAGGCGACCGCGAGCAGCGTGCCGTAGGAGACGCCCGGCTCCAGCACGAGCCCGGCCAGCACCGTGGGGACCAGCAGCAACGAGGCGCTGAAGACGGTCCAGTTGCGGCCGCCGAAGCGCGCCACCGCGTAGGTGTAGGGCAGCCGCAGCGCCGCGCCGAGCGCGGTGGGCAGCGCGGTGAGGGTGAACTTGCCCGCGGGGTCGATGTGGTACTCCGGGCCGAGGAAGAGCACCAGCACCGACCACAGGCTCCACACCGAGAAGCCGATGTGCTCGGAGAGGACGGAGTAGATGAGGTTGCGGCGGGCCACTCTGGCGCCGGCCTCGGCCCAGAAGTCCTCGTCCTCCGGTCGCCAGTCGGTGAGGGTACGGGCCCGGACCGGGGCCGTTGCGGTGGTGGGTTCGCTGCCGACGGCAGTGCTCGTCATGACGTGTCACCTGATCGTGAGAGAGGGGATCCGGACGGTGGGGGTGTGGTGAGGTGACGGTAGTGCGGGGTGCTCGGGGACGGCTCGCGTACGCCGGCGGGCGGGCCGTCGGCGGGCTACGACCCGAGGCGAACCGGCCAGATGCGCAGGACCGCGGGCCGCCCGTCGGGGGTGGTCTCCTCGTCCAGGCAGCGGCCGTCGCGCAGGTCGAACGCCTGCTTGTACATCGGGGAGGCCACCGTCGGCACGCCCGCGCGGCTGCCGAGGATGCCGCGGGAGAGGACGTAGGCGCCGCTGAACGGATCGCGGTTGTCGACCGCGTACAGCTCGCCGGCGCGGTCCCGGAAGACCGCGACCTGCTGGCCGCTCGCACTGAGCACGGCCACGCCGCGGCCGGGCGTCAACTCGTCGTAGTGGCAGACCCGGGTCCACCTCCGGCCGTCCAGGATCTCGACGGTTCCGGTCGCGGGGGACGTCGTGGTCGCCGGGTGGGTTTCGAGGGTGGTGTCGGTCATGCGGTTCGCACCTCCAGTTGGGAGCCGGCGATCAGGGCCGGGGTGCCGTGCCCGTCCTCGTCGGGACGGGCGGGACGGATCTGGCCGCGCTCGGGGACGAAGGTCACGGCCGGGTCGGGGGTTCCGGGGGCGTTGACGAAGGAGGTGAAGCGGCGTAGCCGATCGGGGTCGGCGAGCACCGCGGCCCACTCGTCCTCGTAGCGGTCGATGTGCCGCTCCATCTGCAGCTCCAGCTCGGCGCAGATGCCCAGCGAATCGTCCAGCACCACCTCCCGGACGTGGTCCAGGCCGCCGTCGATGCGGTCCAGCCAGGTCGAGGTGCGCTCCAGCCGGTCGGCGGTGCGGATGTAGAACATCAGGAACCGGTCGATCGTCCGGAGCAGGGTCTTCTTGTCCAGGTCGGCCGCGAGCAGATCGGCGTGGCGCGGGGTCATGCCGCCGTTGCCGCCGATGTAGAGGTTCCAGCCCGCGGAGGTGGCGATGATGCCGAAGTCCTTGCCCTGGGCCTCGGCGCACTCGCGGGCGCAGCCGGAGACCGCCGCCTTGATCTTGTGCGGCGAGCGCAACCCCCGGTAGCGCAGCTCCAGTTCGATGGCCAGCCCGACCGAGTCCTGCACGCCGTAGCGGCACCAGGTCTCGCCCACACAGGACTTCACCGTGCGCAGCGACTTGCCGTACGCGTGGCCGGACTCGAAGCCGGCGTCGACGAGGCGGCGCCAGATCCGGGGGAGCTGGTCGACGGTGGCGCCGAACAGGTCGATCCGCTGACCACCTGTGATCTTGGTGTAGAGGCCGTAGTCGCGGGCGATCTCGCCGATGGTGATCAGGCCCTGCGGGGTGATCTCGCCGCCGGGCACCCGCGGCACGACCGAATAGGAGCCGTTGCGCTGCAGGTTGGCGAGGAAGTGGTCGTTGGTGTCCTGCAGCGCGCCCTGCTCCCCGTCGAGGACGTGGCCGCCGGCCAGGCCGGCCAGGATCGAGGCGACGACCGGCTTGCAGACCTCGCAGCCCTCGCCGCCGCGCCCGTACCGATCAAGCAGATCGCCGAAGGAGTCGATCCCGGCCACCTGGACGATCTCGTAGAGCTCGGCACGGGTGTGCCCGAAGTGCTCGCACAGGCTCGTGTCGACGGTGACACCGCCGGCCGCCAGCTCCTCGGTCACGATCGTGCCGAGCTGCTTCACACAACTGCCGCAGCCGGTACCGGCCTTGGTGCACTTCTTGACGTCGGGGACGGTGGTGCAGCCCTGCTCGGAGACGGCCGTGCGGATGGCGGCCTTGGTGACGTTGTGACAGGAGCAGACGATCGCGTCGTCGGGCAGCGCGGTCGACCCGGTGGCCGGTGCGAGCCCGGCGGGCAGCACCAGTTGCTCGGGCGCGGTCGTCAGCGGCTTGCCGCCGAGCGCGAGCGGGCGCAGCAGGCCGTAGGACTCGGTGTCGCCGACCAGCACGCCACCCAGGAGTTGGCCCTCGCGGCCGACCACCAGCTTCTTGTAGATCCCGGCCCGACTGTCGCTGTAGCGGACGTCGGCCGCACCCTCGGCGGCGCCGTGCGCATCGCCGAAGCTGGCGACGTCGACGCCCAGCAGCTTGAGCTTGGTGGAGGTGTCCGCGCCGGTGAACAGGTGCTCCGCCGCGGGCGGTTGCTCGGACCGCCCGGCGGTCAGTGAGCGGGCGGCGGCCTCGGCCATCGCATAGCCGGGGGCGACCAGGCCGTAGACCCGGCCGTCGGCGGCCAGCGCGCACTCGCCGATGGCGTGGATGCGCGGGTCGGTGGTGCGGCAGCGCTCGTCGACGACGATGCCACCGCGCTCGCCGACCGGCAGCCCGCAGTCCCGGGCCAGTTGGTCGCGCGGCCGCACGCCGGCGGAGAACACCACCAGGTCGGCGGGGAGTTCGCGGCCGTCGGACAGGCCCATGGCGCGGACCCGGCCCTCGTCGTCGGTGACGATCTCCTGGGTGCCGGCCCCGGTGTGCACGGAGACGCCGAGGTCCTCGATCTTGCGGCGCAGCAGCTGGCCACCTCCCTCGTCGACCTGGATCGCCATCAGGCGCGGGGCGAACTCCACGACATGGGTCTCCAGGCCCAGGGCGGTGAGCGCGCCGGCGGCCTCCAGGCCCAGCAGCCCGCCACCGACCACCACACCGATCCGGGTGCGCTCCGCCTCGGCCTCGTCCCGTATCCCCTGCAGGTCCTCGATGGTGCGGTAGACGTGGCAGCCGGCCGCCTCCCGGCCGGGGACCGGCGGCACGAACGGGACCGAGCCGGTGGCCAGCACCAGCGCGTCGTAGCGCAGTTCCGCGCCGGAGGCGCAGGTGACGGTCCCGGCGGCGCGGTCGATCGCGGTCGCCGGGTCGGACAGGCGCAGGTCGATGCCGTGCTCGGCGAGGAAACCGGCCGGGGTCAGGGAGAGTTCCTCCGTACTGGTGCCGGAGAACCACGAGGTCAGATGGACCCGGTCGTAGGCGGCGCGGGGTTCCTCGGCGAGCACGGTGATCCGCCACCGCGCGGCCTCCGGCTGCTCGACGAAGGTCTCCAGGAAGCGCTGGCCGACCATGCCGTGGCCGACCAGGACCAGGTCCTTGAGCGGGCTGTTCGAGGGGCGCTGCGTCATGAGGAGGCTCCGAGGGTGGTGAGCAGGTGCAGGGGGTGGTCGGGCAGCGGCTCGTCGCGCTCCAGCGCGCGGGCGAGGTCGCCGACGGTGGTCAGGTCGCCGAGGAGGATCGCGCCGACCAGACGGTCCCCGCGCAGCACCAGCTTCTTGTAGCTGCCGCGGGTGGTGTCGGTCAGGCGCACCACGGCCAGCCCCGGGTCGTCGCCCGGGTCGGCCTCGTCGAGGTGGACCTCGCCGAAGGCCGCGTACTCCAGCGGTCCGGCGCTGAGCCGGGCCAGCGGCCGGGAGCCGGTGTAGCGGGCGTCCGGGGCGCTGCCGGAGAGCCGGGCGGCGAGCACGTCCGCCTGCTCCCAGGCCGGGCCGGCCAACCCGTGGACGGTGCCGCGGTGTTGGGTGCAGTCGCCGATCGCGTGCACATGAGGGGCGGAGGCGGCCAGGGCGTCGTCGACGACGATCCCGGTGCCGACCGCCAGGCCGGCCGCGTGCGCCAGCGCGGTGCGCGGCCGCACCCCGCAGGCCAGCACGAGCAGATCGGTGCCCAGCCGGTAGCCGCTGGCCAACTCGACCTCACCGTCCTCGGTCAGGGCCCGCGCGCGGTTGCCGAGATAGACCTCCACGCCGAGCGCGCGCAGGGCACCGCGCAGCGCCGCAGCGGCGTCCGCATCGAGTTGGCGCTCTATCAAGTACGGTCCCTGGTGCACGATTTCGACCTGGATGCCGAGCGTGGCCAGCGCCCGCGCGGCGCTCACCCCGAGCACCCCGCCGCCGACCACGACGGCCCGCCTCGCGCCGGCCGCCTCCTCCGCGAGCCGGGCGCAGTCGGCCAACGTGCGCAGCGCGTGCACCCCGGCCCGCAGCCCCCGGCCGTCGGGGCGGCGCAGCCCGCGGACCGGCGGCAGTACCGGATTGGCGCCGGTGGCCAGGACGAGCTCGTCGTACTCCGCGCTGTCGCCGTCGGCGAGGGCGAGCGTGCGGGCCGCGGTGTCGAGGGACACCACCTCACAGCCGGGCCGCACCGCGGCACCCCCGATCGGCAGCGCGATGGCCTCGGCGTCGAACCGGCCGGCCAACACGTCCGCGAGCAGGACGCGGTTGTAGGGGGCGCGCGGCTCGGCGCCGTAGAGCGTGACCCGACCGGAGCCGCCCAGCGCGTGGTACCGCTCGGCGAACCGCGCCGCGGCCATGCCCGCACCGACCACCGCGACATGACGCGCACTCATCCCAGGTCCCCCGCCCCCGAGACCCGGCCAGGTGCCCCGCCCGGGACCTCCAACCGCACCGCGCACACCTTGAACTCCGGCATCTTCGACGTCGGGTCCAGCGCGGGGTTGGTCAGCGTGTTGGCCCGGCCCGGGCCCGGCCAGTGGAACGGCATGAAGACCGTGTCCGCCCGGATGGCGTCGGTGATCCGGGCCGGGGCGAGCGCCCGACCGCGCCGGGAGACCACCGAGAGCGGTGCGCCCTCCACGACGCCGAGCCGGGCCGCCAGTCGCGGATGCAGCGCCACGAACGGGCCCGGCGCGGCCTCGGTGAGCTCGGCCACCCGGCGGGTCTGCGCGCCGCTTTGGTACTGCGCCAGCACCCGGCCGGTGGTCAGATACAGCGGGTACTCCGCGTCCGGCTCCTCCGCCGCCGGCCGGTGAGTGACCGCGGCGAACCGCGCCCGGCCGTCCGGGGTGGCGAACGCGTCGAGGAAGAGCCGCGGCGTGCCGGGGTGCTCCGCGTCCGGGCAGGGCCAGAAGACGCCGTCCTCGGCGCGGATCCGGTCGTAGCTGATGCCCGCGTAGTCCGCCTGCCCGCCCGCCGAGGCGCGGCGCAGCTCGGCGAAGACGGTCCGGGGATCGTCGTCGAACCGGGCCGGTCGGCCAGCACGCGTCGCCGCCCCCAGCCTTTCGGCCAGCTCGCGCAGGATCCACAGGTCGCTGCGGACGCCGGGCGGGGGAGTGGTGGCCTGCTGGCGCAGTATCACCCGGCCCTCCAGATTGGTCAGGGTGCCGGTCTCCTCCGCCCACTGGGTGCTCGGCAGCACCACGTCCGCGAGCTGCGCGGTCTCCGAGAGCACCACATCGGAGACCACCAACAGCCCCAACGTCCGCAGCCGCTCGGCGACGTGGGCGGCGTGCGGCGCGGAGACCACCGGGTTGGACCCCATCACCAGGAGCGCGTGCACGCCTCCCGGGCCCGACCGGCCCAGGCTGTCCAGCAGCTCGTAGGCGGAGCGGCCGGCGCGCGGCAGGGCGTCCGGAGCGACGCCCCAGACGGCGGCGACATGGGCCCGGGCGGCGGGGTCCTCGATGGAGCGGTAGCCGGGGAGCTGGTCGGCCTTCTGGCCGTGTTCACGCCCGCCCTGGCCGTTGCCCTGGCCGGTCAGGCAGCCGTAGCCGGAGTAGGGCCGACCCGCCTTGCCCGCGGCCAGACAGAGGTTGATCCAGGCGCCGACGGTGTCGGTGCCCTTGCTCTGCTGCTCGGGACCGCGGGCGGTCAGCACCATGCCGCGCGGGGCGCGCCCGAAGTGGCGGGCGGCCTGCCGCAGTTGGGCCACCGTGACGCCGGTGATCCGCTCCACGCGCTCCGGCCAGTGCGCCATCGCCGCGGCCCGGGCGTCCCCGTACCCCTTGGTGCGGGCCGCGATGAAGTCCGCGTCGACCAGGCCGTCGGCGACCAGCACGTGCAGCAGGCCGAGCGCCAGCGCGAGATCGGTGCCGGGCAGCGGTTGCAGATGCAGGTCGGCCTGCTCGGCGGTCCGCGTCCGGCGCGGGTCCACCACGATCAACGTGCCGCCGTTCTCCTGGAGTTCCCGGAAGTAGCGCAGCGCCGGCGGCATCGTCTCGGCCGGGTTGCCGCCGACCAGGATGAGGCACCCGGTGTGCGGGATGTCCGCCAACGGGAACGGCAGCCCGCGGTCCAGCCCGAACGCCAGCCGGCTCGCGGCGGCGGCCGACGACATGCAGAACCGGCCGTTGTAGTCGATCGAGGCGGTCCCCAGCGCCACCCGGGCGAACTTGCCGAGCTGGTAGACCTTCTCGTTGGTCAACCCGCCGCCGCCGAAGACGCCCACCGCGTCCGCGCCGTGCTCCGCCCGCACCGCGGCGAGCCCGGTCGCCACCCGGTCCAGCGCCACCGGCCAGCTCGTGGCCCGCAGTTCACCCCGTTCGCGTACCAACGGCGTCGTCAGCCGCGCGGCGGGAGTCAGCAGCCCCGCCGCGCTCTGCCCCTTGCCGCACAACGCGCCCCGGTTGACCGGGAAGTCGGCGCGCTCCCACACCTCCGGGGGCACCCCGGCACTCAGCCGCATGCCGCACTGCAACGAACAGTACGGACAGTGCGTCGCCGTGCCGGCGAGGGCGGTGGTGGTGACGGTGTCGGTCATGACTCGACCCTGACCGCAGCGCGTTACATCCCCTCACCCCGTGCATTGCGCCCTTGATACGCCTCGCGCACGCCACCACTGCCACGTGGTGCGGCCAGTGACATATGCCGTAACACAACGAACGGTTCGCTAACACCGGTGTGACGGCTGGGCAACCTGCGGGTAACTTATGCCCCCGACTCTGCCGACATGGGAACTGCCGCCGCCTCCAACCCCACCGGCCCCGCCGGTGACGCACACCTCCCGCTGACCGGCTTCACCGTCGGCGTCACCGCCGCACGCCGCCGCGAGGAGCTCGTCGCCTTGCTGACCAGGCGCGGAGCCCGGGTGGTCGAGGCGCCGGCGCTGCGCATCCTCCCACTGGAGGACGATCTCGCGCTGCGCCGCGCCACCCAACAGTGCCTGGCGAAACCACTGGACTACGTGGTGGCGACCACCGGCGTCGGATGGCGCGGCTGGATGAGCGCCGCCGACGGCTGGGGCCGGGGCGCCGAACTCGCCGCCGCCTGCCGGAACGCGGTCGTCCTCACCCGCGGCCCCAAGGCGACCGGCGCGGTCCGGGCCAGCGGAGTGGACGAGAGCTGGTCCCCGGAGACCGAGGCCACCGACGAACTCCTCACCTGGCTCCTGGCCCGACCGCTCGACGGCCGCCGGATCGCCGTCCAGGAACACGGCCTGCCACTGGACGACTTCGCCGCCGCACTGCGCGAACGCGGAGCCGAGGTGATCTCCGTCCCCGTCTACCGCTGGGCACCACCCGAAGACCCCGGCCCGGTACGACGACTGGTCGAGCAGACCGCCCGCCGGGAGATCCACGCGCTCACCTTCACCAGCGCCCCCGCGATCGCCGCCTTCCTGGCCACCGCCACCGCCGACGGCCTGCACGAGCAGGTGGTGGCCGCGCTGCGCACCGACGTGCTCGCCATCTGCGTCGGCCCCGTCTGCGCCCGCCCGCTCCTCGACGCCGGCCTCCCGGTCGTCTGGCCCGAACGCGGCCGACTCGGCGCCCTGGTACGTACCGTCACCGAGGAACTCCCGCCCCGCAGCCGCCGGACGCTCACCGTCGACGGCCGCGAGCTGGTGCTCCAGGGCAACGCCCTCCTGGTGGACGACGAGAGCTACTGGCTCTCGCCCAAGAGCGCCACCGTGCTGCGCGCCCTCGCCGAACACCCCGGCTGGGTACTCAGCCGCGCCGAACTGCTCCGCCGCGCCTGGGCCGGCTCCGACGCCGACGAACACGCCGTCGAGGCCGCCGTCGGCCGGCTGCGGCACTCGCTCGGCAGGCACGGCGACCTGATCCGCACCGTCCCCAAGCGCGGCTACCGACTGGCGGCGGGATGACCGACACCCCGACCCTGCTGGCCGTCGCCCACGGCACCCGCGACCCCCGGGGCGCGGCCGCCACCGAGGCCCTGATAGCCCGAACCCGCGCACTCCACCCGGAACTCCCCGTCGAACACTGTTACTTGGACCTGCTCACCCCCTCGCTCCCCGAAGCCCTGGCCGGCCTGACCGGCGAGGTGATCGTGGTCCCACTGCTCCTCGGCACCGGCTACCACCTCCGCGTCGACATACCCGCCGCCCTCGCCGGCGCACCCCACCTGCACGCCCGCATCGCCCGCGCCCTCGGCCCCGACCCCCTCCTCGCCGACGTTCTGACGGACCGCCTGCACCAGGCCGGCTGGCGCCCGGGTGACCACGCGGACGGCGGCGCCCTGGTCCTGGCCGCCGCCGGCTCCACCGACCCGCGCGCCAACGCCGACACCGTGGTCATGGCCGAACTGCTCCGCGCCAGACTCCCGCAGGGCGGCCCCGTGCTGCCCGCCTACCTCTGCGCCGCCGGCCCCACCCCCGCCGAGGCCGTCGCAGCCCTCCGCGCGGCCGGCCACCCCCGCGTCGCCGTCGCCGAATACCTCCTGGGCCCCGGCCTCTTCGCCCGCCGCGCGGCCCGCTCCGGCGCCTGCCGCACCACCGCCCCCCTGGGCACCCACGACGCGGTCGCCCACCTCATCGCGCGGCGCTACGAGGAGGCGGTGGGGGAGCTGGTGGCGGCCGGTTCCGCCCGGAATCCGGAAATGACGGCGCGGAGTCGCACTCCTGACGCAGGGCCACCGCATACCTGACACGTGCCGGCAATATTGGGCGAGTTGACGCACGCCTTGCGGCCGTCTCCTGTCACGGCCGGCGGAGAGTGGTGCCACAACTGGACTGACGCGACGTCGAGATGATGCTGTGTCAGATCGCTGTCGCGCGGAGCTCTCCTCTTTCCCTCTTCTCTTGCCGGTATGTGTTTTTTTGGTTTCCGGAACATGGCGCGGCAGGGGCGCCGAGGCAACGCGAATCGGGTGCCGGGAAGAGGTTCTCGGATGGGCGCGGGGATCGCCTCGTAACGTGCGCAGGTGAATTCCCCTGCGTGGTAAGTGACATGGGGGAGTAAAGGATGCGTCAGGGCGGCGTTTGGATCGGGAGTCGCTGCTCAGGGCGGTGATGCGGAGGTAAGGGGTCTACCCGGCGGTAATTTTAGGCGGGCGGGGGGCGGTTGGGGTGGAGAGTGCGCCGCGGGGCGTTTTTCGGCGGTCCGCGATGCGTAATACGTGTGAACAGGGTCACGTTGCACCAGGCTGTGTAGCTGCTGCTACGTTGAGTGCGTTGCAGGGCGACCGAGGGGGCGCACGACCATTTGCCACGTCACTATTGTTGCGGGATCAGGTTCCTGTCGGTGTGGTGAATCCGCTATAGGGGGAGACCGGAAAACCGGACGGTGAGCCGGCGGCAACGGCGTGCCACGCCACGCCAGTTGCCATGGGGACGGGCCCGGTCTGAATGACCACCCCTCGCCCCTGTCCGCTATCCCGGCAGCACGACGCCCCATTACTTCAATTCGCATCACTTCAATACCGTTCCACCGCGACGGCGCTCGGGAGACCCCCGCTGCCCGTCGGTTCGTATGCGTGCCCGACCGGCGCGCGACGGGAAAGGTCCATCCGTTGATGAACACGGCGCCTGTGCCAGGCACCAGTCAGCAGCCATTACTCGAAGAGCTCTTCCGGGAACAGGTGGCATGCCGCCCCGACGCGCCGGCCGTGGTCGACGGCGAGACCACGCTGTCGTACCGCGAACTCCACGACCGTGCGGGCCGGGTGGCGGCCGGGCTGATCGCGCTGGGCGTGGGCCGGGAGACGCCGGTGGCCATGGCCTTCCCGCGCTCGGCCGACGCGATCGTATGCACCGTGGCCACCGTGCTGGCCGGCGGCGCCTACCTCCCGGTCAACCCCGACTTCCCCGGCGAGCGCCTGGCGCACATGCTGGGCGACAGCGGCGCCGAACTGCTGGTCTGCGCGCCGGGACTGACCGGAGCACTGGCCCCCGCGTTACCGCAGACGACCCGGGCCATGACGCTCGGGGCGCTGATCGCCGAAGGGGAGCGCGCCGGGATCGCCCCGCCGACCGAGGCCCTGCCCAGCGCGGGGGAGCGGTCCCCACTGGCCTACGTGATGTTCACCTCCGGGTCCACCGGCCGCCCCAAGGGCGTGCTCGTGGAGCAGGCCGGCATCATCCGACTGGTCAAGGACAACGGCTTCTTCGACTTCTCCGCGGACGAGCGGTTGCTGCTGACCGGCGCCCTGGAGTTCGACGCGGCGACCTTCGAGATCTGGGGATGCCTGCTCAACGGCGCGACGCTGTATGTGACCGGCAAGGAAACCCTGCTGGTCCCCTCCGCCCTGAAGACCTTCCTGCACCGCCACGCCATCACCGCGATGTGGATGACCGCCCCACTGTTCAGCCAGACCGCGGACGCCGACCCCGCGGTCTTCGCCCGACTGGGCGCGGTTGTCGTGGGCGGCGATGTGCTCCCCGCCCGCCAGGCACACGCACTGCGGACCGCGTACCCCGGGTTGCGGATCATCAACGGCTACGGCCCGACCGAGAACACCACCTTCACCACCACCCACGAGGTGCGTGACGAGGAGCCCGGCGCGGTGCCCATCGGACGCCCGCTGAACGGCACGACCGTGCGGGTGTTGGACGAGGCCGGACGACCGGTGCCCACCGGAACGCCCGGTGAGCTGTACACCGGCGGGAGCGGACTGGCCCGTGGCTATCTGGGCCGGCCGGACCTGACCGCGGAGCGCTTCGTCATGATCGACGGCGAGCGCTGCTACCGCACCGGCGACCGCGTGACGATGGACGCGGACGGCCTGCTGCACTTCCACGGCAGGATCGACGACCAGGTCAAGATCCGCGGGCACCGGGTGGAGGTCAAGGAGGTCGAGGCGGTCCTGCTGGGCTGCCCCGGTGTCCTGGACGGCTGCGTGATCGTCGCGGCGGACGAGGCCGGCAAGCACCTCGTCGGCTACGCGGTCCTCGACGAGGGCATGGGCGCCGAACAGGTCCAGGCGGCACTGGCCGCACGGCTTCCCGACTACCTGCGCCCGGACGACCTGGTGGCGCTGGACCGACTCCCGCTGAACGCCAACGGCAAGGTCGACAAGGCCGCGCTTCCCCCGGTGGCGAAGGAAGTTGATGACAGGTCAGGGAGCGCGGACGCCTACGCCGCGCTCTCCGACGAGCAGCGGCGGCTCGCCGAGGTGTGGGACGTGGTGCTGCGGCTGAAGGGCCGAGCCGTGCGGCCCGAGGACGACTTCTTCGCGCTGGGCGGCAACTCCCTCGCCGCCGGGGCACTCATCGGGCGACTGGCCGTGCGGGACGGGGTGGCGCTCTCCTACCGGGAGGTCTTCGAGAGCCGCACCCTGGCGCGGATGACGGAGGCCGTGGGGCGCGCCGGGCAGGCGTCGTCGGCCGGTCTGCCGCCGGTCACGCCGGCCCCGACCGGCGTCCCCACCGCCCTCCACCCGCAGCAGTACGGGCTGCACACCCACGCCCAGGTCGCTCCGGCCTCGCTGGCCTACCACATCCCGCTCCGCATCGACCTCGACGGACCGGTGACGGCGTCGGCGGTCAGGTCGGCGCTGAGTGAACTGGTGCGCCGGCACGACGCGTTGCGGACCCGCCTCGTCGTCACCGACGAGGGCGTGCGGCAACTGACGGACCCGCACGCGGTGGTGGAGATGATGGGGCCGCCCGACTCCGACGTCTTCGCCGACGAGGACGACCGGTCGCTGCTGGCGTCCTTCGTCCGGCCGTTCGACCTGGACAGCGGGCCGCTGTTCCGGGCGCTGCTGATCCGGCTGGACGACAGTTGCCACCGGCTCTACCTCGACGTCCACCACGCGGTGTTCGACGGGGTGTCGTTGCGGATCGTCGCGGAGGAGCTGACCGAGCTGCTCTCCGGCGGTGTCCTGCCGGAGCCCAAGTGGGGCTACGCCGACGCCGCGCAGTGGTACGCCGAGCGGCTGGCCGAGGGCGCGTTCGCGGCCGACGAGCGGTACTGGACGGAGGCCCTGGCCGATCCGCCGCGGCTGGAGCTGCCCACGGACCACCCCCGCCCGCCCGTGCGCGCGGAGAGCGGGGCGGTGGTGCGGCTGGGGCTGACGCCCGAGCGCGAGGCGGCGGTCCGACGGATCGCCGAACGGGCCGGCAGCACGCCGTTCACCGTGCTGCTCAGCGCCTACGGCGCAGCGCTGATGCAACTCTCCGGCCAGCGCGACGTGGTGGTCGGCAGCCCGATGAGCGGGCGGATCCACCCCGACTTCGAGCCCGTGGTGGGGATGTTCGTCAACACCGCCCCGCTGCGCCTCACCGTCGACGAACCCGCCACCCTCACCGACCTGTTGGACACCGCCCACCAACGGCACCAGGAAGCCCTGGAACACCAGGCGTACCCCTTCGACCGGATTGTCGGGCAGCTGGGGCTGCCCCGGGACACCGCCCGGCTCCCCCTCCTGGACGCCTTCTTCGCCTGGCAGAACATCGACTTCCACGGCTTCGCCCGCGACGGGCTGCGGGTGGACGTCACCCTGCTGCACCCGGACTCCTGCCGCTTCGACCTGAACCTCCAGGCGTACCAGCGGCCCGACGGCACGGTGCTCGAATTGGAGTACAGCACCGCGCTGTTCACCGCGTCCTCCGCGGAATACCTCCTCCACCGCGTGGCCGAGCTGATCGACGACCTCGACGCCGCCCCGCACACCCCCCTGTTCGACTCTCCGGCGTCCACGAGCGCGGCCACCCCCGCCTACGCCGATTTCTCTTTCTAGAAGGACCCCATGACCAGCGCACTTCAGGTCCAGCAGGCCCTCCGCAACCACCCCGACCAGCAGGAGTTCTGGGAGACCCGCGGTCAGGGCTGGACCGAACCCGTCCAGGCCATCCGCGACCACCTGCGTCCCGGGGCCGGCGAACACCGCACCACCGACGCCCCGTTGGACGCCACCACCACGGCCGCCCTGGCGCGGATCACCTCGGGCGACGCGGTGCTGCTGCGCACCGTCGCCGCCACCGTGCTGGCGCTGCTCGCCGCGCGGACCACCGACCGCGACGACGTCGTCGTCCACCTGCCCGTGCCGCCGCAGCACTTCGACGCCCCCAACCGTGCCGTCCCGCTCGACGTGCGCATACCGGCGCAGACCGCGGCCAGGCAACTCCTCGGCGCCGTCCGCGCCGGCTACCTCGACGCGGCGGCCCATCTCGACGTGCCCGTACGGCACTTGCTGGAGCGCACCGGCAGCCGCCCGACCGACTTCATGGTCGCGGTCGACGGCGACCTCGGCCCGGAGGACGCCGACCAGGCCGGCGCCCCCCTGCTGTTCACCCTGACCACCGGCGCCGACCCGCGCCTGGCCCTGCGCTACGACCCGACGCTGTTCACCGAGGCCACCGCGGACCGCCTGCTGGACGGCTACCGCACGCTGCTGCACACCCTCACCACCGCGCCGGACACCACCACCGACGCCCTGCGCGCCCCGTCCGAGGACGAACTCGCCCTGCTCGAAGGCGAGTTCAATGACACGGACGCCGACTTCCCGAGTGGACGGCTGCTGCACAGCTTCCTGGAGGAGCGGGCCCGCGAGCACGGTGACCGGATCGCCGTCGCCGACGGCAGCGGAACCACCTACGCCCAGCTGAACGCGGACGCCAACCGCCTGGCCCGCACCCTGCGCGCCCGCGGGGTGCGTGCCGGCAGCATCGTCGGCGTCTGCATCCCCCGCTCCGCCGCGATGCTCACCGCCATCTACGCCGTGCTCAAGGCGGGCGGCGCCTACCTGCCGATTGACCCCACCCTGCCCGACAACCGCATCGCCTACCTGCTGGAGCACAGCCGCACCGAGCTGGCGCTCACCACCGGCGACACCGCCCACGTGCTCGGCACCCACCCCACCCTCGACCTCGACGACCCGGCCAACTGGGCGGCCGAGGACGGCGACCTCGCCCCCGTCACCGGGCCCGACGACGCCTGCTACGTCATCTACACCTCCGGCTCCACCGGCCGTCCCAAGGGCGTGGTCGTCGAGCACCGCGCCATCGTCAACCGGCTGTGGTGGATGCAGCGCCAGTACCCGCTGGGCGCCGACGACGTCATCCTGCACAAGACGCCGTTCACCTTCGACGTGTCGGTGTGGGAGATCTTCTGGTGGTCGCTGGCCGGCGCGTCGGTCGCCACCCTGCCCAACGGCGCGGAGAAGGACCCCGAGCGGATCGCCGAGCGGGTCGCCGAGAGCGGGGCGACCACCCTGCACTTCGTGCCCAGCATGCTGCACGCCTTCCTCACCTTCACCCGGGCCGCCGGCACCACGACCCACCTCCGCACACTGCGGCAGGTCTTCGCCAGCGGCGAGGCGCTCGCCGCGGCCCATGTCGAGCTGTTCCGCGAGGCGTTGCCCGACGCCCGGCTGAGCAACCTCTACGGCCCCACCGAGGCCGCCGTCGACGTCAGCTACTTCGACTGCGAGACCGTCGACACCACCCGCTCGGTGCCCATCGGCCGCCCCATCGACAACATCAGGCTGCTGGTGCGCACCCGCGGCGGCGCCCCCGCCCCGATCGGGGTCCCCGGCGAACTGTGCATCGCCGGCGTCGGCCTGGCCCGCGGCTACCTGCACGCACCGGAGCTGACCGCGGAACGCTTCGTGGCCGGCCCGGAGGGCTTCGGCCGCCTCTACCGCACCGGCGACCTGGCCCGTTGGCTGCCCGGCGGAATCCTCGAATACCTCGGCCGACTCGACACCCAGGTCAAGATCCGCGGCTACCGCATCGAACTGGGCGAGATCGAGCACCTGGCGAGCGGCGTGGCCGGAGTCGTGGAGTGCGCGGTCGCGGCCGTCGAGGGCGACCGCGGCGAGAAGGCGCTGTGCGCCTACGTCGTGACCGGACCCGACTTCGACGAGACGGCTCTGCGCACCGCGCTCGCCGCCGAACTGCCCTCCTACATGGTCCCGCAGTTCATCGTCACCGTCCCCGCCATCCCCACCAACCACAACGGCAAGCGCGACCTGGCCGCCCTGCCGCGCCCGACCCAACAGACCGCCGAAGAACAGCACATCGAGCCGGCCACCGACACCGAGCGCCTGATCGCCGCGGTGTGGGCGGACGTCCTGGGCACCGAACGCATCGGCGCGCAGGACAGCTTCTTCGCCCTCGGCGGCGACTCCATCCTCGGCATCCGCGTGGTCGCCGCACTGCGACAGGCCGGCTACGAGATCACCGTCGGCGAGGTCTTCGCCCACCAGCGACTGACCGACCTCGCGACCGTGGTCCGCCCGGTCCAGCAGGCGACCCGACCCGAGCCCGCGACCGACGACACCGGCTCCTGGCCGGCCTCCGCGCTCCAACAGGGCATGATCTACCACAGCAGCGTGGACACCGACGTGCCCGTCTACCACGACATCTTCCGCTACCACGTGGACGTTCCCCGCGTCGACGAGGACGCCCTGGTGACCGCCTGGCGCCGACTGACGGAACGCCACCCCGTCCTGCGCGCCCGCTTCGACCTGGAGACCTTCGACCGGCCCCACATGGTCGTCGAGGACACCCCGGAGCTGCCGGTGGACGTCGTCGACCTGCGCACCGCCGCGGACCCGGCCGCCGACGTCACCGCCTGGGCCGAACAGGAGAAGCGCACCCCCATCGACCCGGGCACCGCCCCCGTCTACCGCGTCCGGATCTTCGTCACCGCGCCCGACCGCGTCACCCTCGGCCTGAGCTTCCACCACGCCCTCCTGGACGGCTGGAGCGTCGCCTCACTCGTCGAGGAGTGGGTCCGCGGCTACGGCGACCTGCTCCAGGGCCGGGACGAGACCCCCACCCCCGCCGTGACCCTGCAGTCCCAGTACGCCGTCCTGGAACGCCGGGCCGAAGAGGACCCCGCCCAACGGGACTTCTGGGCCGCCGAACTCGACGGCGCCGACCTGACCGAGGTGCCGCGGCTGGGCACCGACCGCGGCCACGGGGTCACCTCCGAGGTCGTCATCGCCGCCCGCCCCCTGGACCCCGAACTGCTGGCGACGCTCCGCCACCGCGCCCAGGAGTGGTCCGTCCCGCTCAAGAGCGTCTTCCTGGCCGCCCACCTGCGGGTGCAGGCGTTCGTCGCCAACCGGCGCCAGGTCATCACCGGCCTGGTCGCCAACGGCCGGCCCGAGGTCGACGGCGCCGAGACCGCACTGGGCATGTTCCTCAACACCCTGCCGTTCCGGCTCGACCTCGACACCGACCACACCTGGCGCGAACTGGCCGAACGCTGCTTCGCGTTGGAACAGCGACTGCAACCCCACCGCTGGTTCCCACTGCCGGCCATCCAGAAGCTGCACGGCGGCCCGGTCTTCGACGTGCTGTTCAACTTCACCAACTTCCACGTCCACCAGCAGGACGCACAGACCGACGGACCCGCCGTCCGCGCCGTGGACTACTTCGAGCAGACCAACGCACCCCTCGTCGTCTACGTCGGCGCCAACGCCTACGAGGGCGGCTGGGAATACCGCATCGGCTACGACCCCGGACAGTTCACCGCCGAGCAGATCGACCGCTACCTCGGCTACTACGGCAAGTGCTTCGCGGAACTGGCCACCGCCGGCGAACGCCCCTGGGCCGACACCGTCCCGCTCACCGCCGACGAACGCGCCGTGCTGCTGCCCGCCGTCGCCCACTCCACCGTCCCCGAACTCGACGGCAGCGCCACCCTCGTCGACCGCTTCGCGGCCATGGCCGACAAGCACGGCGACGCCACCGCCGTCTCCTGCGACGGACGCCGGCTGACCTACCGCGAACTGGACCGCCGCGCCAACGCGTTGGCACACCACCTGGCCTCCCGCGGCGTCCGCCCCGGCGACCTCGTCGCCCTGGCACTGGAACGCGACGTCGAAATGGTCGTCAGCATCCTGGCCACCCTCAAGGCCGGCGCGGTGTACGTGCCGATCGACCCCGGCTACCCCGAGGACCGCATCCGCACCACCGTCGAGGACGCCGGCGTCCGCCTGGTCCTGGCCACCGCCGAGGTCTGCGCCCTCTTCCCCGACCGCGCCACCCTCACCGGCACCGCCGACGTCCTGGACACCCTCATCGGCGAGGGCGTCGAGCACGGCCCCGAGCACGGCCTGAGCGCCGACTCCCCGGCCTACGTCATCTACACCTCCGGCTCCACCGGCCGTCCCAAGGGCGTCCTGGTGACCCACGGCAACGTCCTGCGCCTGTTCTCGCGCACCGCGCACTGGTACGACTTCTCCGAGGACGACACCTGGGCGCTGTTCCACTCCTTCGCCTTCGACTTCTCCGTCTGGGAGTTGTGGGGCGCCCTGCTGTACGGCGGCCACCTCGTGGTCGTCCCCTACTGGGTCAGCCGGTCCGTGGAGGACTTCGCCGACCTCGTCGTCACCGAGGGCGTCACCGTCCTCAACCAGACCCCCTCCGCGTTCGGACAGGTCAAGCAGGCCCTGATGGACCGCGTCGGCCCCGACGACGTCCGTCTGCGCCACGTCGTCTTCGGCGGCGAGGCCCTGGACTTCGCCGGGCTCACCGACTGGTTCGACCACTTCGGCGACGCCCGCCCCGAGCTGGTCAACATGTACGGCATCACCGAGACCACCGTGCACGTCACCTACCGCCCGGTGCGCACCGCCGACACCCGCGCCCCCGGCAGCATGATCGGCGAACCCATCCCCGACCTCGGCCTCTACCTCGTCGACGACCTGGGCCGGCCGGTGCCCCTCGGCACCCCCGGCGAGATCGCGGTCACCGGCGGCGGCGTCGCCCTCGGCTACCTCAACCGGCCCGAGGAGAACGCCAAGCGGTTCGTCGAACTCGACCTGGGCCACGGCCCGACCCGCGCCTACCGCTCCGGCGACGTGGCCCGCCGACTGCCCGGCGGCGACGTCGAATACCTCGGCCGCGGCGACGCCCAGGTCAAGATCCAGGGCTACCGCATCGAGACCGGCGACATCGAGTCCGCACTGGTCGCCCACCCCCGGATCGACTCGGCCCTGGTCATCGCCTTCACCCGCCGCTCCGGCGGCAAGGCCCTGGCCGGGTACTACGTCCCGCTGCCCGGCGAGACCATCGACCGCCAGGAGTTGCGCGCCCACCTCACCGACCGGCTGCCCGGCTACATGGTGCCCAGCTTCCTGGTCGAGGTCGAGCGCTGGCCCCTGACCATCAACGGCAAGACCGACCGCCGCGCGCTGCCGCACCCCGAGGACCACTCCGGCGGCACCGACCGCGCCCACACCGCGCCGCGCAACGCCACCGAGGCCCGCCTGACCGCCGTCTGGCAGGACGTCCTCGGTCTGGAACGGGTCGGCATCGACGACGCCTACTACGACCTGGGCGGCGACTCCCTCCAGGGCATCCGCCTCATCGGCGCCCTACGGCGCGCCGGTTACGAGGTGCCGCTGCACGAGCTGTTCCGCCTGCAGACCATCCGCGCCCTGACCGACCAGAACATGATCACCGGCACCAGCGACCCGTCGGCCCAGGCCCCCGAGAGCCGGCCCTTCGACCTCGTCGACACCGAGGACCGGGACCGCCTCCCGGCGGACGTCGTGGACGCCTACCCCGCCACCCAGCTCCAGCTCGGCATGATCTTCCACACCGACCTCGAACCGGCCCAGGCGGTCTTCCACGACCTGATCCGCTACCGCGTCGACCTCCCCTTCGACCAGGAGGCCCTGACCGGCCTGCTGACCGCCATGGTCGACGCCGACGGACACGAGATCCTCCGCACCTCCTTCGCGCTGGACGGCCACCGCCGCCCGCTCCAACTGGTCCACCCCCACGGCCGGGTCGAGCTGGCCGTGCACGACCTCACCCACCTCGACGACGCACCGCGCACCGCGCACGTCGACGCCTGGTTCGAGGAGGAGAAGAGCACCGGTTTCGACTGGCACCTGCCGACCCAGATGCGGTTCTTCGCACACCGGGCCACCGACGACTCCTTCTACCTCTCGGTCAGCTTCCACCACGCGATCATCGACGGCTGGAGCTTCTCCGGCCTGATGGCCCGACTGCTGGGCGACTACCGCAACGTCCTGGCCGGCCGCGCCCCGGCCCCGCACCAGCCGGCGCCGCTGGCCTACCGCGACTACGTCGCCCTGGACCAGGCCGCCCAGCAGGACACCGCGGCCCGGGACTACTGGACCGACCTGCTGGCCGACGCCCCCGACACCACGCTGCCCCGCCTGCCCGAGCCCGGACGCCGCTGGTCGGAGTCCGAACTCCTGCTGGACGAGGGGCAGTACGACCGCCTGACCACGCTCGCCGCCCGGCACGGCGTCTCCGTCAAGCACCTGTGCCTGGCCGCACACTTCCGCGCACTGTCACTGATCACCCGCACCACCGACGTGACCACCGGCGTCTTCGGCCACGGCCGCCCCGAACACCTGGAAGCCGACCGCATGGTGGGCCTCTTCCTCAACATCGTGCCGCTGCGCGCGGCCACCGACGGCCCGTGGGACCAACTGATCGCCGCCGTCAACCGCGTCGGCCACGAACACCTCCCGCACCGCCGCTACGCCTACGCCGGCATCCAGCAGGCCACCGGCGGACGCCGACTGGTCGAGACCGCCTTCAACTTCGTCAACTTCACCGCCTACGCGGACCAGTTGGGCGAGGACGGCGGACAGGTCATCGGCGAGCTGAAGTGGTTCGAGCACGCCGACTTCGCCCTGCTGGTGACCTTCAGCGCCGACCTGTTCACCCGCCAGATGCGGGTCAACTTCAACGCCGCGGCACACGTCCTCGGCAGCGAGGCGGTCCACACCCTCGCCGCCGTCTACCGCGCCGTCCTCGCCGACCTGCTGGACGAGCCGGCCGAGGGACCGGACCTCACCGCGCTCCTCGCCCACCTCCCGCCGCCCGCCGACGGCGAGGGCCACCCCTACGACCGCCCGGCACCGACCGCGCACCCCGCCGGCCTCGACACCGTCGACCCGGCGGCCCTCCGCGACCTGCTGACCGAGCTCCTCGGCGACACCGCCTCCGACGGCCCCCTCCCCGCCCTGGACTCCCTGACCACCCTCCGCCTGGCCCACGCCCTCAACCACCGCCACGGCATCGACATCCCGCTGCCGGAGCTGCTCGACGGCACCGCCCTGACCGACGCCCTGGAACGGTGACCATGAAGGCGACGTTCTCCACCATCCTCCTCAGCTCACTGGGCTCCACGGTCCTGTGGCTGCTGCTGGTGCCCAACTTCCAGGCGCAGACCCACTCCGACGGCCTGGTCGGCCTGCTCGGCATGGAACGCCAGGTGCTCGGCGTGGTCGGCGCGCTGCTGGTCGGCGTCTGGGCCGACCGGGGTCGGATCGGCCGGAAGTTCGCCCTGCTCCAGGGCATGCAACTGGCCCTCGCGGTGGCCTTCCTCCTGCTGACCTGGCTCGGCACCGTGGGACCGGACTTCGTCCTGGTATGGACCGCGCTGCGGTTCACGCTGGTCGGCGCGAGCTCCGTCCTCGCCTACCGACTGCTCGCCGACGCCTCCGGCTCCAGCGCCCAGGGCGCGGTGCTCCAGATGGTGACCTCCCCGCAGGGCGCCATGGTCTTCGCCGCCGTCATCTGCGCGGCGGTACCCGCCTGGACCGCACACACCCTGGTCACCGCGCTGGTCTTCGACATCGTCTCCTCGCTCCTGGTGATCTGGCTGCTGCTGGCCCGCCCGGAGGTCGGCGAGGGCGAGTTCGGCTTCGAGTGGCGCCACGTCCTACGGCGCGGTGCCGGCGCCGTGCGCAGCTACTGGCTGCCCGAACTGTGGCCGTGGAACCTCCTCCAACTGGCCTTCCTGGTCAGCCTCTCCGGCATGATGGTCTACGCCAGCGCCATCGCCGAGGCCCAGACCCTGGTCCCCACCAGCATCGCCTTCTCCGGCAGCTGGTTCTTCTACGGACTGGCCTTCTGGCTGACCGCCCCCCTGCTGCGCAACCCCGAACGGGCCCGCCGCTGGGCCCTGGGCTTCGCCGGCGTCCTCATCGTCTGCGGCGTGGTCGGCACCGTGATCGGCCGCTCCGCCTTCCCCGTCCACATGGCCCTCTACGTGGCGCTGACCTTCGTCAACGCCTACTGGATCCACTTCACCAACGCCCGCATCCTCGAACCGGCCCCCGCCGCCCACCTCGGCCAGATCCGTGCGAGCATGATCTTCTACCTCGGACTGGTCTTCGGTATCGGCGAACAAGTGGTGGGCCTGTTGCTGGAGTTGAAGACCGGACTGCTGCTGCTCGGCCTGGCCCACGTGGTGGGCGGCATCGCCCTGGCCGGCGCGCTGCTCACCATCCGCACCCGCACCCGCCGCCGCGCCCTCGTGCCGGTCGCCTGACCCAAGGAGTACCCATGACCCCCGAAGAGATCGTCGACGGTCAGCTCGCCGCCTACAACGCCCGCGACCTCGACGCCTTCCTCGGCTACTACGTCGAGGACGTCCCGGTGTACGCCTTCCCCTCCGGCGAGGTGCTCGCCGACCGCTCGGGACCGGCCTTCCGCGAGCGCTACCGCGCCCTCTTCGATGGCAGCCCCGACCTGCACGCCGAACTCGTCTCCCGGGTCACCCACGGCCGCATCGTCATCGACCAGGAGCTGGTCTCCGGCTTCCAGGGCGACGAGGTCCGCGCCGCCGTCGCCCTCTACGAGGTCGGCGAGGAGCGCATCGAACGCGTCTGGTTCGCCGTCTGACGCCTCACCGTCACCCTCGCCATGCGTGACCCTCCCGCGGACGCCCTGTGCACGGCGTCCGCGGGAGGCGCGGTTCGCGGGGCGGGCACCGGCCGGGGGCGTGCCGTCCCCGGCAGCCCGCCGTCACACCGTCGGGATGGTGGCGCGGAACTTCTTCGTCAGGTCGGCCCCGCGGATCACCCCGCCCTTGTGGTACTTCAGCCCCCAGGCATCGATCACCGAGCCGTCCGCGAACATGCAGGCGGACCTGGCCTTCGACGGGTCTTTGAGGTTCCTGGGACCCCAACCGCCCCCGTCCGTGGGCCGGTTGCCGAACATCGCGGTGCCGTTGATCCCCTGGCAGTAGGCGATGGAGGGGTTGCCGGGGCTGCTCGGACCGTTGGGCTTGCGGACGTAGGCGAGCGCGGCCAGCGTCGGCTTGTCCGCGGCCAACGTGTCCGCACCGATCATGATCTGACTGCCGTCGCCGGCGGTGAACAGACACATCTCCCGCTCACCACCCAGCGGCGTGATCTTGTTGCCGGTGCTGGTGAAGTAGGGGACCCGGGTCTCGGCCTTGCCGCCCTGTTGCGCACACCAGGCCGCATCCGCGGAGACGGAGTGCCTCGCCGGGCCGGCGGCCGGGCCGCCGCGGGGCGTTCCGGCGGCGCCGGTGGCCGCGTTGGCCGCCACGGCCGTACCGGAGAGCAGGGCGAGCACGGACACGGCAAGGACATGGGAGCGCTTCACGCTTCCTCCTCAGGATGCTGCGCGGAAAGTGGCTGTCGGCCGGCGGGGTGCACGCGCCCATCCTCAGCAACCCCCGTCGCACCGTCAACGCACGTCACGCGGCCTTCCGGCGGCCCCGCGGACATTGACGCGATCACGCGGGTGCGCCCCCGACGACGTGCCCGGACCGACGATCGGATCCGGCCAGTAACGGGGGCGTAATTCCCGCGTCTATGAGGCGTGTTGGGGAACGGATAGAGTCTTCGCCCGATGAACGCCCCACTGCTGCGCATCCGGCTGCTCGGCGGCTTCCGCCTCGCCCGCGAGGACGGCGCACCGCTGGTGGCGCGCTGGGCCCGGCCCGGCGCACGCACCCTGGTCAAGCTGCTCGCCCTCGCCCCGGACCACGCGCTGCACCGCGAACAGGTCATGGCCGTGTGCTGGCCGCACGCCGAACTCCGGGCCGCACTGGGCAGCCTACGGGTGGCACTGCACACCGCCCGGCACGCGCTGGAGCCCGAACTGCCACCGCGCGGCACCTCCGCCTATCTCGTCAGCGACGGAGAGCTGCTGCGCCTGGTACCCGACACGGTACGCGTGGATGTCGACGAGGCCCAGGCGCGCGCGGCGCGGGCCCTGCGCAACGGTGGGCGGCGCGAACTGGCCGACGCACTGGAGGCGTTGGGCGGCGAGCTGTTGCCCGAGGACCGCTACGCGCCATGGGTCGAACCGGTCCGAGAACGGCTGGCGCGCCGGCGGGCCGAGCTGCGCGACGCGCTCGCGGAGCAGCGCAGATCCACGAGCCGCCGGCCGGCGCCGTCCGAGCTGGACGCGGCGCGGGTACGGCTGGACTGGGCACTGCACCTGGACCGCTCGGGGCAGTACGACGAGGCCGTCACCGTGGTCCGCGAGGCCCTGCACGCCTACCAACGCCAAGGACTGCGCGACGCCTGCACATTGGCCGCCGCCCGGCTGGCCGAGGTGCTCAGCCGCGGCCGGGGCGCGGAACAGGCGCTCACGGTCCTGGACGCCCACCCGCCCGATCCCGGCGCCCCCGACGCCATCCGGGCCGCGCACCACATGGCGCGCTCGGCGGTGCTGTCGTACCGCGGCCGGTACGCGGACGGACTGGCGGCCGCGCGGGCCGCGGAGCGCTGCGCGGGGGCCGCCCGCGGGGCCGACGGACCGGTGCTGCTGGCCCGTTCACTGGCCCAACAGACCGTCTGCCTGGGCCTGTCCGGCCTCGCCGACCAGGCCGCCGGACCCGCCGCCGCGGCACTGGCACCGGCCGAGGAGTCCGGCGACCGGGCACTGCTGGCCACCGTGCTCTCCGTACTCCGGGAAACCGAGCGCCGCGCGGGCCGGCTCGGGGACGCGCTGGCCCACGGACACCGCGCCCTCGCCCTGGCCGAACAGGCGGGCCGGCCCACCGCCACCGCCTTCGAACGCGCCAACCTGGCCGAGCTCCACCTCCTGCGCGAGGAACGGGCGGACGCCGAGCGGCTGGCCCGGGCCTCGGTCGAACTGGCCGAGCCGTTCGGCGGCACGGCACTGGCCTTCGCCCTGACCGCACTGGCCCGCGTACGGGGCGGGCCCGCGCCACGGGAGGCCGCACGGCTGCTGACCCGGGCCGGGCGCTGCGCGGCGGACGGCGGGCACCTTCAGGCCATCGAGGAGGTGCGCACGGCCCGCGCCGAGATGGGCGAGGCCGGCGAGGCGCGACGGGTGTCGCGGTGATTCCACGAGCCAGCCGTGCCGGGGCAGTTCGGGCCCGGTCGCCCAGCACCGCGCCCTGGAAGGCCGCCCGAGCGCGGGCGTAGCCTGCCGGCTGACGAGACCACGCCGGCTCGGCCGCGGGCCGGCCAGCGGAAGGAGCCGTCTTGGAAGGCACCACGCCGTCACCACCGCCCGCACCGCCGCACCGACTCGACGCCACGGGAGCCGGCGGGCACGCGGAGGCGGGGCTCCTACGGGAGCGTGGGCCGGCCGCTCCGGTCCTCCTACCGGGCGGAGTGCCGGCCGTCGCGGTCACCCGCTACGAGGAGTTGCGGGAGTTCCTCGCCCACCCCGACGTCGCCAGGGACCCCCGCCACTTCGCGGCCCTCCAACAGGGCGCCGTCCCGGACGACTGGCCGCTGACCGTCTTCGCCACCGTCAGCGGCATGGTCACCGCCGACGGCCCCGACCACCGCCGCCTGCGCGGCCTGGTCACCCGCGCCTTCACCGCCCGCCGCGTCGAGGCCCTCCGACCGCGCGTCGAGAAGCTGACCGCCGACCTCTTGGACCGGCTCCCCGAACGGGCGGCCCCCGACGGCACCGTGGACCTCCGCACGCACTTCGCCTACCCGCTCCCCATGGAGGTCATCGGCGAACTCCTCGGCGTCGACGGCGAGCTGAGGGACACCCTCCACCGCTGCTCGCAGACGATCGTCAGCACCTGCGCCACCCCGGAGGAGACCCGTGCCGCCCACCACGAGACGGCAGCCACCCTCGAACGCGTCGTCGCGGCCCGCCGCGCCGCGCCCGGCGACGACCTCACCAGCGCCCTGCTCGCCGCCCAACAGGAGGACGGCTACCGGCTCACCGACGGCGAACTGGTCGGCACGCTCCTGCTGTTGATCATCGCCGGCCACGAGACCACGCTCAACCTCCTGACCAACGCCGTGCGGGCACTGTGCACGCACCCCGACCAACTGGCCCTGGTCCGCACTGGCCGGGCCGGTTGGGCGGACGTCGTCGAGGAGACCCTGCGCCACGACAGCCCGGTCGGCCACTTCCCCTTCCGCTACCCCACCCGAGACCTGACGATCGGCGACACCGTCGTCCCGCAGGGCACCGCGGTCCTCGCCTCCTACACCTCCGCCGGCCGCGACGAACGCGCCTACGGCCCGGACGCCGCCCGCTTCGACGTGACCCGCCGCCCCGCACACCGCCACCTCTCCTTCGGCCACGGCCCCCACCACTGCCTCGGGGCACCCCTGGCCCGGATGGAGGCGACGATCGCGCTCCGCGCGCTGTTCACCCGCCACCCGGGGCTCACCCTCGCCGTCCCCGACGCCGAACTGCCCCGACACCGCAGCTTCGTCGGCAACAGCACGGACACCCTTCCCGTCCGCCTCGAACCCGCGCGGTGAGCAACGCCCGGTGCCCTTCCGGTACGCGTCCCGTACCTGACGCACGCGACCGTGACCGCCGCGATCCACTGACTGATCCGGGTCGGATCGGGTCGTGATCGCGGCGGCCGAAGTCGCGCAGAGGGTCATCCGGAAGGTCAACCGGAGTGTCGATTACGGGTCAACTGCCGGTCACCAGGGGCCACAACCGGTCGCCGGCCTCCACCACCCGCCGCCCGATGCCGCGCTGCCAGGCGTGCTCGCCACCGTCCTCGTCGCGCCAGGACCACATCCGGGTGGTGGCCAGACGCAGCGGGCTGAGCTCGGTGAAACCGATCGCGCCGTGGAGCTGGTGGGCGATGCGGGCGATCTCGGCCACCGAAGCGGAAGCCTGCGCGGCCGCGATCCAGGCGGAGAACTCCGCCGCGCCCGGCTCGGCCAGGGCGGCGGTCGCCGCGCCCACGGCCGCGCCGATCAGCGCCGCCTCCTCGACCAGCTTGGCCTCCTCCTGCTTCACCGCCTGGAAGTGGCTCAACGGGCGCCCGAACTGCACCCGGGACGAGGTGTGAGCCACGGTCAGCTCGACGCAGCGCCGCGCCGCCCCGGCGATCAGCGCGGCCCGCGCCAGACCGCTCCGCCACCGCGCCTCCTCGACCAGCGCCGTCGGAATCCGGCGCACCCGCTCGGCGGGCACCGCCACATCGATCAGCACGAGCTCGTCCCGGGGCTCGCCCGCCAGATTGCTGCCCGCGACCTGCCGGCCCTGGCCGGCGTCCAACAGCAGCAGCATCGGCCCGCTGGACGGACCCTCGGTCAGCACCACCACCGCGTCCGCGCCGCGGGCCCACGGCACCCGGCTCAGTGTGCCGCTGACCCGCACGGCGTCATCGGTGCCGCCGGCCCCCAGTGGGCCGACCCGGCTGCCGGCGTCCACGTGCCCGAACCGCACGTCAAGCGGACCGGAGGCGACGGTGAGCGGGCCGTCGGGGACGGGCAGTTGGGCCGCGGCCAGCAGCGGTCGGGCGACGAGCAGCGTCTCGGCGAGCGGCGCCGGGGTGCCGCGGCGGCCGGCCTCGCACACCAGGTCCACCAGGACGGCCGGGTCGGCATCGAGCGGCGGCAGGGCGTCGGCGGCGCGCAGCGCCTGCCACAGCGCGTGGGCGGACTCGGCGGGGCGTTCCAGGGCACCGGTCCCCAAAGTTCCGTCAGCTCTGTGGGTACCGCCGGTCTCGTTGGCCCCGTCGGTCTCGTCCGTTGCGGCGAGAACGGCGGCGGCGCGTGCGAAGAGGGATTGCGTGCTCATGAGTTCAGCTCCAGACCTCGGGTGATGATGCCGCGCAGGATCTCGTTGGTGCCGCCGCGCAGGGTGTAGCCGGGGGAGTGCAGGATGGCGGTGGCGAGCAGCTCGGGATAGGTGCCGCGGGTGGCGTCGAAGCGGGCGGCGACGGGGAGGATCTCCCGGACCTCGCCCACGAGTTCACCCTCGAAGCGCGTGCCGAGGTCCTTGACGAGTGCGGCCTGCACATCGGCCGGGCGCCCGGCCTCCAGGGCGGCGGCCACCCCCAGCGAGAGCTGCCGGATCGAGGCCAGCCGCGCGGTCAGCCGACCCACTCGACCGTGCTGCTCGGGGCTGCACGCGGCCCGCTGCAACTGACCGACGAGCGCGGTCAGCAGCGGCAGCGTGGACAGGAAACGCTCGGGACCGCTGCGCTCCAGGGCCAGTTCGCCGGTGACCTGCCGCCAGCCGTCACCGGGGCGACCGAGCAGCGCGTCCTCGCCGACCTCGACGCCCTCCAGATGGAAGTAGTTGAAGGTGTGCTCGCCGGTGAGCAGGCGGATCGGCTCGACCCGGATGTGCGGAGCGCGCAGGTCGACGATGAACTGGCTCAGCCCGGCGTGCCGGTCCTCGGAGTCCTCGGTGCGGGCGAGCACGATCGCGTGGTCGTTGATGTGCGCGCCACCGGTCCACATCTTGGTACCGGTCAACCGCCAGCCACCGGCCGTCCGTTCGGCCCGGGTCCGCACGGAGGCCAGGTCCGAGCCGCTGGTCTGCTCGCTCATGCCGATCGAGAAGAAGCACGCGCCGGCGGCGATCCGGGGCAGATAGAACTTCCGCTGCTGCTCGGTGCCGTGCCGCAGGATGGAGGGCCCGGCCTGCCGGTCGGCGACCCAGTGGGCCGAGACCGGGGCGCCGGCGGCAAGCAACTCCTCGATGACCACATAGCGTTCGAGGTTGCCGCGCCCGCCACCGCCGTACTCCTGCGGCAGGGCCATGCCGACCCAACCACGCTCGGCCAGCCGGCGGGTGAACGCGGGGTCCCAACCGGTCAGCCAGGAGTCGGGCCGGCCCAGGATGGTGCCGGCGGCGCGCTCCTCGGCGAGGAAGTCGCGCACCTCCTGCCGCAGTTTCCGGGCCTCGGGGGGCAGTGTCACGGCCCCGGGGGCAAGGGTGGAGAGAGCCATTCGGATACTCCTCACGGGTAGTGGTCGTTGGGTCAGGGGTGGGCCGGCCGTCGGCGGTCAGGCACCCGTGAAGCGCGGTCGGCGACGCTCCTGTTGGGCCCGGACGCCCTCGCGGAAGTCGTCCGTGGTGGTCGTCACGGGCTGGGCGAGAGCCTCCCAGGCAAGGGCCTGTTCGACGGTGGGCCGCCCCTGGGCCAGGCCGCTCTTGGTCAGCCGGACCGCCAAGGGGGCCGCCGCGGCGATCTCCTCGGCCACGCCGAGCGCGGTGTCGAGCACCTGGTCGGCGGGGACCGCGGACTGCACCATCCCCATGTCCGCGGCCTGCGCGCCGCTCACCAGCCGGCCGGTCAGCAGCAGTTCACGGGCCCGCGGCAGCCCGACGGCCTCGGCCAGCGTCGCGGTGGTGGCCATGCCGGCGTGCAGCCCGAGCCGGACGAACGGCGCACCCAGCTTCGCGTCCTCGGCGGCGTACCGCAGGTCGCAGGCGAGCGCCAGGGCCAGTCCGGCACCCACCGCATGGCCGTTGACGGCCGCGACGGTGGGAACGGGCAGGTCACGGACGGCCAGCCAGGTCCGGTAGAAGTCCGACAGATGGGCCCGCGCGCCGGCGAGGCCCTGGTCGTGTTGGTCGCCGAGTTCGCCGAGGTCGGCGCCCGAGCAGAACGCGGGGCCGGTGCCGGTGACCACAACGGCGCGCAGGTCGGGGGAGTCGTGAAGGGACCGGAGGGCGCGCCGCCACTCCTCGGTCAGCCGACTGGTCATCGGGTTGCGCCTGGCGGGGTTGTCGAAGGTGAGCACGGTGATGCCGTGCGGGCGGTGCTCGACGCGCAGCGGTTCCTGCTCGCTCATGAGGGACCTCAATTCCGGGAGTTGGGGACTCAGGCGGCCGGGCTGCGGCCGATCTCGGCGAACACTTCCTCGGTGTGCTCACCGAGCGCCGGGCAGTGCCGGTGCAGACCGGCCGGGGTCGCCCAGTACCGCACCGGCTGCCCGATCAGGTAGTAGCCGCCCTCGGTGGGGTGCTCGACGGTCTTCAGCAGCTCGCCCTCGACGGCGTAGTCGCTGTTGGCGGCCTCGTCCAGGCTCAACACCGGGGCCGCCGGAATGCTGGCGGAATCGCAGAACGACTGCCACTCCGCGTTGGTGTGATGGACAGTCAACTCGGCCACCAGGGCGTAGAGTTCGTCGACGTTGCGGGCGCGCTCGGGCAGCGAGGCGAAGCGCGGCTCGTCGGCCAGCTCCGGGCGGCCGACGAAGGCGAAGAAGTCCCGCCAGTTGCGGTCGCTGTAGGGCAGGATGCACATCCAGCCGTCCGCCGTGCGGGAGGCGGTGCGCTGCGAACTGAGGGCCCGCCGATAGCCGATGGGCCCCTCCGGCGGATCCAGGGTCGCCGCGGCCAGGTGCTCGACCAGGTTGAAGGCCAACATGGTGTCGGCCATCGGAACCTCGACGTGCTGCCCCTGGCCGGTACGGTCTCGGTGGTGCAGCGCGGCAAGCGCCGACTGCACGATCACCAGGCCGCAGATCTTGTCCGCGAGGACCGTGGGGACGAAGTACGGGACCCCGCTGACCTGTTCGTTCAGCCACACCAGGCCGGAGGCCGCCTGCACGATGTCGTCGTAGGCGGCGTGTCCGCCGAGCGCGGAGTCGCTGCGGAAGCCCTGCGCGTTGAGGTAGACCAGGCCGGAGTTGGCGGCCGCCACCTCCTCGTAACCCAGGCCGAGCCGGGCCAGCGCCTGCGGCCGGACGTTGGTGAGGAACACATCCGCGGTCGCGAGCAGATCGAGCAGCGCCTCGCGGCCGCCCGGTGCCTTGAGGTCGACCACCACGCTGCGCTTGTTGCGGTTGAGATTGAGCGTCAGCGCGCCCATCCCGGGGTTGCGGGTCGGCGGGTAGTGGCGGGTCATGTCCCCGGCCGGCGGCTCGACCTTGATCACGTCCGCCCCGAGGTCCCCGAGCTGCTGCGCCGCGTACGGTGCCATGATCACGCTGGCCAACTCGACCACCCGCACGCCGCTCAACGGCCCCACGCCACCGGCCTGTTGCTGCCCTGCCGCCATGCCACGCCTCCGATCTCCTTCGGAACCGGCGCTGGCTGCCGGCCCGTTGAGAGAAGTCAAAGCCCGGGCAACCCATATCGTCCAATACTTCCTACTGCCACCTCCCATATGCTCTTCCATATGAAACGGGGTGGGCGCATCCGACTGGCCCCTCGCTCCTTCTCCGCGGATGGCCGAAGCGCGCCCTGGGTAAGGTGCCTCCATGTCCCAGCCGAACGCCACGGATTCCCGTCTGCTCACCGAGGCCGTCACGCGCCTGCGACGCTCCCTGCGCGCCTCGATCCGCACCGACTATCCGTGGGAGACGCTGCCCATGGCCCAGGTCGAACTGCTCCAGGTCCTCGCCGAGCATTCACCGGCCCGGGTCGGCGACCTGGCGACCCGCCAGCGGCTCGCCGTCAGCACGGTCAGTGGGCTCATCGGACAGATGATCAACGCCGGTCTGGTCGCCCGGGCCGTCGACCCCGCGGACCGCCGCGCCTCCGTCGTCACCCTCACCGAGCAGGGCGGCGAGCAACTGGCCGCCTGGACCCGTGCCCACGAGAGGCGCCTGGAGTCCGCGTTGGGCTCGTTGGACGAGCCCGACCGCGCCGCCGTACGGGCCGCATTGCCGGCACTCTTCCGGGTCGCGGAGTTCTTGGAGGACCGGGGGAGTGCCTGACGGAGGCGCCGCCTTTCGGCAACGGTCTCTCCACCGCAGGTAATTGACGCCTGCTCAGCCATACGCGAGGAACGGTTCGGCGAGCGCCAGTCCGGGCAGGGGACGCCGCCAGGAGGCGGTCCCCGGCCGGCGGACGGGTGCGAATTCTTCCGTGGTGCGGTGGTGCGGTGGTGTGCCCGGAGTTTCGGCGCACGGGTCCCGCACGGCCGACCGGCGTCACCACCGACGACCCCGTCACCGAGCAGACCGGTCAGCCGCGGTGCCGGAGCCGAATCGCCAGGGCCGGGCACTGGCTGACCGCACGACGGGCGCCGTGCTCCTGCCAGGAGGCGACCGGCATGGCGGTGGAGGTGGGATAGCCGTGCGGGCCGAGACGGACGAGGTCGGGAGCCAACACGGCGCACAGGCCATGGCCGGCGCAGCGGGACCAATCCACCTCCAGCCGGGCGCCGTTGGCGCGCGGCAGCGGCAGTACGCCGCGCACCGGACGGCCGCAACCGGGACCGGCGAGGTGCGCGTCGACGTCCTCGGCGAAGACGTCCAGCGCGGTCAGCGCGAAGCGGGCCGTGCCGTCGGGGTGCGAACAGGCGCCCCCGCCCTGGGCCGCCCCGAGCGCGGACCGGGCGTCCTCCAGCGCCGAGGGCTCGGCGGCACCGGCGGCCAGCAGGGCCAGGGCCTCGGCGGCCGCGGGCAGGCCGCGCTTGCACGGCCCGCACTGGCCGGCCGACTCGGCCGCCAGCCAGGCCGCGACCTGGGCGATCTCGCCGAGCGGGCAGGTGCCGTCCGGCAGCGCAACGATCGCGCCCGCGCCGAGAGTTCCACCGCGGTCGGCCAGCCCGGCCCGGGAGAGCGGCACGTCGACGGCGTCCGTCGGCGGCAGCCAGGCACCGTGATAGCCACCCACCAGCACCCCGGCGCCCGGCCGGAGCCCACAGGCATCCAACACCAGACCCAGCCGGATGCCGGCCGGAACCTCGACCACCAGCGGATCGCCGTTCGGTTGGTTGACGGTGAGTAGGACCGTGCCGCCTTCGGCAGCGGTGCCGACGGCGGCATGGGCGTCGGGGCCGAGACGGGCCGCAACGGCGAGTTGGGCCCAGGTCTCGGCGTTGGAGAGCAGCGTGGGACGGCGGCGCACCCCGCCCGTTCCGCCGTCGGACGCGCGGGACTTCAACGGCGACGGCACCACCGGCAGACCGTTGACGCCACGGATCAGGGCCCCCGACTCACCGGAGACGAAGCGCTCCGGCAGGCACAACGTCCGGGCCTGGCAGGGAAGTTCGCGTTCGGCGAGGGCGGCCGGGACCGATATCTCGCCGGGGCTGCCCGCGGTGACGGCGATCACGATCTCCTCCGCGCCGAACGCCGCCGCGGCCAGACAGGCACCGTCCAACACCAGATGCGGAACGCGGGTGAGCAACATCTTGTCCTTGGCGCTGGCCGGTTCGCCCTCGGCGCCGTTGACCACGATGACGGGCGGTGCACCGGTGCGGTCGGCGGCGGCGAGCGCGGCCCGGGCCTTGCGGGCGAACGGGAAGCCGGCACCACCGCGACCGGGCAGCGCAACGGCGTCAGCCAGCGCGAGCAACTCCTCCCGGTCCAGTTGGCGCAGCGGTTGATGGGTACGGGCGTGCGCGGCGAGATCCAGGCGCTGGTGGCGGTCCAGACCGGCGGTGAGTCGGGCCGATCCCATCCAGCCGACCTCGGGCAGTTCCAGCGGGGCGTCGTTCACTCGCTGCCCCTCGGTCGGGCCCGCCGGAACGGTCGATGCCGCGGCCCCGCGGCGTGCCTGGGCTGCCCGGTCGGGCCGACGCCCCGTGCGGACCGCGGACGGGGCACCGCCGGCGTCGCGGACTCAGCCGCCCAGGCAGTTGTGCGGGCGCTGGTCACGGGCCGGGCGGACGGCGCGGACAAGGCAGCCAACGCGGCTGGGCGGGCGGAAGCGGGCCGGTACGCCTTGGCGCCCCGCCGCCGTCGACTCAGAGACCGACGATGCCCCAGGTAGGAAAGCCCGCGGACCAACAGCGCCAACGCCACCAGCGCCGCGCACAGGCCGTAACCCCACAGCACCCACACGTGCGCCGCGCGCCCCGCCGTCAGCCCGTGCACCAACGCGATCGGCCAACAGGCATACGCCGTCGCATGCAGCACCCGCCACAGCCACGGACGGCGGCAACCGGCGAACCGTCCACGGAACACACCGGTGGCCGCGATCAGGACGAGCAGATCGGCGGCGAGGGTGCCCAGGCTCACCGCGAGGGCGACGCGACCGGTGAACGGGACCACCGCGTTCTGCGCGGCGGTATGCCGCTCGACGACCTTGACGGCGATATGGGTACCGAGGAAGCCGAGCGCCCCGACGGCGCTCGCCCGATGCACGGACTGCATCGCCACCCGGAGCCGGGGGCTGAGCACCAGCCGGTCGGTGGCCACCAGTCCGCACACCACCACGGCGGTCAGCGAGATCAGGGTGAAGACGCCGGCGAAGTAGTCCAGGAAGGCCATCGTCCGGCCGGCCAGTGCGGCCGTCGCGGCGCCCGCCGAAGACTGGGCGAGCAGGGCGACGCTGGAAATGGGGACACCTTCTTCCGTGCACTCGGACCACGCAGCGGAGACCGCGGCGGGGCCGGATCGAGATCCCCCCATACTCATGTCGAGGAGAACACCGGCGGTATGCCGCAGCCGTCCTGCACGACATCGCACATTGTTAGCGCGTCCCCAGCCGGTGACAACGAACCCCGCTACGACCCGCGACCGTAGTGAGCGCCGACGGCGGCATGGGTTTCTCGGAGGTTCCGCGGGGACCGGCCGCGAGTTGGGCACTACTACCGCGGGTAGGAGCGCCGAGACGGATGTGACTGGTCTCACCCGCACCGGGCTGGCTCCCGGCGCCATGGGCCGCGACGAAAGCCGGCCCAGGCACTGCCTGGCTGGCTGCACGAGCGCGTGCCGAGCCGTGATCAACGAGCGGGTTCCCCCCCTCGCGTTGATCTTCGACCCGGCGGCTCGTCGTGCCGACACCTGCGCAACTGCCCGATGCGGAAGGGGGGTTGGTCGAGGCGTACCTGCCGACCGGCGAGTACGGCCCGCATCCGGATGGTGCGCCGCCGGCGCGGTGCCGGTCCGCGGGGTCAGGTGAGGGCGGCGACCAGCAGGGCGAAGGCGGCGATGATGACGGCGACGCGAGCGTGGTGGAAGCGCTCCCAGCGCTTCATCTGCTGCTTCCAGTCGGCGGGCCGGTTGTCGGGGGTCCAGGTCTTGTTCCGGTTGTTGATCGGGACGAGCAGCAGGACCGACATGATCACGCTGAGGATCAGCAGTGCGGCGGCGGTGACGATGAGGCCGGTGCCGTGGTGGTGCCATCCGGCGACGGCCCAGACCGCGACGAGGACGAGCGAGGTGACGTACCAGACCGGCATCACGGCGCCGAGCAGCCGGCCCCCGTGAGCGCGGCCGAGTTGACCACTGTCCTCCGGGAGGGCGTCCAGGATCCGGTTCACGACGAAGGCGACCGAGAACTCCACCCCCACCATCACGCCGACGACCACGGTGGTGAGGACCTGAAGTGCGTTGAGCATGATGACCCCTCGGGACCTAGCGCTGATAGCTGGCATGTCAACGCTAGTACTGCCGTCGCTTGTATGTCTAGCGGTGCTAGAATCGACTCATGTCGGTACAGGAACGCAAGGAGCGCGAACGGGCGGAGCGCGAGCGCCTCATCGTGGCGACGGCCCGCGAACTCGCCGAGCAGCAGGGCTGGGACGCGGTCACCACCCGCCGGCTCGCCGAGCGCATCGAGTACAGCCAGCCCGTCCTCTACAGCCACTTCCGCGGCAAGCGCGAGATCGTCGGCGCCGTCGCCCTCGAAGGCGCCGCCGAGATGGCCGCAGCGGTGCGGGCCGCGGCCCGCACCGCGGACGGCCCGCGCGCCCGGGTCACCACCCTCGCCCGCGCCTACCTCGACTTCGCCGCACACAACCCGGCGGTCTACGACGCGATGTTCCGACTCGACGGCGGCCTGGCCTTCGCGCAGGAGGACACCCCGGAACCCCTGAAGGACGCCTTCGCCGCCCTGCTGGAGAGCCTCGGGGAGGTCGCCGGGGCGGGCGTCCAACCGGGGCTGTTCACCGAGGTGTTCTGGGCGGCCCTGCACGGGATGGCGACCCTGACCCGGGCGGGACGGCTGCCACCGGAGGAGACCGAGCGGAGGACCGAACTGCTGGTGGACCGGCTCGCCATGCTCTGACGCACCGTCCCGACGGGCACGCAGCCGGGGGCCTCAAGTCCCGCTGCCTGCCCGCGGCATGCCCTCCGCTCACTCACGCCCACGCCGCGCAGCCGTCAGATCCCCCAGGCCGCGTCGGCTGTATGCCTGCTTGCCCGCTTGTCGTGGCCCGACCGTGGCAAGCCGGAGCAGGAGGAATCCGGCGCACTCTCTGGGGAATTCGGGGGGGATGACGCGGAGGGAACCCGTCGCGGCCGCTCGCGGGCTCGCCCGGCACCTCTTCGGCGACGCGCTCACCGTGGCCGTGGGCGGCAGCGTGCTCACCGAACGGCGCACCCCGACCTCCGACTTGGACATGCTCGTGGCGACCGGGCCGCGCCAGAACCCTTACCGCCACTCGTTGACGTGGGAAGGGCGGTCGGTGGAGGTACTGGGCGGCGCAGTCGGCCCTGCTGTCCGGTCGGCACTGGCAGGGCGCCGGGAAATGGCTGCTGCGCGAACTGCGCGACCTGCGCGAACTGCGCGAACTGCGCGACCACGACCCGGCGTTGGCCGATCGCCTGGCCCCCGCCCCGCCACCCCCGCCCGACTTGCCGAGGTCGCCCGGGGCGTGCTCGACGTCGTGGGCGGCCCGTCGCGAGCGGGCTACCGGGTGGCCGATCCACGTGTTCCATGACGTGACGGTGACGAGGCGCGCCATGTCTGCGAGACTGCCCGAGTGATCGTCAGACTCGCGCGCGAGCAGGACCTCCCCGGCCTTCTTGACCTGGCCGCCCAGGTCGAGCACTGGTTCGGCCCGATGGTCGAGGACCCGGGATTCCACCGCGCCGTGGACAGCCACCTACGCCGGTCCACGGCGCTCGTCGCCGTATCGGGGTCGGATGTCGTCGGTGGCCTGTTGTTCGGTGGCAACGCCCCGACCTACCACGTCGATTGGCTCGTCGTCTCGGAGGAGACGCGCGGAGGGGGCGTTGGCCGGGCCTTGGTCGCGGACGCGCTACGTCGGTTCGTCTCGGTACCGGGCCACATTGAGGTGATCACCTTCGGAGCCGACCATCCGGGCGCGACCGCCAGCGGCGCCCGCGTCTTCTACGAGCGCCTCGGCTTCAGTCCGGCCGAGGCCGCCGACCCCGGCCCGGAAGGCGGCTCACGGCAGGTCTATCGCCTGGCCGTCACCTGATACCCCGCACCGATGCTGAGGTTGAGTTCGGCGTCGGCGAACGGGATGGGGGTGGGGGTGGGCGATGCAGGCATGCTGACGGCGGCTCGATTCTGCGCGGGGGCGGGTCGGGGGAGTGGGACGGTGGACCTTGCGTTGATTCTCGCGTCTCGTTCATCTATGCCGCCTATTCCGTCAGTTCGGCCGCCGCGGCCTCCAAGTCGTCGATGCTGCCGGACATGATGGTGCGGACGTGTGCGGTGAGGTGCTGGAGCGGCCAGTCCCACCAGGCGAGGGCCCGGAGGCGCTCGATGTCGGGGTCGCTGTAGCGGCGGCGAATGAGGCGGGCGGGGTTGCCGCCGACGATGCCGTAGTCGGGGACGTCGTCGACGACCACGGCGCCGGAGGCGATGATCGCCCCGTGGCCGATGCGGACGCCCGGCATCACCATGGACCGGTAACCGAACCAGACATCATGGCCCACCACGGTGTCGCCCCGCCCTTCCAGGCCGGAGACGAGGTCGAAGTGCTCGGCCCAGGAGCCGCCCATGATGGGGAAGGGGAACGTGGAGGGGCCGTCCATGCGGTGGTTGGCGCCGTTCATGATGAACCGCACGCCCTCGCCCAGCGCGCAGAACTTTCCGATGACCAACTTCTCCGGCCCGTAGTGGTACAGCACGTTGCGGGTCTCGAAGGCGGTCGGATCGTCGGGGTCGTCGTAGTAGGAGAAGTCACCGACCTCGATCAGCGGTGAGGTGACCAGCGGTTTGAGCAGCACCACGCGCGGCTGGCCGGGCATCGGGTGCAGCACGGTGGGGTCGGCGGGAACAGGCGGCATCAAGGATGGCTTTCTCTCGGAAGGGCGCTGGGGTGTCTGACTGAGGGATGTCTGCGGGGCCGGAGGGCTCAGCGCTCGGTGGTGGACGTCTCGGTCGCCGGTATGTCCAGGCGGTCGCCCCGCCAGCGCCGTCGCAGCCGTCGATCGTGGCTGACGATGACGAGGGCGCCGTCGTACCCGTCCAGTGCGGTTTCCAAGTCCTCGACGAGGGCGGGCGACAGATGGTTGGTGGGTTCGTCGAGCAACAGGGCGTCCGCCGGCTCGCTGAGCAGGCGCGCCAGGGCCAGGCGTTGCAACTGCCCGGTGGACAACCGGCCGACGGGAACGGTGAGTTGCTCGCGGTCGAACAGGCCCAGGGACAGCAGCCGTTCGGCGTGCTCGTCGGTCCCCCCGGCCTCGACTCCGGTGGTCCGGCCGCGGGCGAAGGCGGCCAGCACGGTCTCCTCCGGTCTTCCGGGGCGCGGCTCCTGGGGGAGGTAGCCGATCCTGCCGCGGCAAACGACGCTCCCGCCGTCGGGGGCGACCTCCCCGGCCAGGACGCGGAGCAGGGTGCTCTTGCCCGCGCCGTTCGGCCCCGTGATCAGCAGGCGCTCGCCCGCCTTGACGGTGAGGCTCGTGCGGACGAGCCGGTCCCTGACGGCGAGGTCGGCGGCGTCGAGTACGACGCCCTCCAGGCGGCGGGCCCGTAGTACGGGGGTGAAGCGCAGCGGCTCCGGCGGGGGCGGAACGGGGTCGGCGAGAAGCCGGCGCAACCGTTCCTCGGCGTTGCGCACCCGACTGGCCAGCGACTGCTGCACCCGGCCGCCCGCCCGGTCGTAGGCCATCTTGTTGCCGTCCTTCATCGGGCGGCCGGGGGCCACTTGGCGGGCGGTGGTCGCCGCGGTCTCGCGGAGCCGGTCGACGTCGGCCCGCCACTGGTCGTGTGCCTGCGCCCAACGTTGCCGGGCCGCCGCCTTCTCGGCGAGGTAGCCGGCGTAGCCGTTGCCGTACCGGACGACGCGGCGCCGATCGGCGTCCACCTCCAACAGGCTGGTGGCGACCCGCTCCAGGAAGGCCCGGTCATGGGAGACCGCCACCGTGGTGCCCCGCCGGGTGCGCAGATGGTCTTCCAGCCACTGCAGGGCGGAGTCGTCGAGGTGGTTGGTGGGCTCGTCCAGCAGCAGCACCTCCGGTGCGGCCGCCAGGACGGCCGCCAGCCGCAACCTGACGCGTTCGCCGCCGGACAGGCTGCCCACGGTACGGTCACGGCCCACCAGGCCCAGGCCGAGACCGTGCAGGGCGCGTTCCACGCGGGCGTCGGCGTCGTAACCGCCGCGCAGTTCGAAGACGGTCATCAGCTCGCCGTACTCGGTCAGGACCGCCTCGTCGCCGTCGGCCATCGCGGCCTCCAGGCGGCGCATGCGCTCCTCGACGGCGCGCAGATCGCTCAACGCCCGGTCGATGACCTGCTGGACGGTCGCCTGCGGCACCATCCGTTCGTCCTGGGCGAGATAGCCGACGCCGCCGGTGGCCTGGACGACGACCTCGCCCTGATCGGGCCGTTCACGCCCGGCGAGCAGGCGCAGCAGGGTGGTCTTGCCCGATCCGTTCTCGCCGATGATCCCGGTCCGTTCGCCCGCGGCGAGCGAGCAGGTCACCGAGTCAAGAACGGGCCTGCCGTCGAAGGACTTGCTGACGGCGAGCGCGGTGATCTGGGTAGGCATACAAGGACTCCAAAGCATTCGAGAACGAGGCGGTCATCAAGGGCCGCGTGGCCGGGCGAACGCTTTGAAGGAACATCGATCACTCTCCTAGTGCGACAACTGCTGCTTTAGGATGTTGGCACAGCACCGCCCCCTGAGCAATCGGAAATCCAGTGATGACTCCCACAGGCAAAGAATCACCGCACGAGTCGCCCCAACAACCAACCCCTGGACGGGCGTCGGAACCAGAGGGCGCCCGGACGCCGCCCCGGCGCCGCCCCGGGGGCCGCACCGCCCGTATCCGCAGGCAGGTGCTCGACGCGGTCCTCGCGGAGCTCGGCGAACACGGCTATGACGGTCTCACCACGGACACCGTCGCCGCCCGCGCCGGCGTGCACCGCACAACGGTCTACCGGCGCTGGGGAGACGTCGGCGGCCTGCTCGCCGACGTCCTCGACGCGGCGGGCGACGACGACTGGCAGCCACCGGACACCGGCTCGCTGGAAGGAGACCTGACCGCGCTCAACGAGGAGATCCAGACCGCCCTCACGGCCCAACCGCCGGTCGTGACCGCGCTGATCGCCGCCTCCTTCCGCTCCGAGAAGGCCGCCGAAGCCCAACAGCGGCTCTGGGAGGACCGGTACGCCCGCTGCGAGGTCGTCGTCGCCCGGGCCGTCCAACGCGGCGAACTCCCACCCGACACCGACGCCAGGCAACTCCTCCTCGCCGCCACCGCCCCGCCCTACCACCAACTGCTGCTGCTCCGCCTGGCCCCCGACCCGCAACTCCCCGGCCGCGCGGCCAGAACCGCCGCCCTCGCGGCAGCCGCCGGCGCCTTCATCAAGCCACCGTCAACGGGCGGAGCCTGAGCGGTACTTCGGCGGCTGCGCACCGCTCATGGATCACCCGTCGAGAGGTGGGCAGCTTGTCGTTCAGCCGCGGTCGAGCAGCGCCAACGCCATCTGCTGGAGGGAGCGGGTGAAGCGACGCGGGTCGTCGGCCGGTGTCAGGCGGCGGATCAAGTCGCCGTCGAAGACGGCGAGTAGGGCGTGGGCCAGGAAGTCGGCGTCGAGGTCGGGGCGTTCGCCCGCGAACAGGGCGCTGAGATGGCGGTGCCAGAACTGGTAGCTGGGATCGCCGTACTTGTCCTCGGCGCAGGCCCGTTCGTGCGCGGAGAGCAGGGTGGCGTTGCCCTCGGCGATCGCGCCGAGCTCGTCGAGGAAGGTGAGCAGCCGTTCGCGGGTCGGCGCTCCGGGGCCCAGGGGCGGCGGCCCGTTGGTGACGGCCTCGCGCAGTTCGCGGGACCGCTCTTCCAGCAGCGCCTGCAGTAGGCCGGCACGACTGCCGAAGCGCCGGAACACGGTGCCCTTCCCGACCCCGGCGAGCGCGGCCACGCGGTCAAGTGACACATGGTCCCCGCCGCCTTCGGCCAGGAGCTGCTCGGTCGCACAGAGTACCGCGCGACGGTTGCGGGTCGCATCGGCGCGTTCGGTGCGGGTGCGTTCTCCGGTCATCTGTACCTCGCAGCTGGAGAGAAGAAGCACTAGACGGACTGTCAGTCCGGATATTACCGTGCATCAAACGGACTGACGGTCCGGATGGTGCACGGCTATCGAAGGGCATCTTCATGAGCATGCGCGCACTCGTCGTCGATCCCGACGCTCCCGGGGCGTTACGCCTCGGGTCGGTCGCGGCACCCCAGCCGGAACCACACCAGTTGGTGCTCGACGTCCGACACATCTCCCTCAACCGCGGCGAGGTCGCGTTCGCCGGACGTCGTCCGGCCGGGACCGTCCACGGCTACGACGCCGCCGGAGTCGTCGTGCGGGCCGCGGCAGACGGCAGCGGACCGTCCGCAGGGGCCAGAGTCGCGGCGTTCGGCGCCGGCGCATGGGCCCAGCGGATGGCCGTCGACACCACCGCCGTGGCGGAAGTCCCGGCCCAGGTCGACCTCGCCGACGCGGCGGCGCTGCCGATGGCCGGCATCACCGCACTCCGCGCGCTGCGCTCCCGTGCAATCCTGGGTCGACGGGTACTGATCACCGGCGCGGCGGGCGGCGTCGGCCGTTACGCGGTCCAACTGGCGGCCCTCGGCGGCGCCCATGTCATCGCCTCGGTGGGATCGTCGGCACGCGCTGACGGCCTGGCCGAACTGGGCGCCCACGAGGTGGTGGTCGGCCTGGAGGGCATCGACCGGCCGGTCGACCTCATCCTCGACAACGTCGGCGGCCCCCAACTCGCCGCCGCCTGGGAACTCCTCGCGCCGGGCGGGGGAGTGCAGACCATCGGCTGGGCCTCCGACGAGCCGGCGGAGTTCGCGCCGTACTCGCTGTTCTTCGTCGGACCGGCCAAGACGATCAGCACGTTCGGCGACGTCCATGAGGTCGGGCCAGACCTGGCCACCCTGTTGGGGTTCGTGGCGGACGGCCGGCTCTCCCCGGAGGTCGACCGGCGCGACTCCTGGGAGCGCATCGCCGAGGCCGCGCACACGCTGCTGGACCGGCGCGTTGCGGGCAAGGTGGTCCTCGACGTGGGGGCGGAGGCCGCTTCCTGACCCGTGGCTGCGCGGCCGCGTCGGTGACGAGCTACGGCCGGGCGGGCCGGCGGCAGGCGGACCCCGGCCGACCGGACGGAGTTGGGGTCGGACGGCCCCTGACGCCGCCCGGGCCGGGGCCCGCACGCTGAAGACGTCGCAGTTCGTGGCGACGGAACAGTGGGTCGCGGGGAGGGGAAGGCACCATGACGGACACGGCCACCGCCGTTCGCACCGTGTGTGCGACGGTCTGCGCGCTGCTCGCCGACGGCAGCACGGTCCGACTGCGGCCGGCGGACCCGGCGGACCGCGAGCAAGTGCTGCGCCTCTACGGCGAGATGTCCGCGGACAGCCTGCGCAACCGGTTCTTCATGGTCAGCCGACGCTCCGGCGAACGGGCCGCGGACCGGCTCTGCACCCGCGGCGGCCCCGGACACCGCACCCTCGTCGCCCTGCACGGCGACCGACTGGTCGGCGTCGCCGAGTACGAGACCGGCGATGCGCCGATCTCGGAGGAGAGCGCCCCGGCCGCCGCGGGGGTCGCCCCGACCACCGTCGAGACGGCCCGGACGACCACCACGCTCACCTCGACCACCGCCGAGATCTCCCTGGCCGTCGCCGACGACTTCCACCGCCGGGGCGTGGGGACCCTGCTGCTGGAACACCTCGTGCACACCGCCCGGGAGAACGGCGTCACCGCCTTCACCGCCGACGTGCTCGCCGACAACCACCCCATCCACCGCATCCTGGCCCACCTCGGCCTGCACGTCACCCGGCGGTACGAGGACACCACCGTGCACGGTGTCATCCGCCTCGAACCGGACGAGAAGTACCGCTGTGCCGTGGACCTGCGGGGCCGCACCGCCGGCACCGCGAGCCTGCGTCCGCTGCTGCGGCCCCGTTCGGTCGCCGTCATCGGTGCCGGCACCGAGCCCGGTTCCGCAGGTCGGGCCGTCCTGCACCACCTGCGCGAGGGCCACTTCCGCGGACTCCTCCACCCGGTCAACCCGCACGCCCGCACCGTCCTGCACATCCCGGCGTTCGCGTCCGTCGGTGACCTTCCGCACCCGCCGGACCTCGCCGTCCTGGCGGTGCCGGCCGCGGCCGTCCCGCGGGTCGCCGAACAGTGCGGCCGGGCCGGAGTGAAGGCCCTGGCGGTGGTGACCGCCGGCCTCGACGTCGTCCGCACCGCGGAGTTGACGGCGGCCTGCCGACGGTGGGGCATGCGGATGGCGGGTCCCAACTGCCTGGGCATCGCCAACACCGAACCCGACGTCAGCCTGGACGCGACCGTCGCCGTGGACCGACCGCTGCCCGGCGCGGCCGGCATCGCCGTCCAGTCGGGCGGCGTCGGGACCGTCCTCCTGGACGGACTCTCCCGCCTGGGCATCGGCGTCTCCAGCTTCGTCTCGCTCGGCGACGAGCGGGACGTCAGCGGCAACGACCTCCTCCAGTGGTGGGAGTGCGACGGCCGGACCGAACTGGCCCTGCTGCACCTGGAGTCGTTCGGCAACCCCCGCGCCTTCTCCCGTACCGCACAGCGCGTCACCCGGCGGCTGCCGGTGCTCACCGTCGACGCGGGACGTTCGACGGCCGGCCGCCGGGCCGCCGCCTCCCACATCGCAGCGCCGGCCGTCCCGCCCACGACCCGGCGCGCGCTGTTCCGACAGGCCGGCATCACCGCCACCGACACCCTCGGCGAACTCCTCGACACCGCGGCCCTGTTGCACTCCCAACCCTTACCCAACGGTCCGCGCATCGCCGTGATCTCCAACGCGGCCGGGGTCGACGTACTGGCCGCCGACGCCTGCGCCGACGCCGAACTCGACGTAGCGGAACTGCCGTTGGCCCTCACGGAGGAAATGCTCGGCGACCTGCCGGCGGGCGCCAGCGCCGGAAACCCGATCGACACCATGCCGTCCGTGACCGCGGCGGCGCTGCGCCGATGCCTGGACCGCCTCGCCGCCTCCGGAGCGGTGGACGCCATCCTGGTCGCCCTGGTCCCCACCGCCCTGACCGCCGCGGTGGACACCGACCCGACCACCGCACTCACCTCCGCCGCCGTCATGCCTTCCGGCGGTCGCTGCCCGATCCTCGCCGTCCGCCCCGACCAGCCCGAACGCGTCCGACTGCTGCACGCGGACGACGGGCGGGCCGTCCCCTCGTACGGCGAGGCGCGGTCGGCGGCCCGCGCGCTGCGCCATGCCGTGGCGCGCGCCCGTTGGCTTGCCCGCCCGCCAGGCTGCCTGGTGGAGTCGGCCGACACCGATGCCGTGGGAGCCCGTGCCCTGGTCGCCGAGTTCCTCGCCGAGGCCCCGGCCGGCGGCTGGCTGGACGCCCGCCAGACCGCCCGACTCCTGGACTGCTACGGCATCCCCCGTCTCCCACAGGCATACGTCACCACCGAGGAGGAGGCCGTCGACGCCGCCGCCCGACTGGCCAGTCGCTCCGGCACGGTGGCACTCAAGGCCGAGGGACCCGACCTCGTCCACAGGGCCGAGCGGGGCGGCGTGTTCCTCGACCTCCGCGGCCGGCACGCCGTGCGGACCGCCTTCCGCGCCCTGGCCGCCCGCCTCGGCACGGCCATGACCGGCGCGCTGGTCCGACCGATGGCGGAACGCGGCACCGAACTCCTCGCCGGCGTCGTCCAGGACGAGGTCTTCGGCGCCCTGGTCGTCTTCGGCCCCGGCGGCACCACCGGCGAACCGCTCACCGGCCACGCCGCCCGCCTCGCCCCCCTCACCGACAACGACGTCCACGATCTACTCACCACGCCCCGCTGCGCCCCACTCCTCTTCGGTCACCGCGGCGCCCCACCGGCCGATCTGGCCTCCCTCAAGGACCTGTTGGCCCGCCTCTCCCAGCTGGCCGACGACCTCCCCGAACTGGCCCAGGCCACGTGCACCCCGGTCATCGCCCGCCCCGACGGCAGCACCGTCGTCGACGCGCGCATCCGCCTCCTACCGCGCCGGCCGACCGACCCCTATCTGCGCCGCCTGCCGTGAAGGCCGACGGCGCGTCCCGGAACGCCCGCCGGCAGGACGGAAGTTGGCGCATCGATTGGTGGAACAGGCGTGTATCAGCTGCGCGGGCATCCGGGGGAGTTCGCCGAGTCCGACGGCGCGGACGCGGACCGGGCGGCGGCCGCCGCGGCCGCCGCGGCCGCCGCGCTGCCCGGGTGGCGGGCGCTGGGCCCGATCCGACGGGCCGCCCACCTCACCGCCCTCGCCGCCAACTCGCCGACCGTGAGGACGAGTTCACCGACGCCGTCGTCCGCGAGCAGGGCAAGCTGCGGGCCGAGGCCCGGGGCGAGGTGGCGCGGATCCGCGCGGTACTGGAGTTCACCGCCGGCCGGGCCCGGCTGCTGGGCGGGGTCACCGCACCCGTCGAGGAGGAACGCACCTTCGCCTACACCTTCCGCCGCCCGCTCGGCGTCGTCGGACTGGTCTCGCCCCGGAACCTCCCGCTCGCCATCCCGGTCTGGAAGGTCGCCCCGGCACTGCCCTCCGGCTGCACCGCGGTCCTCAAGCCGTCCCCACTGACCCCGCTGACCGCCGCACTGTTGACCGACGCGGCGCAACGGGCCGGGGTCCCCGACGGCGTGCTCAACCTCGTCCAGGGGGACGCCACAGCCGGCGCCGCGCTGGTCGCACACCCCCAGGTCGCCGGCATCAGCTTCACCGGCTCGCTCGCCGTCGGCACCGCCATCCACACCGCGAGCGCGCGGCGGCATCGGCATCGCCGTGGTGGCCGGCACCCCGCTCGGCGACCGCCTGGCCGTGGAGTCCGTCCTCGACGAGCGCCTGGTCCTGATCGCCGCCCCGACCACCCGCTGACCGGCCGCACCGCCGTGGCGCCGGACGACCCGGCCGCCGCCGGCGCCCGCCTCCTGCTCCGCGAACCGGGTCCACAGACCCGTGCGCTTCAGGAACGCGTGCTGGCCGACCGGGAGTTGGGCGCCGTCCCGCGTGCGGATACCTGGGGCCCGGAGGCGGTCAAACAGTGCGTCGCGGCCGGCGTGGGCCTGGCGCTGATCTCCGAACACGCCGTCGTCCACGAACTGCGCGCCGGCACCCTCACCGCGCTGCCCGTCACCCCGACCCCGCGCCCCCGCCCGATCAGCCTCGTCCACCGCCGCGACCGCCTGCTGTCCCCCGCGGAACGGGCGTTCCTGGACGTGCTCCGCGGCGTGCGGCACTGGCCGGGGGAGCCCGACGACGACCCCGGAGCCCCTGCTCCCGCAACGTGAAGGACTCGGGCAACCCGCTTGACCACGACGTGCTCTCCCGGTCGCCGACTGCGCGTCAACCAGTCTTCCCCCAGGAGTAGTTGAGCTGAGCATCGCCGGCCAGGCAGTCCAGGCACGCGCGCCCGTCCCACCACAACTCCCAGGCATGGCGACTCGTCCGCCCACCTCCGCCAGTCAGACCGCGCGGCGCCGGTCAAGGTTGAGTCAAAGAGTTGCGTATCCATGCAAGTACGGGGGTAGGATTTCAGCCGTTCGAAGAGAAGAAACAGAGGCACCTCGTTCGGTGAGGCGTCTTCGCGGACACAGGCCACTGACCCCACGACGTCGAGAGACGCCCAGGTTCAGGACAGGTCTCCCCGACCTAAGGGGTGACCCCAAGTGGCTTCCCCCGTACGGGGATTACGCCGTGGAGTGCCAAAGCTCTGACGAGTTGGGGTGAGCCGGTCATCGTGGACCGGCCTGCTCTTTGCCGTGTCCGTTTGGCGCCCGCGTGCGCCCCGGCCGGAAGGAGGCGAGAGACACCATGGACGGCCATTGCAGTAGTCCGGGCCACAGTCGGCCCCATATGCGTATGTCTTCTCCGATGTCTTCTTCGACCTCCGGTACGCAGTAACAACCTCCTGCTCGATATAGGCACCCTCCCCCCACGCACCCGTGCGGCCACCTGCCGTGCCGGGGCGCTGTGCTGCGCGTTCGCAGGGGGATCGTTGCCGCGTGCCCCAAACCTCCCCCGTTGGGGGACGGGAGACTTCCATGACCAACCTGACCACCACCACTGCCACGCCATCGACTCCGCCGCAGTCCAGCGCGGTGCTCGACGACGCCCACATCGGTGACATCCGCGGTGCGCTCGGCACCATCAGGGTCGACGACACCGCCCCGCGCCTGGGGCTCTCCGCCAAACTCAAGACGCTGCTCGCGATAGTCGGCCCCGGCCTGATCGTGATGGTCGGCGACAACGACGCCGGCGCCTTCGCCACCTACGGCCAGGCCGGCCAGAACTACGGCACCAGCCTGCTGTGGACCCTGCTCCTGCTCGTTCCCGTCCTCTACGTCAACCAGGAGATGGTGCTGCGACTCGGCGCCGTCACCGGGGTCGGCCACGCGCGCCTGATCCTGGAGCGGTTCGGCAAGTTCTGGGGCGCCTTCTCCGTCATCGACCTGTTCCTGCTCAACGCGCTGACCCTGGTCACGGAGTTCATCGGCATCACCATGGCCGCCGACTACCTGGGCCTGCCCAAGACCGGCTCGGTGATCCTGGCCGCCGCCATCATCATCGCCTCCGCCTTCACCGGCTCCTTCCGCCGCTTCGAGCGGATCGCCGTCGCCCTGTGCATCGGGTCGCTGCTCCTGGTCCCGCTCTACTTCATGCTCCACCCCAAGACCTCGCAGATGGCGCACGACTTCGTCATTCCCACCATCCCCGGCGGCAACGGCGAGCTGGCCACCGTGATGCTGCTGATCATCGGCATCGTCGGCACCACCGTCGCCCCCTGGCAGCTCTTCTTCCAGCAGTCCTACGTCATCGACAAGCGCATCACCCCGCGCTTCATGAAGTACGAGAAGGCCGACCTGTGGATCGGCATCGCCATCGTGATCGTCGGCGCCGCCGCCATGATGGGCCTGGTCGCTACCGCCTTCGCCGGCACCAAGGGCTTCGGCAACTTCACCGACACCGCGGGCCTGATCACCGGCATCGAGGCCAAGGCCGGCAAGGTCGCCGGAGTGCTCTTCGCCATCGCCCTGCTGGACGCGGCGATCATCGGCGCCTTCGCCGTCTCCCTGTCCACCGCCTACGCCATCGGCGACGTGTTCGGGATGAAGCACTCCCTGCACCGCGGCATCAAGGGAGCCAAGGGCTTCTACGCCGTCTACGCCGGCCTGGTCGCCGCGGCCGCCACCATCGTGCTGATCCCCGGCTCCCCCCTCGGCCTGCTCACCCAGGGCGTGCAGACCCTCGCCGGCGTGCTCCTGCCCTCCGCCACGGTCTTCCTGCTGCTGCTCTGCAACGACAAGCAGGTCCTCGGACCGTGGGTCAACGGGCCCAAGACCAACGCCTTCACCGCCGCGGTCGTCGGCATCCTGGTTTCGCTGTCGATCATCCTGACCGCCTCGGTGCTCTTCCCCGACATCAGCGCGGGCACGATCCTCGACATCATGGCCGGCTGCGGCGTCGCCGGGGTACTCGCCGCCGGCTACGCCTTCACCCGCCGGCGCACCGCCACCAAGGAAGACCCCATCGACCGCACCGGCCGCGCATCCTGGCGGATGCCGCCGCTCGCGACGCTGACCCGCCCCACCATGTCCACCGGCCGCAAGCTCGGCATGGGAGCCCTGCGCACCTACCTGCTGATCGCGATGATCCTCGTCGTCATCAAGATCGTCCAGGTCGCCCTCGGCAACTGACCGGCACGCGTCGGCACTTGACCATTCCCCTACCGGGGGTGGCGGCGGACCTCCCCGCCCGCCGCCACCCCCCCCATCACCCCGCACGGAGAAGGGAGGGCAGCCATGCGCCTTCTCCCGCAGCTCACCAAACTCACCGCACCGGCCCGCCGGCGGCACCACGCCACCGACGACCGGCCGACCTCGCCCACCACCAACCACCACTGCCCGCACCTGCGGTTGGCCCTGCACGACGGCACCGAGCGGGACTACCTGCTCGGCGGCCCCAGTACCTGCTCCAGCCCCACCGGCCCATGTGCCACCTACGAACCGCGCGTGCACCTGGCCTACCTCCTCGCCCATCAGGGCCACGACGCCCACTGGCTCGCGCACCACGCCGACCTGCCGCTACCCGCGGCCGAACGCATCGCCGACGCCGCCACCACACCCCCGGGCAGATAAGGCCAACACAGTGAGGCGGGGGCCGGCACCGGGGGGCCCCCCCCCCGCGGCCCCCCCCCCCCAGCCCGCAGGACCCAACAGTGGCCGGGGGACCCCCCCCCCCCCACC